>NZ_FNWP01000003.1:0-446430 GCF_900108435.1 Methylobacterium sp. 275MFSha3.1 | reverse complement strand
CACGTCGCCGATCCGCGCCACGGCCTCGCTCAGGTCCCGGACCAGCGCGCCGGTCCGGTCGGCCTCCGCGACCGCCGCCCGCGCGAGGCCGGCCGAGCCGTCGACCTGCCGGCCGATCTCCTGCACGGAGGCGCCGAGTTCCTCGGCCGCCGCCGCCACGGTGCCGACGTTGCTGGCCGCCTCCTCGGCCGCGGCCGCGACGGTGGTCGACTGCCCCGCGGTCTCGGCCGCGGTCTCCGTCATGCCGCGGGCCGTGGCCTGCAACGATGCCGCCGCGGTCGAGACCTGCGCGACGATCCCGCCGACGGCGTCGGCGAAGCGGTCGGCGACCTGCCGCATCGCGAGGCCGCGCTGACGCTCCGCGTCCTGCCGCGCCGCCTCGGCCTCCGCCTCCAGCTGCCGGGTGCGGATCAGGTTGTCCTTGAACACCTGCACGGCCGCCGCCATGGCGCCGATCTCGTCGCGACGGTGCCGGAACGGTACCTCGGTGCCGGCCTCACCCCGCGCCAGCCGGGTCATCGCGGCGGTCATCGCGGCGATCGGCCGCGAGATGTAGAGGAGGCCGAAGATCGCCGCCGCCAGGGCGGACACCAGCGCGAGGCCGATGCTGGCGACGGCCGCGGCGGACGCGGCCTCGACTCGGGTCATCGCCGCGTCCGCGTCCTGCTGGGCCGCTTTCTCGTCGTGGTCCGCCAGACGGGCCAGGGCCGCCCGGGCGCCGTCGTACAGCGCCACGACGTCGGGCCGGATCAGCAGCGCGGTCGCCTCCGTCTGCCGCCCCGCCTCCACGAGGCGCCGCACGTCCCGATCCACCTCCGCGAACCGGGTCCAGGACGCGCCGAACGCGTCGTAGTGCCGCCGCTCCTCGACGGTGGTGATCAGCGGTTCGTAAGCCCGGCGCGCGTCGCGCAGCCGCGCGTGCGTGTTCGCCAGGGCGGCCTCATTGGCGTCCCGGTGCTCCGGCGTATCCGACAGCAGGATGAGCCGGTACTGCTTGATGCGGACCTCGGAGGCCGCCACTTCGATCGCGCCGACCTTCTCGAGGGAGGGCACCCAGTCCCTGGCCAGTGCCGTCGCAGCCTGCCCGATCCCGGCCAGCTGACGGAGGGACAGACCGCCCTGCGCCGCGGAGATCAGGGCAAGTCCCGCGAAGAGAAGGGCCAGGATTGCTTTGAGTGGAATGGATGCGCGCATGACGATCCTCGGCCAGATCCGAGTGCGGCTCGGTCGCATCGGGCGGTCCGACGCAAGCGACTGCATCTAGCCACTTCGGGATCTCGCGCAACCCGCGCCTTAAAAACATCATAGAATGATTTTAACTTGTAAAAATACTTCAGAAATACATAATTAACCGAACAAAGCTACATCATCATATGAGATAAAGGTCAACCGTCGCGCAGGTTCGGGTATCCGGTTTGCCCGAAAATCTCTCTTATCCAGACGAAAGCGTTGACGGCGACGATACAAGTGACGCTTGTGCCGGACCCGCACGCGACGGTCCGCGTCGACCGAGCCCCCATCCTTCCGAGAGGATTCCGCGCCCGGCCGCGATGCCTACCCGAGTCCTCACGCACCTCCGTCGATCCGGCCTTCCGCCGGGATCACCGGGACGAGTTGCACCCCGGCCTTCGCTCCTGCATTGCTCCTCAACCGCAAGGGGAGGGTTCGGGGCATGTCGACGGCTCGGGTCACCGTGGTCGATCACCCGCTGGTGCAGCACAAGCTGACCCATCTGCGGGACAAGAACCGCTCGACCAAGGGCTTCCGGCAGATCCTCAACGAGATCGGGATGCTCCTGGCCTACGAGGTGACCCGTGACCTCCCGCTGGAGCCCGTCACCATCGAGACGCCCCTCCAGCCGATGCAGGGGCAGCAGATCCAGGGCAAGAAACTGGTGCTCGCGCCGATCCTCCGCGCCGGAGTGGGCTTTCTCGACGGCATGCTGTCGCTGGTCCCGTCGGCCCGCGTCGCGCATATCGGGCTCTACCGGGATCCCGAGACGCTGGAAGCCGTGGAGTACTACTTCAAGGCGCCGTCCGATCTGGCCGACCGGACGGTGCTGGTGCTGGATCCGATGCTGGCGACCGCCAACTCGGCGATCGCGGCCCTCGACCGCCTCAAGGCCCGGGGCGCCTCCGACCTCCGCTTCGTCTGCCTACTGGCGGCGCCGGAGGGCCTTGCCAAGTTCCAGGCCGCCCATCCGGACGTGCCGGTCTGGACCGCGGCGATCGACAGCCACCTGAACGACCACGGCTACATCGTCCCGGGCCTCGGCGACGCCGGCGACCGGATGTACGGCACCCGCTAGGAGCCGGCCTCAGCGCCGCCGCCGGGCTCCGGCGCGGCCCTTGCCGACGACCTTGCGGAGGGTCTGCGAGAGCTGATCCACCGAGTAGGGCTTCTGGATCAGGTCGAAGCCGTGGACGCCCTCCTGCGCCAGCACGTGGCTGTAGCCGGAGGTGAGGACCACCGGCAGGTCGGGCAGGCGCCGCTGCAGCTCGCGGGCCAGCGCGATACCGCCCATGCCGGGCATCACGACGTCGGAGAAGACGGCGTCGAAGCGGAAGGGGATCCTCTCGATCTCGACGAGCGCCTCCTCGGCATTGGTTGCCCAGACGGTCTTGTGCCCGAGATCTTCCAGGATCTGTGTGGCGAAGCGGCCGACCTCGATGTTGTCCTCGACCACCAGCACGCAGAGGCTGGCGCCGTCGAGCCCGTTCTCCTCGCTCCGCGGCGTGACGGGCATGTCCGGCGCGTGCTCCGCCTGCGGCAGGTAGAGCGTGAAGGTCGTGCCGTGGCCCGGGCTGCTGGACACGTCGACGTCGCCCCCGGACTGCTTGGCGAAGCCGAAGACCTGGGACAGCCCGAGCCCGGTGCCCTTGCCGATGTCCTTGGTGGTGAAGAACGGTTCGAAGATGCGCGGCAGCACGTCGGCCGGAATGCCGATGCCGGTGTCGGACAGCGACACCGCCGCGAAGGTGCTGCGCGACCCCGCGTGACCGCGGATCGCCGGCATCGGCCGGTCGCCGGATAGCTTCAGGGTGAGGGTGCCCTCACCGCCCATCGCGTCGCGGGCGTTCACCGCCATGTTGATCAGCGCGGTCTCGAACTGGCTGAGGTCGGCGCGGATGTAGCAGGGTGTGGCGGGGATCTCGGCCAGAACGCTGATGCGCGCGCCGGTGACCGAATCCAGCATCTCCGCCACGGCCCGCAGCGAGGCGCCCACCTCGAAAACCTCGGGCCGAAGGGCCTGGCGACGCGCGAAGGCCAGGAGCTGGCCGGTCAGCTTGGCGGCGCGGTCGACCGTGTCGGAGATGGCCTCGACGTAACGGCGACGGCGCTCCTCCGGCAGGTCCGGGCGCTTGAGCAGGTCGGTGGAGGATTTGATCACCGTCAGCAGGTTGTTGAAGTCGTGGGCGACGCCGCCGGTCAGCTGCCCCACCGCTTCGAGCTTCTGCGACTGCCGCAGCGCCTCCTCCACGCGCTCGCGCTCGGCGCTCTCGGACTGGAGTTTGGCATGAGCCTCCGCCAACGCCTGCATATTGCGTCGCTGCTCGGTCAGGTCCGTCAGGATCCCGCAGAGGAGCGGCTGATCGCCCTGGCAGGCGAAGCGGCTGAGCGACAGGAAGGTCGCGCTCTCCGAGCCCGCCGCCGCGCGCAGCGCGATCTCCTCGCGGACTGGCCCGTCCATCGCGTGCCGGATCAGGCGCCCGAGGTCGACATCCGCGTGGACGAAATTCCGGAGCGCGCGGCCGGTCAGGCGCTCCTGCGGCTCGCCGAGCATCTCGGCCAGCCGCCGGTTGCAGTAGAGCAGCGTCCCGTCCAGCGCCAACGTGAACGCGCCTTCCTGCATCTGCTCGATCAGTGCCCGGTAGGGCAGGTCCGCGTTCTCAAGTGTGTAGACGAGACGCTCGTGGTTCGGGCCCTCCACCACGACGGCGTCGAAATCGCCCCGGCGGATGGCCGCGAGGGTCTCCTCACTCTCCTCCAGCCGCGCCTCGAGTTCGCGGATATGGGCGCGATAGGCGTCGAGCCCGGGCTCGTCGCCGGGCAGCAGAGCGTCCACACCCATCAGAGCGGCTCCGCGGCGGACGCGATCTCGAGACTGCGCAGCACGCGGCCCTCATCCAGGAGATCGCCCGAGAGGCGCCGTTCCGGCCCCGGCGCCAGTCTCAGGAGCGTGGGTGCGGCGAGGATCCCGTCGCGCTCGGCAAGGTCGGGCTGCTGATAGATGTCGACGATCTCCAGCTCGTAGCGGCCCGGGAAGTGGGCCTCGCAGATGCGGCGCAGCACTTCGACCGCGCGCAGCGAGCGCGACGCGGTTCCGGCCACGAACAGCCGCAACCGGACGTGCTCCGCGTCCGTCGGAGACGAGGCGGCCGCGTTCAAGGCCGGTCGGCCTTGGGACGGATGTCGAGGCCGACCAGAACCTTCTCGGTGTTCGACAGGTCGCCGATGATCCGCTTGAGCGGCGACGGCAGCCGGCGCACGAGGGTCGGGATCGCGAGGATCTGATCGCCGGCGGCGAGCTGCGGGTTCTTCATGAGGTCGATGACCTCGATGTCGTAGTGGCCGGCCAGGTGCTCCTCGCAGAACCGCTTCAGGTTGCTCAGGGCAGCGAGAGACTTGGCCGTCTGCCCGGCGACGTAGAGGCGCAGGTGATAGTGGCCGGAATCGCGGTCGAGATCCGTCTCGGGTGCTTGGTCGTCCGATGTCGTATCGCTCATTCCGCGGCACTCCGTCGTGCGCTCAACGCCTGCTGCTCCGCCGCGAGCGTGACGCCCCGCGCCGCGTCCTCGGCACGCAGGCTCTCCTCCTCGTCCACGGCCGCCTCGAGACCGGCCCTGAGCTCCTCGATCTGGCGCTCCAGGGCGGAGCGTCGGCGCGCCATATCCCGGAGCCGGCGCTCGGTCGCGTCCCGGTGCTGCTGCGCGGCCGCGCGTTCCTGAGCCTCCTGAACTAGGCGCGCGGTGCCGGTGAGAACACCTGAAGGACCAATATAGGCATCCACCAACTGGATCCCGTCCGACGACATCAGAAATTCGCGGATCTGGTTGGAATGGCTCATACCCCGCGCCTTGATGACGTAGAGGGTCCGCGTCCGCTCGCCGTTCGCCTCCATGTTCTGGAGCTTGATCCAGGCATCCATCAGGGAGGACACGCCGAGATCGTTGTCCTCGATCAGGGAGCCGTCGCCGCGGAGGGTCGTGAAGATCGCCGTGATGCCGCGGGTCTTGATTAGGTCGATCATGCGCAGGAGCGTCGCCTGCAGCTCGCCCGACGACCCGCGCAGGGCCGAGATCGGGTCGAGCACCACCACGTCCGGCCGGAACTGGTCGAGGTCGCGGTGCATCCGCGCGAGATGCGTCTCCAGACCGAACAGGCTCGGCCGCGCGGCCTCGAAGCGGAGGCGGCCGCTCGCCACGTGCGCGGCGAGGTCGAGCCCGATCGAGCGCGCGTTGCGGATGATCTGGGCACCGCTCTCCTCGAACACGAAGGCCATGCAGCGCTCGCCGCGCCGGCAGGCCGCGTCGAGGATCGAGGCGGCGAGCATGCTCTTCCCGGTCCCGGCCTCGCCGGAGATCAGGATCCCGGAGCCGCGATGGAAGCCCCGCGGTCCCAGCATGGCGTCGAGCCCGGCGATCCCCGTCGAGAGGATGCCGTCGGGCACCCCGTAGACGAGATCCGCCGAGGTCACCGGCAGGACGCTGATCCCCGCGTGATCGATAAGGAACGGGTACTCGTTGGTGCCGTGGGCGGAGCCTCGATACTTGACGACGCGCAACCGTCTCGTGGTGATCTGGTCCTCGACGCGGTTGTCGAGCAGCACGACGCAGTCGGAGACGTACTCCTCCAGGCCCTGGCGGGTGAGCGGCCCGTCGCCGCGCTCGCCCGTGATGATCGCGGTGAGGCCGCGATCCTTGATCCAGCCGAACAGGCGGCGCAGCTCGGCGCGGAGCAGGGTCGGATCGGTGAAGCCCGCGAACAGCGTCTCGATCGTGTCGAGGACGACGCGCTTGGCCCCGATCGACTCCACCGCGAAGCCGAGGCGGATGAACAGGCCCTCGAGGTCGTACTCTCCGGTCTCCTCGATCTCGCTCCGCTCCACGCGCACGTGGTCGATGGCGAGATGGCCGGCGGCGACGAGACCGTCAAGGTCGTAGCCGAGCGACGCGACGTTCGCCGCCAGATCCTCGGCCCGCTCCTCGAAGCTCATGAACACGCCGGGCTCGCCGTAAAGCGTCGCGCCGTTGACCAAAAAGGTCGTGGCGAACAGCGTCTTGCCGCAGCCCGCGGCGCCGCAGATGAGCGTCGGCCGCCCGGCCGGGAGACCGCCATGGGTCAGGTCGTCGAAACCGGTGATGCCGGTCGCGACCTTGGGTAGTGTCCGGGCGGCTTGCGGATCGGGCACGATGGGCGAATCCCTGGACGTCTCGGAGGACGGCAAGTCCGGAAGTGGGGCGGCGCTCTCAACCCTGCCGGGCCGATCGGGACGGTTCGCACCGCGAGAGACGCGGAGGCTGGCGCGAACAGCGCGTCGAACGGGCGGAACACCCGTGGAATGCGGTATGGCAACGGGTCCGCCCGCGCAATATGGGTGCGTGACGCGTCCGGCCGCCATCCCATCGACGGACTGCGCAGACCGATGGAGGGCCTCCATGCTCGGCTGGGACGTCGACGTCAACGAGGCCCTGACGGCGCCGGCCGTCGCGCGCAATCGCGACGCGATCCTGGCCGTGCTCCGCGAGATCCTGCCCGACAGCGGCACCGTTCTGGAGATCGCCAGCGGCTCCGGTGAGCACGCGGTCCACGTCGCCGCGGCCCTGCCGGGCCTGGACTGGCTGCCGAGCGATCCCGAACCCGCCGCCCGGCGCAGCATCGCCGCGCACGCGCTCCGGGCCGGGCTCGCCAATATCCGGCCGCCGCTCGCGCTCGACGCCGCCGCCGCGGCGTGGCCCGTCGCGCGGGTCGACGGGATCGTGTGCATCAACATGATCCACATCGCGCCCTGGGCCGCCACCGAGGGCTTGATGGCCGGCGCCGGACGCGTCCTGAGCGCGGGCGGCGTCCTGTTCCTGTACGGGCCGTTCCGCGAGGCGGACCGGCCGTTCGCGGAGAGCAACGCCGCCTTCGACGCCTCCTTACGCGCGCGGGATCCCGCCTGGGGCGTGCGGGACCTCGACGCTGTCGCGGCGGAAGCGGCCCAACACGGGCTCAGCCTGGTCCGGCGCGTGGCCATGCCCGCCAACAATCTGAGCCTGATCTTCGGCCGGGCGGACAGGTGAGCGCCCGTCTGTCACGGCTTTCCGCATCTGCACACTGTATTCAAGCATCCGCGTGCTGCACTATCCTGTCCTGGACCCGATGCGGCGGCAAAAGCCGCACGGGCCGCAGGAGGAAGCCCATGCCGATGGAACGCAGCGTCTCGAGCCGGGCCCTGGCCCTGCTCGCAGTGGCCGGATTACTGGGATCGACGCAGGCGCGGGCCGCGGATCCCATCAGGATCGGCGTGATCGCCGAGGCGCAGTCGGTGGTCGGGGCCTCGATCCCGCAGGCCGTTCAGCTCGCCGCCGACGAGATCAACGCCCAGGGCGGCGTCGACGGCCGCCAGATCCAGGTCGTCACCTACGACGACAAGTCCTCGGCCTCCGACGCGGTCCGCGCCTTCCAGCGGGCGGTCTCCGAGGACAAAGTCAACCTCGTCATCGCCAGCTACATCTCCGAGGTCGTGCTGGCGCTGATGCCCTGGGCGGCCCGGCTCAAGACGCCGATGATCACGCCCGGCGCGGCCTCGAACGAGATCAGCGCCGCGGTCCACAAGGACTACGCGCGCAACAAGTACACCTTCCACGGTTACCTGACCTCGGCGGCGCTCGCCCAGTCCATCTGCGATTCCACCAAGGACATGCTGATCGACCTGATGAAGGTGAAGACCGCCGCGATCATGAGCGAGGACGCGGCCTGGACCCGGCCGCTCGACGTCGGTTACGAGAAGTGCCTGCCCGAGATCGGCGTGAAGGTCGTCGACCACATCCGCTTCTCGCCGGACACGGGCGACTTCACGCCGATCTACAACAAGATCGAGGCGGCCAAGCCCGACCTGATCGTCACCGGCATCTCGCATGTCGGCGTGCAGCCGACCGTGCAGTGGCAGAACCAGAAGGTGCCGCTCGCCATGACCGGCATGAACTCGCAGGCGACCTCCTCGACCTTCTGGTCGAACACCAACGGCGCGACCCAGGGCGTGATCTTCCAGAGCATCGCGGTGCCGGGCGCGGCGATCACCGACAAGTCGCTCGCCTTCAGCGCCGCGTTCAAGAAGCGCTTCGGCAGCGACCCGTCCTACGCCGGGTACATGGCGTACGATCAGGTCTACTACGCCGCCGACGCGGTGAAGCGGGCCGGCACCACGGAGGCCGACAAGCTCGTCGACGCCCTGGAGAAGACCGACTGGGTCGGCACCGTCGGGCGCACGCAGTTCTACGGCAAGGACGACCAATTCACCCACTCGATCAAGTACGGGCCGGGCTTCGTCACCGGCCTGATGGCGCAGTGGCAGGACGGCAAGCAGGTCGCGGTCTGGCCGAAGAGCCTCGCGCAGGGTGCGATCGTGCTCCCGGCGGCCGTGAAGGCGGCGGCCCGCTAGGCGGCTCTCCGGACCGGCAGTGGGCGCGCGGCTTGCCAAGCGCGCCCGTTGCCGCAAGTAGAGCCGGGCCGCGACACCGTGAGCGCGGCCGAGACGACGTGCGCGCTGAGGACAATCGCTGATGGCCACCACCGACCTGCCCGGGACCATGCGCCAGATCCGTTACGCGGGTTCCGGCGGACCGGAGGTGATCAGCCTGGAGAACGCGCCCGTGCCGAGCCCGGGGCCCGGCCAGGTCCTGATCGAGGTGGTGGCGGCCGGGGTGAACCGGCCCGACGTCGCGCAGCGGTCCGGGGTGTACCCGCCGCCGCCCGGCGCCACCGAGATTCCGGGCCTCGAAGTCGCCGGCCGCGTGGTCGCGCTCGGCAGCGGAGTCGAGGGCCTGTCGGCCGGCGACGAGGTCTGTGCCCTGGTGATCAGCGGCGGCTACGCCGAGTACGCCGTGGCCGAGGCGGCCCACTGCCTGCCGCGACCGAAGGCCGTCTCGCTGGTCGATGCCGGCGGTCTGCCGGAAACCTTCTTCACGGTCTACTCCAACGTGGTCCAGCGCGGCCGCCTGACGCGCGGCGAGAGCTTCCTCGTCCACGGCGGGTCGAGCGGCATCGGCGCCACGGCGATCCAGATCGCCAAGCATGTCGGCGCCCGGGTCTTCGCGACGGCGGGCTCCGCTGAGAAGTGCCGTTTCTGCGAGGATCTCGGGGCGGATGCCGCGATCGACTACAAGCAGGCCGACTTCGCCGAGGAACTGAAGCGCCTCACCGACGGGCGCGGCGTCGACGTCATCCTCGACATGATCGGCGCCAGCTACCTCGCCCGGAACCTCAAGTCGCTGGCACCGGACGGGCGGCTGGTGATGATCGCGCTGATGGGCGGCTACAAGGTCGACGGGCTGAACATCACGCCGATCATGCGCAACCGCCTAACCTTCACCGGCTCGACGCTCCGGCCGCGCGGGAAGGCCGACAAGGCCGCGATCGCCGACGGTCTCCGCCGGGACATCTGGCCCGAACTCGAGGCCGGACGCATCCGGTCCGTCACCCACGCGACGTTCCCGCTCGAAGAGGCGCGGGCGGCGCACGAGCTGATGGAATCGAGCGCCCATCTCGGCAAGATCCTGCTGACGACCGGGCGCTGAGCCGGCCCCGTCAGGAACCTGCCTCGGCGGCCCCGCGTTGGCGGCCGGTAACGAGATCGTGTCGCGCAGCGCCCGTTCCGGCGTGTGGCGTCCCGCCGAGGAAGGTTTTGCACATGGCCGAGAGACTGAACCCCAACGAGAGCCGCCAGGGCGAGCGCGGCAAGCCGGTGCTCTGGGTCCTGGTGGCGAGCCTCGTCCTGCTGGCGATCGCGACCGTGGGCCTGCTCACGTGGAACGGCGCCAACTCGCCGAAGGACTACGCCAGCCAGAGCCAGGACGCGTCGCGCAAGGAGGTGACGGGCTCGGTCAACGGCCAGTCCGGCGGCTCGTCGCCGTCGAACAGCACCGCCGTTCCGGGCGGCAACCCGTCCTATCCGCAGCCGGCCCAGCCGGGCGCGAACGGCGCGCCGAAGTAAGGCGTCGCGCGCGGGACGGCTCGGGCCGTCCCGCACACGGCCCTCTCAGCGGGTCGGGATCGGCGTCGGGCCGCGGTAATCGTAGAAGCCGCGCTTGGCCTTCCGGCCGAGCCAGCCGGCCTCGACGTACTTCACGAGGAGCGGGCAGGGCCGGTACTTCGAATCGGCGAGGCCCTCGTAGAGGACCTGCATGACCGACAGGCAGGTATCGAGGCCGATGAAGTCGGCCAGCTGCAGCGGGCCCATCGGGTGGTTCGCGCCGAGCTTCATGGCGGTGTCGATCGACTCGACCGATCCGACGCCCTCGTAGAGCGTGTAGATCGCCTCGTTGATCATCGGCAGCAGGATCCGGTTGACGATGAAGGCCGGGAAATCCTCCGACATCGTCGACGTCTTGCCGAGCTTCGCGATGAACGCCTTGGCCGACTCGTAGGTCGTGTCCTCGGTGGCGATGCCGCGGATCAGCTCGACGAGCTGCATCACCGGCACCGGGTTCATGAAGTGGATGCCGATGAACTTCTCCGGCCGGTCGGTCGCCGCCGCCAACCGGGTGATCGAGATCGACGACGTGTTGGTCGCCACCAGGGTCTCCGGCCGCAGCGACCCGCACAGCGTGGTGAAGATCTCGCGCTTGGTCGCCTCGTTCTCGGTCGCCGCCTCGATGACGAGATCGCACGGGCCGAGGGCAGCGAAGTCGCGGGCGGGGACGATGCGCGAGCGGGCCTCGCCGCTGTCGCCCTCGGTGAGCGTGCCCTTCGAGACGAGGCGCGCGAGGCTGCCCTCGATCACCGAAAGCCCGTTCTCGAGGCGGGCGGGATCGCGGTCGTTCAGCAGAACCTCGAAGCCGGCGGTGGCGCAGACCTGCGCGATGCCGCTGCCCATCTGGCCCGCGCCGACGATGCCGACCCGCTTGATCTCCATATGCATGTGCCGACCTGTGCCCCCAAGGCGGATGCCGCAGCGCTGCCGCCCAGCTCTCTGGACGGCACGGACGCGACGGCACCGCGCGAAGTCTCGCCGCTGCTGCCTTCTAGACCAATCCTCGATCCGGAAGGAACCCGTGAAGCCGCGTTCTGCGACAATGCTCGCGGGTTGCCAGATCCGGTGCCGTTACTGGCCCTTGGCTTTGCCGATCTCGGATTGCAGCTCGGGAACGACCTGGAACAGGTCGCCGACGAGGCCGTAATCGGCCACCTGGAAGATCGGCGCGTCCTCATCCTTGTTGATGGCGACGATGACCTTCGAGTCCTTCATGCCGGCGAGGTGCTGGATCGCGCCCGAGATGCCCACCGCGACGTAGAGGTCCGGCGCCACGACCTTGCCGGTCTGCCCCACCTGCCAGTCGTTCGGCGCGTAGCCCGCGTCCACGGCGGCGCGCGAGGCGCCGACGGCGGCACCGAGCGAGTCGGCCAGCGGCTCGATCAGCTCGTGGAACTTGTCCGAGGAGCCGAGCGAGCGGCCGCCGGAGACGATGATCCGCGCCGAGGCCAATTCCGGCCGGTCGGACTTCGCGATCTCCTCACCCTTGAAGCTCGAGCCGCCCGCCGCGGGCGCGGCCGCCGAGACGGCCTCCACCGGCGCCGGGGCGCCGCCCTCTTCGGCCGCCTTGAAGGCCGCCGTGCGCACGGTGATCACCTTCTTGCCGGCGGGCGCCTGCACGGTCTGGATGGCGTTGCCGGCGTAGATCGGCCGCTCGAATGTGTCGGGCGAGACCACCTTGATGATGTCGGAGACCTGCGCGACGTCGAGCAGGGCGGCCACGCGCGGCAGCACGTTCTTGCCCGTGGTCGAGGCCGAGGCGATGATCGTGTCGTAGGGCTCGGCGATGGCGGCGATGAGCGCCGAGACCGGCTCGGCGAGGTCGTGGTCGTAGACGCCGTCCTCGGCGTTCAGGACCTTCTCAACGCCGTCGAGCTTGCCCGCGGCCTCGGCCACGGCCTTGGAGCCGGTGCCCAGCACGAGGGCGTGGACCGGCGCGCCGATCTCCTTGGCGGCGGCGAGCGCCTTCAGCGTGCTGTCCTTGATCTGGCCGTTGCCGTGCTCGACGAAGAGGAGTGTCGTCATGGTCTGCTGGTGCCCTCGAAGGTGGTGGCGCGGGGCTCGACCGTCGACCGGGAGCCCCGCCTCGGATCAGATGACGCCGGCTTCGACCTTGAGCTTCTGGACGAGCTCGGCCGCGGAGGCGACCTTCACGCCGGCCGAGCGGCCCGGCGGTTCGGCGGTCTTCAGCACCGTGAGCCGCGGGGTCACATCGACGCCCAGCGCGTCGGGCGCCAGCTCCTCCAGGGGCTTCTTCTTGGCCTTCATGATGTTGGGCAGCGACGCGTAGCGCGGCTCGTTGAGGCGCAGGTCCGTCGTCACGATGGCCGGCAGCTTGAGGCTGACGGTCTGCAGGCCGCCGTCGACCTCGCGGGTGACGTCGAGGCTGCCCTCGCCGGGCTCGATCTTGTACGCGAAGGTGCCCTGAGGCCAGCCGAGCAGGGCGGCGAGCATCTGGCCGGTCTGGTTCGAGTCGTCGTCGATCGCCTGCTTGCCGAGGATGACGAGCTCCGGGCTCTCCTTCTCGACGACGGCCTTCAGGAGCTTCGCGACGGCGAGCGGCTCGCAGTTCACGTCGGTCTTCACCAGGATCGCACGGTCGGCGCCCATGGCGAGCGCCGTGCGCAGCGTCTCCTGCGCCTGCTGCGGTCCGATCGACACGGCCACGATCTCGGTGACCTTGCCCTTCTCCTTCAGGCGGATCGCCTCCTCGACGGCGATCTCGTCGAAGGGGTTCATGGACATCTTGACGTTGGCGAGCTCGACGCCGGAGCCGTCGGCCTTCACGCGAATCTTGACGTTGTAGTCCACCACCCGCTTGACGGGCACCAGCACCTTCATGGCGGTCACGATCCTTCCCCGGAGGATTCTTGTCGTCGTGCAGGCCACTCCCACGGGCGCGCGAGGCGCAGCGTGGCCGGGGCACGCAAGGCGCCGGACCGTAACGGCCACATTTCCGCCTTGTCAACGCGGCGCCGTGGCGGCCCCGCGAAAACCGCGATGCCGGCTCAGCGATTGGCGCCGGGCACCCAGAGCACGTCGTCGGCCCCGTCGCCGTTCGCCGCCCGGCTCGCCACGAACAGGAAGTCCGACAGGCGGTTGAGGTAGCGCAGCGCCTCCGGCGAGACCGTCTCGTCCTCCCGCGCAGCGAGGCTGACCGCGAGCCGCTCGGCGCGCCGGCAGACGGTCCGGGCGAGGTGCAGGGCCGCGGCAGCCGGCGAGCCGCCGGGCAGCACGAAGGATTTCAGCGGCGGGATCGCGGCGTTGAGCGCGTCGATGTCGCGCTCCAGCCGGTCGACCTGGCTCGCCACGATCCGCAGCGGCTCGTAGGGGAGGGGCTCGGGGGTCGGCGGCGTCGCGAGGTCGGCGCCGAGGTCGAAAAGGTCGTTCTGGATCGCCCCCAGCATCCCGTCGAGGGGGCCCTGCGTGTGCAGGCGCGCCATGCCGATGCAGGCATTGGTCTCGTCGACGGTGCCGTAGGTCTCGACCCGCAGGTCCGCCTTCGAGCGCCGCTGCCCGTCCGCCAGCGCGGTCGTCCCCTTGTCGCCGGTCCTCGTGTAGATGCGATTGAGCTTGACCACGGGGTGGCGTGCCTCAGAACGTGTAGCCGATCTTGCCGCCGAAATTGGTCAGGCCGCGGTTGTTGGCGCAGAGCCCGGCATTCGACATGTGCTCGACCGTCGCCATGATGCTCCAGTGCTCCGTCAGGCGGAAGCCCAGGGCGGCCGCCTCGCGGAACATCGGCGAGCAGCCGAGGGTGTTGAAACCGTAGGGCGTCTCGGCCTTCGGGCCGGTCCAGCCGTTATGGGCCACGCCGCCGAAGAACCCGTCGAGGAACACGCGGCGGTTGAAGGTCTCGGGGAAGATCTCGAGCGTCCAGGTCGCGCCGAGATAGGCGTAGCTGGTCCGGCCGCCGGTGTTATAGCTGCCGCCGACGGTCGGTCGCGGCACGAAGGCCTGCCAGAACGGATCGTCGCTGATGCGCGGCTTGGCGAACAGGATCTCGCCGTTGACGTTCGCCTTGCTGAAGCCGGGGAGCTTGCCCTCGGCGCTCCCGGGATCCTGCACCGCGCCGCCGATCCGGATCTCCGACACGATGCTGAGCGGTTGGACGGGGGCCGCGTAGGCGGCGGGCGGCGGCGGCGCGAGGTCGGCGGCCGAAGCCGGCAGAATCGCCGCCCCGGTCAGAAGGCCGAACAGACGGAGGCGGGAAGGGGCAGTCATGCGGGCTCGGCCGGTTAGGCGCAGCGATTTGCTTCTACCGAGCGTAGCAGAGGCCCGCGCGGCGGGGCGGCCTATTCATCCTTCACCGGATCGAAAGGTGTTCGGTGCGGCGGCGCGGTCACACCCGGCCCGACGCCCTCACGCCGAGCGCCACCAGACGACGCCCATGATGATCACGATCGCGACGAACTGCAGGAGCACCCGGAGGCGCATCAGCTTCTGCGAGAGGTTCACGCTGCCGCCGCGCATCATGTTGGCGAGGCCCGCGACCAGGACCGCGGCGACGGCGAGGCAGGCGATCAGGACGAGGGTGTTGGACGACATGCGGTCGGGGATCCGGGTGGGGCGCGAGCCGCGATGCGGCTCGGCGCGTCGTTGAGGTCTCGGGCGCTCAGTTGCGGCGGAGCAGGCGCTCGAAATAGTCGAGTTCCTCGCGGGGGCGACTCGGGTCGCCGAGCTTGCGCCGCAGCTCCTCCATGATGCGCCGGGCGCGCTGGACCGCGGATTCGTCGGCCGTGGGGACGCGGACCCGCCCGTCGCTCATGTCGCGGCCGCGGGTCGGGCGCCCGAGGGGATCGTCGTCGCGCGCGCCGGCCTGACCCTGCTGGCCCGGCTGCTGGCCGCCCTCCTGCTGGCCCTCGCCCTGGCCCTCGGCCATCTCCTGCATCTGCTGGGCCATGCCGTCGGCGCCGCGCTTGAGGCCGTCGAGGGCGCGGCCCTGCGCGTCGACCGCGCCGTCCGAATCGCCGTCCTTCAGCGCGTTCTCGGCCTCGCGCATGGCGTCCTCGGCGTCGGAGAGGCCCTGCTCGCCGCGCATGCCGTTCTCCTTCATGCGCTTCTGAAGGTCCTCCAGCCGCTGCCGGAGCGCCTGCTGGCGCTCGCCGACGCCGCCCTGCTGGCCCTCGCCCTGCTGCCCCTGACCGTTCTGGCCCTGTTGGCCCTGACCCTGCTGACCTTGCCCCTGCTGACCCTTCTGACCCTGCTGGCGCTGGCCCTGCTGCCCCTGGCCCTGCTGGCCGCGCTGTCCCTGCTGCGGCTGGCCGCGGTTCTGCGGGCGCTGGCCGTCGCGCTGCTCCTCGCCGTCCTTGAAGGTCTCGTCGCGCAGGCCCTGCTGCTCGCGCGACATCGCGTCGAGATCGCGCATCTGCTTCTGCATCTCGCGGGACGCCTGATCGGAGCGACCGCCGCGCTCGGCGGTCTGGAGATTCTCCAGGATGTTGCGCAGCTGCTCCATCAGGCGCTGCGCCTCGGCGGTGTCGCCGCGCTTCATCGCCTCCGCCATGTCCTGGATCATCTTGTCGAGATCCTCCGGCGTGACGGTCTTGGTCTGTCCGTTGTTCTGGCCGCGCTCGCTCTGCTCGCGGGGCTCGCGGCCCTGCTTCTGCGCCATCTCGGACAGGAACTTGTCGAGCGCCTGCTTCAGGTCCTGCGTCAGGCGCTTGATCTCGTCGTCGGGCGCGTTGCGCTCGATCGCCTCCTTCAGCCGGTCCTGGGCTTGGCGGAGCTGCTTCTCGGCGTCCGACAGGTCGCCGTCCTCGATCTTGAGAGCCATCTCCCAGAGGAGGTCGGCCACCGCGACGAGGTCGGCATCCGTGCGGGCGCGGCGCAGGCGCTCGGTCGCGGTCCGCAGGCCGAGGAAGATCGCGGGCTGCGGCGTGTACGTGTCGGGCGCGACCAGCAGGGCGTCCAGCGCCCCCTGGACCCAGCGGCGATCCGTGTCGGGCGCGATGACGAGCCGGCGGCGCTGCTCGGCGAGCGCGCGCGCCAGCGGCTCGCGGAACGGCCGCGCCGGCAGGACGATCTCGGTGTCGGGCGTGCGCCCCTCCTGGCCGGCCTCGTCCTTGACGACGATGTGGTAGCGGACCTTCGCGCCGGACCACGGGCTCTCGGTGAGGTCCACGAGGGTCTTGGTGTCGGTGTCGCCGCTCGCGTCGCCCGGCAGCGCCAGGTTGATCTGCGGCACCGGGACCAGGGCCCGCGCGGATTTCAGCGGCTCGATCACCGCCTCGGCCGAGCTGATCCCGTAATCGTCCTTCGCCCGGTAGGTCAGGTTGAAGGTGCCGCGCCCGTTCACCTCGGGGCCGCCCACGGCGGTCACTTCCGGCGGCCGGTCGGGGATCGCGTCGACCGTGAGACGCTGCTTGCCCGCCGGGGTGACGATCGTCAGCGCGGCGCCGCCGACGATGCGGTAGCGCTCCTCGCGCAGGTCGGCGCGCGCCTCCTGGCCCGGCACCGGGACGAGGCCGGCATTCGGCGTGAGGGTCGTCTCGGACGCGGCCTTGCCCTGGCCGGCGATCCGCACGATCAGCTGCGCGTTGACCGGCGCGCGCAGGTGCTGGTCGCTCCCGTCCATCGCGATCAGCAGCGGCGGAAGCCGCGTGTAGAGCGGCGGGTCGATCCAGCCGTCCACGCGGAAGTTCGGGCCGGGCGCCGCCGGCTCCTGCCAGTCGAAGGCGGCGCCGATCCGCTGGCGCCACTCGGGGCCGGCCACGAACAGGCTGGCGACCGCCGCGACCACCAGGCCGGCGCGCAGCGCGAAGGGGTCGTGCCGGGTCATGCCCGGCCGCGGCAGGCCGACCCGCAGGGCCGAGATCGCCTGCGCGGCGCGGCGCTGGTGGAGGTCCCACAGCAGCCGGCTCCCCGGATCGGCGGCGCCGACGGCGAGGTTGTCCTGGGCGGCCGAGGCCGGCCCGTGCCGCAGCTTCGGATCGCGGGAAGCGGCCTCGCGGTCGAGCCGCGCCAGGGCGAGGCGCCGGTCCGGCCGGGCGATGTGGATCAGCGGCAGGAGCGCGGCGACGAGCAGGATGGCGAGGGCGCCGAGGCCGATCTGGCGCCAGAGCGGCGTGAGGTCGAGCCACACGCCCGCCCAGGAGACGACCAGGAAGAGCAGGAAGACGCCGATGCCGCGCCAGAGCACGGGCCAGGCCTGCTCCCACAGGGCGGCCGCCCGCGCCTGCGCCACGAGCCGGTCGAGCCGCGTGGACGCCGCGTCCGCTCCGCCCACCCGGGTCTTGCTCTCGGTGCCGTTGCTGCCGATCACGCCGACCGTTCCGCCTCACGCCGAAGGAGTGGCCCACGGAGCCGCCCCCGGCGGGCCCCGTCACACGTGCCTAGCATGGTGGGCCGCGCGGGTCGGCGGGTCAAATCGGCGCGACGGCGGCCCGACCGGCGCGCCGGTCAGTTGTGCGCCTGGATGAAGTTGCGCACCTGCGGGTAGATCTGCGATTCCCAGCGCCGCCCGGCGAAGACGCCGTAATGGCCCACGCCGGCCTGGAGGTGGTGGGTCCGCATGTACGGGGCGAGGTCCGAGCACAGGTCGTGGGCCGCCATGGTCTGCCCGACCGCGCAGATGTCGTCCCGCTCGCCCTCGACCGTCATCAGCGCCGTGCGACGGATCGCGCGCAGGTCAATCGGCTCGCCCCGATACGACACCGCGTTCCGGGCCAGGGCGTGGTCCTGGAACACGGTCTTGACCGTCTCGAGGTAGAAATCGGCGGCGAGATCGAGCACCGCGAAATACTCGTCGTAGAAGGTCTCGATCGCCTCGGCCTTGTCGTGCTCGCCGTTGGCCATGTGCCAGAACAGGTCGGCGTGGCCCTGGACGTGGCGCTTGGCGTTCATCGCCATGAAGGCCGAGACCTGCACGAAACCCGGATAGACCTTGCGGCCGGCCCCCTTGTGGCGCGACGGCACCGTGGCGATCAGGTTCTTCTCGAACCACTCGATCGGCTTGGAGGTCGCGAGTTCGTTCACGCCCGTCGGGTTGATCCGGCAATCCACCGGGCCGGCCATCAGGGTCATGCTGCGCGGGGCGGCCGGGTCCTTCGACTGCGCCATCGCGGCGGCGGCCACCAGGGCCTGCACGGCGGGCTGGCAGACCGCCACCATGTGGGCGCCTTCGCCCATGGTCCGCAGGAACTGGATGAGGTGGCTCACGTAGTCGTCGAAGCCGAAGGTCCCGTCGGAGAGCGGCACGTCCCGGGCATTGTGCCAGTCGGTGATGTAGACGTCGTGATCGGGCAGCATCGTGCGCACGGTGGCGCGGAGCAGCGTGGCGAAGTGGCCCGACATCGGCGCCACCATCAGCACCTTGGGCTGCTCGGTGTGGATGTCCTTCTTGAAGTGGAGCAGGGTGGCGAAGGGCGTGACCTCGACCGCCTCCTCGGAGACCGGGACGCTCCGGTTCCCGACATTCACCGACTCGATGCCGTAGGGCGGCCGCGCGAAGGTCAGGCCCGCGCGCATCATCATCCGGGCCCCGGCGGACATCCAGGTCGCCGGCTCGCCCCACCCGACCCAGGGCGACCAGATGTCGTTCAGCAGCCGCCCCCACGCCCGGGTCTGGGCGGCCATGTCGGTCTGCAGATCGAACGCGTCGTACAGCATCGGGCAGGCACTCGCTTGAGCCCTGCCCGGCACGCGGGCCATCGGGGCGGCAACGTTGGCGGATGCCGGAGTGAGGGTTGCATCAGCGTGGCCGTGCAGGATGGGTCCCGTTCCCGGAGGCGGCAACTGTCCGATAGGCGGATGCGAACAAGAATTGTCGTGACGTGACTTTGATGCACCACGCGCCGCGCCGATCACATTCGGGTGTGCCGAATCGCCCGGCACACCCCCGCCGTCACGAGGCGCGGCGAATGACGGGGCGCGGGTCGGACTCGCTCCGACGATGCTCGCAGGCGACCTTGAGGTACCGGTCGCTGCCCCCGGGCAACCCCGCCTGGGCGGCCATCGTCTGGGCGTGCATCAGGCATTCCATCGGCGTGTGCGCCGGCGCGACGATGACGTCGAGGGCGGTGTCGCGCGAGCAGTCCTGGGCCAGCAGCGTGCCGGCACAGACGAGGGCAACGGAGAGCAATTCCGACATGACGGACCTCGGCTTCGAGTGATCGAAAGGTCCGCGGGGTGCTCCGGCGTGCGAGCCACCGCGTTGTCGTTGCCTGGTCGCTTCCTCCGGTTGCTGAAGACTTGAAGCACGTCATGTGCCAGCGCAGCACGACGCGTCCCTTGAGAGGTGCAGTGCCGTCCGGGCCGGCCTCAGTCGCGGGCGGGAAGCCAGCGCGTCTCCGGCTCGTCGGCGGGCAGGAGCGCCGCGACCGCGTCGAGGTCGACCACGTACTGATCGGTGAGGCGCTGCCACATCTCGACCGGCGAGGCGACCTGCGGCCGGAGCCCGTCGAGGGCGCGGGCGAGCAGGCCCGCATTGACGAGCTTCGGGCGCGGCACGAGCGGGTCAGCGTTCAGCATCGATGACGATCCCATTGGAGTGACGCCATCCTGCGTCGATCGTGGTTAACGATGGGTTACGTGCCGCCTCGACATTTTGCGCTATTCTTGCGGACGCTTTCGCGCCGGGCTCTGAGCTGGATTCGCCGGCGCCCCCGGTCACGCCGAGGCGCCGCCAGACCTGAGCAACGCTGCCCGCGGACGCACCGGGCCGCGCGGGATCGCCCAGGCGAATCCACGCGCGTTCGCCAGGGCGTCGGCACCCGCTCGAGTTCACAAGCCGGACCCCTTCCCTTATCAGGCAGGCGCATCGAGCCTGTCCCGGCCGACGAAGTGCCGCCGCGCAGGGCGCGCACGGCTCCGGTCGCGCGGCTCCGGTCGATTGTGCGAACGGGACATCATGGACGCCAAACCTGAAGCGATCGGCGCGACGCAGGAGCCGACGGCGCGACTCGTGCTCGCGTCCGCTTCGCCCCGCCGTCTCGCGCTGCTCCAGCAGATCGGTATCGAGCCAGCGGCGCTCCTGCCCGCCGAGATCGACGAGACACCGCGCAAGGCCGAGCCGCCGCGCGAGCTGGCGCGGCGCCTCGCGCGGACGAAGCTCGCCACCGCCGAGGCGGCGCTCCACTTGGAGGACACGACGACGCCGACCTGGCTTCTCTCGGCCGACACGGTCGTCGCGGTCGGGCGGCGCGTCCTGCCGAAGGCCGAGATCCCCGACGAGGCCGCGGATTGCCTGCGCCTGCTCTCGGGCCGGCAGCACCGGGTCTACACGGCGGTCTGCGTGCTCTCGCCCCGCGGGCGCCGCGAGCGGATCGTCGAGAGCCGCGTCCGGTTCAAGCGGCTCTCGGGCCGGGACATCCAGGGCTACGTGGCCTCGGGCGAGTGGCGCGGCAAAGCCGGCGGCTACGCGATCCAGGGCCTGGCCGGGGCCTTCGTGGTCAAGCTGGTCGGCTCGTACAGCGGCGTGGTCGGCCTGCCGCTCTACGAGACCCTGAGCCTGCTCGACGGCGAGGGGTATCCTGTGCGGGCCGGGTGGGGCGCCCTCGCATGAACCGTGAACGCCGGCCGCCGCCCTGTCCGATCTGCCGGAAACCGTCCGCGCCGGAGTTCCAGCCGTTCTGCTCCCAGCGCTGCGCCGACGTCGATCTGGGGCGCTGGCTCAACGAGCGCTACGCGATCCCCGAGGAGCTCGATCCCGACGCGCCGCCGCCCCCGCCGGATCCGGAGCGCTGAATTTTTCGGCCTTCCGGTCCCGTCGATGTCACGCGAGGCTGGACAGGCCGCCAAGCACTCACTATACCCCGCGACGTCCGAGGCCGGCACCGGCGCGGACGACGCCCAGGTAGCTCAGTTGGTAGAGCATGCGACTGAAAATCGCAGTGTCGGCGGTTCGACTCCGTCCCTGGGCACCATCATCCCGCTGAGCCCCCGACCATCGGATCGGTAGAGCCGGCGACAGGATCCTCGATTTTCTGACAATACTCGGCTGCAGGTCGCGCGCGTCCGCGCGTCCCAATCAGCGCGTCTCCGCGTCGCGCAGGTGCAGGTAGGTCGGATCGAATTCGGCCGCTTCCTGCAGCCCGGCCCAGTCGTGGACGGTGAGGCGGCGACCCCGGAGCGTGATCAGGCCGGCGGCTTTGAGATCGCGGATCGTCCGATTGACGTGGACCGACGTGATCCCGAGGGCATCCGCGAGTTCGGGCTGCGTCATCGGCAGGTCGCAGGTCCGGTCGGGTGCCAGCCCGACGGCGTCGAGGCGGGTCATCAGCTCGCAGAACAGGTGGGCCATCCGCGCATACGCTTCCCGGCGCCCGGTGTTGAGCATCCATTCCCGGACCAGGGCGGCGTCCATCAGCGTCGCGCGCCAGAACACCTCGTTGAGGCGCGGGTGCGCCCGCAGCATCGCCCGGACCGCGTCGTGCTGGACGAAGCCGAGGCGGCAGGCGCTCACCGTGGCGATGTTGATGTCGAGTACCTCCAGGAACAGGCTCTGGAAATCCGGCACATCCCCGGGCACGTGGTAGCTCATCACCTGCCGCTTGCCCGCGCGTGTCGACTTGTAGGTGCAGGCGATACCGCTGAGCAGCGTGAAGCTCCGGGACGGCCGGTCGCCCTCCCGAATGATGTCCTGGTTGGGCTCGAACTGGGCGACCTGCAGCGGGAGCGCGACGAGGGCGGCGCGCTCCGCGTCGGACAGCCGGAACAGGGCCACGGTCTCGATCCGGCGCAGGAACGGATCTCTGACCGACGGTTGGGGTGTCTCGTTCATCGCGCCTCGGCCGTCCGGCAGAAGCGCTCGGCGTCGCGCGGCCGGTCGTCCACCGTCGTTGGTCCCCGCGTAAGTGTAGGGTCCCGGTCGGGCGCGACCAGGGCGAGGGCCGGCGCCGGGCGCCCTCGGTGAGGCCGGGACTGGAATTTCCCGCCCCGTCCGCGCACAGAAGTCCGGCGGCGCGATCGCCGTTCAGCCTGACGGAAAGCCCGATGAACACGGCAGATCTCGCCCCGCACGCGCATCAGGTCCTGCGCGACGCGACCCTGCCCGAGCTGCCCCGGCACTACCGCGGCAAGGTCCGGGACAATTACGACCTCCCCGACGGCCGTCGCATCCTCATCACGTCGGACCGGATCAGCGCCTTCGACCGGGCGCTCGCGGCGATCCCGTTCAAGGGCCAGGTCCTGACCCAGACCGCCCGCTACTGGTTCGAGCAGACCGCCGACCTGTGCCCGAACCACGTCCTCGCCTATCCCGATCCCAACGTGGTGGTCGGCCGGCGCCTGGAGATCCTGCCCGTGGAGGTGGTGGTGCGCGGCTACCTCGCGGGCACCACGTCGACCTCGATCCTGACGCGCTACCGCGCGGGCGAGCGGGACATGTACGGCCACATCTTCCCCGACGGGATGCGGCCGAACCAGCGCCTGCCGGAGGCGATCATCACGCCGACCACCAAGGCGTTCGACGGCGGCCACGACGAGCCGCTCACCGAGGCGGAGATCCTCGAGCGCGGGTTGCTGACGCGCGCGCAGTGGGAGACCGTGTCGGGGGCGGCCCTGGCGCTGTTCGCGCGCGGGACGGCGCTCGCGGCGGAGCGCGGCCTGATCCTGGCCGACACGAAGTACGAGTTCGGCACGGATCCCGAGGGCCGGATCGTCCTCGCCGACGAGATCCACACGCCGGACAGCAGCCGGTACTGGTTCGCGCAGAGCTATCCCGAGCGCTTCGCCGCGGGTTCGGCCCCGGAGAGCTTCGACAAGGACTTCGTGCGCAACTGGGTCGTCGCCCGCTGCGACCCGTACAAGGACGCGATCCCGGAGATCCCCGCCGAGGTCGTCCTGGAGACCGCGGCGGTCTACATCCGCGCCTACGAGACGATCACGGGCAAGCGCTTCGTCCTGCCGGACCCGGCCGAGGAGCCCCTGGAGCGGATCCGGCGCAACATCGCCGCCTATCTCGCGGCGTAGCCTCGGGGTCGGGACAGGAGGTGCGGCGCCCGGCGCCGCACCCGGTCGAGCCTGTCAGGCCGCCGCGGCGATCGGGGCCGGCGACGGCGCGTCCATGGCGCGCAGGTAGACGTCGAGGAGCGTCTCCTGCTCGTCGCGCTCGTCCTTGTCCTGCTTGCGGATCTTCAGGATCTCCTTGAGCACCTTCACGTCGAGACCCTCGCCCTTGGCCTCGGCGAAGACCTCCTTCTTGGCCTCCATCAGGTCCTTGATCTCCTCCTCCAGCCGTTCCACGCGCTCGATGATCGAGCGGATGCGGTCGCCCGCGACGCCCACGGTGTCGGTCATGTCGGTCATGCAGTCCCTCGTCGGATGACGGGGGCACCCTCGCCCGACAGGGTAAGCGGTGGGTTAAGGCCGGGCCGGCGCTTCGACTTGGCCCTGGACCGGGCCCTGGACCCGGTTCCGGATCCACCCGGCGATCGCGTCCGCCACGGCGTCGCTGTTCGATTCCAGCATCATCATGTGGCCGTTGCCGCGGATGCCGTGGTCGGCGAGCGCCAGCCGGTCCGGCTTCGCGCCCGCCTGAGTCAGGAAGGCTGCCGTGCAATCGTCCATGGTGGCCCGGAACGACGCCTCGGCGGTCACGATCACCGCCGGCACCCGGGCGAGGTTCGGCAATCGGCGCGCGGGCTCGGCCTGGAGCCAGCAGCGGATCCGGTCGGGCGCGGCGGCGCTCTCCGCCTGGACGACCGTCAGGTCGGCCGGGCCGCTCACCGGCGGCTCGAAGTGCAGCGGCACCCGGGTGATGCCGTAGGGCCGGGCCCGGGCCTCGCCGACGCGCTCGTACCAGTCCGCGCCGCCCTTGAAGCGGATGTCGTAGAACGTCGGCCCGTTCGGCTCGACGGCGACGTGCGCCTTCACGAGGTCGGGCCGCTGATCCGACACCGCCCAGCCGAAGACGCCCGCCTGCGAGTGCGTCAGCAGGATCGCCGGGCCGATCTTCTCTAGCAGGGCGATCAGCGCCGGGTCGACCAGCTCCTCGCTCCGCAGCGCGCTGGCGATGTAGGGCACCTGGGAGAGGTAGAACTGATCGAAGGCGGCGTTGCCGCGGATCCCGGCGCCACCCGGCCACTGCGTGTGGAGCTTCGCCTGCGGGTAGAGCGCGGAGCGCTCCTGCCCGGTGAACACCGTCTCCAGATCCTCGGCGGGCAGGCGGGCGTAGGGGCCGTAGGTGTCCGGGTCGCCGCCCGAGCGGCCGCGACCGACCTGGTCGACGACGTAGACCGCGAAGCCCTGCGCGGCGAAGCGGTCGGCCCAGCCCGGCCGGCCGTCGGGCGTCCCGAGGAAGTTGGTCCCGGTCTGGGCGGTGCCGTGCACCAGGACGATCGGGTAGGGCTGCGTCACCCGCTCCGGAACGCGGTACTCCACGAACATCTGGCCGGACGCCGTCGTCTTGCCGCCCGCGGTGGCGTAGCGGCCGCCGACGAAGAAGTAGCCCGCGGGCTGCGTCGGCCTGAACGGCCCGTCGGCGGCACCCGGCTCGGCGGCTCGGGACGGCGATGCGGTGGCGAGACAGAGCAGGGCCAGCGCCCCGGCGGCGGCGTTCCTCGACATGGCGTCCTCCCGCGGGCGTCTGGCGCGCCCGGCGGGAGGCATATCAGCGTGAAAGTCCGGCCCGGTCCAGCCGGGCGGCCGATCAGGCGTGGGCGAGGCGCGGCTTCTTCCCCAGCGCCTCCTCGACGGTGCCCGCGCCGTCGAGATAGCCGTGGACCTTAGGGTTCGGCATGATCAGCGAGGCCACGAAGGCGATCGCCATCAGGACGGTCACGTACCAGAAGAACGTGCTCTCCATGCCGGCGTCCTTGAACCACAGGGCGACGAACTCGGCGGTGCCGCCGAAGGTGGCGTTGGCGATCGCGTAGGAGAGGCCGACCCCGAGCGCCCGGACGTTGGTGGGGAACAGCTCGGCTTTCACGATACCGCTGATGCCCGTGTAGAACGACACCACGGCGAGCCCGAGGGTGATCAGCGCGAAGGCGAGGTAGGGGTCCTTGTTGGTGCCGAGGGCCGTCATCAGCGGCACCACCATGAGCGTGCCGAGGCCGCTGTAGAGCAGCATGTTCGCCTTGCGGCCGATCTTGTCGGAGAGCGCGCCGAAGATCGGCTGAATGATCATGTAGACGAACAGTACCACCGTCATCGTCTGCGAGGCCGACGTCTTCGGCATGCCGGCGGTGTTGACGAGGTACTTCTGCATGTACGTCGTGAACGTGTAGAAGCTCAGGGAGCCGCCGGCCGTGTAGGCGACCACGACCAGGAACGCCCGCCAGTGCTTGGCCAGCGCGGCGAAGGTGCCGGCGGTCTCCTTGTCGCTGCTGTCCTTCGTCTCGGCCAGGGAGCGCCGGAGATAGAGCGCGACGACCGCCAGCGCGGCGCCGATGAAGAACGGGATGCGCCAGCCCCAGGCGGTGAGTTCCGGGCCGGTCATCACCGTCTGCAGCAGCACCAGGACCAGCGAGGCGAGGAGCTGGCCGCCGATCAGCGTCACGTACTGGAACGAGGCGAAGAACCCGCGCCGCCCCTTGATCGCCACCTCGCTCATGTAGGTCGCCGAGGTGCCATACTCGCCGCCGACCGACAGGCCCTGAAGCATGCGCGCGAGCAGCAGCAGCACGGGCGCCAGCGTGCCGACATGCTCGTAGGTCGGCAGGATGCCGATCAGCAGCGAGCCGAAGCACATCATCAGCACCGAGATGACCATCGACGTGCGGCGGCCGACGCGGTCGGCGATGCGCCCGAACAGCCAGCCGCCGATCGGCCGCATGAAGAAGCCCACCGCGAAGATGCCGGCGGTCTGCAGGAGCTGACTGGTCGAATCGCCCTTCGGGAAGAAGGCCGGCGCGAAATAGAGCGCGAAGAACGCGTAGCAGTAGAAATCGTACCACTCGACGAGATTGCCCGACGACGAGCCGACGATCGCCCAGATCCGGCGCTTGCGGTCCGCGGCATCATCGAGGTCGCTCGGTGCGATACCGATCGTATCGTCGCGCGAGGCGGACATGGCGTCTCCGTCGATCAATCTTGGTGCCGGCCGAGGCCGGTCTCTTCTTGGTGCGGCGCGACGTTACAGGTGACGCGCCCGATCGCAAGACCGTGATCCGACTTAGCCGAGGACAGCGCAGGGCGGTGTCACCGGCCGCGGGTCCACAGTGCCGCGGGAGGGAACGGTTCGCCTCAGGACCCCGTTGCGGGCCGGCGTGGGCGTCGATGGCGTTCCGACCACCGCAGGAGGAAGAGGCCATGAAGCGAGTTCTGAGAGACGCGGTCGCGGCCGCCATCGTCGTCGCCGGCGCGGCGACGGCGTTCGCGCAGGGCGGCCCGGGCGGCGGAGGGGCCGGACCCGGTGGTGCGGGCGGCGGCGCCGGCGGCCCGGGTGGTGGGGCCGGAGCGGGCGCGGGTCCGTCCGGCGGCGGCCCGGCCGGCGGCCCTGCTGGCGGTGCCGGCGGCGGGATGAGGGGCGGCGCGCCCGAAGGCGGGGCGATGCGCGGTCCCGGCGGTGCCGAGGGTGGGCCGCGCGGCGCCGAGGGACCGGGTCGCCCGGGCGGCGCGGCCGAGCGCAACGGACCGGCGGACCGGGGCGGCGCGGCCGCGAATCCAGGTGCGGGCGAACGCGGTGCGGGTGAACGCGGTGCGGGTGAACGCGGTGCCGGCGATCGTGGTGGCCGCGAGCCGGGTGCCGGACCCGAGCGGGGCAACCGCGACGCGGCCGGTCCCGAGCGCGGCGGTCGCGGTCCGGCCGGCGAACGGGACGGCCGTGCCGGTGCCCGCGACCGGGGCGCCGTCCGCGGCGCTGTCGGCCGCCTCGACACCCGTCAGCGAACCGAGTTCCGCAGCTCGATCACGCGTCTGGGCGTCTCGCCGCTCCGGGACGTGGCTTTCGGCTTGGCGATCGGCACCGCGATCCCCCGCTCGGTCAGGCTCCACAGGCTGCCGCCGGCGATCATCGAGCTGGTGCCGGAATACGAGGGCTACGACTTCGTCCTGGTCCGCGACGACATCGTGATCATCGATCCCGACACCTACGAGATCGTGGACGTGATCCCGGCCTGAGCGGGCAATCACAGGAAGGTCGGTGGGCCGGGCGGATCCTCTGCCCGGTGCCCTCTACCGTCCGCCGTCCAGGAGTTTCGACACCACGCGCGCCGTGTAGTCGACCATCGGCACGATCCGCGCGTAGTTCAGCCGGGTCGGACCGATCACGCCGACGACGCCCACGATCTTCTGCGAGCCGTCGCGGAACGGCGCCGCGATCAGCGAGGATCCGGAGAGCGAGAACAGCTTGTTCTCCGAGCCGATGAAGATCCGCACGCCCTCGCCGCCCTCGGCGCGGGACAGGAGATCGATCACGTCCTTCTGGGTCTCCAGATCGTTGAACAGCAGGCGGATCCGCTCGAGATCCTCGACCGCGCGCAAGTCGTCGAGCAGGTTCGCCTGCCCGCGCACGATCAGCTGGCGGGCCTCCGTCGGGCCGACCGGCGTGGCCAGTCCGGCATCGACGAGGCGCTCGGTGATCGCGTCGAGCTCCCGCTTCATCGCCTTGCGGCCGGCCTCGATCTCGGCGCGCAGCGTGCCGAGGGTGCGCCCCTGCAGGCGCGCGTTGAGGAAGTTCGTCGCCTCCTGGAGGGCCCCGGCCGGCAGGCCCGCCGGCAGGTCCACGAGGCGGTTCTCCACCGAGCCGTCGTCCGAGACGAGGATGACGAGGGCGCGGGCCGGATCGAGCCGCACGAACTCGATGTGCTTCAGGTTGACGTTCGCCTTGGTGGTCAGGACGACCCCGGCGCCCCGGGAGACGCCGGACAGCATGGTCGAGGCTTCGGCCAGGGCCGAGTCGAAGGTGTGACCCGAGGCGGCGGCGCGCATCTGCGCCTCGATGCGCGCCTGCTCGTCCTGGCTGACGTCGCCGAGCTCGAGCATCGCGTCCACGAAGAAGCGCAGGCCGAGCTCCGTCGGCAGGCGGCCGGCGGAGGTGTGCGGCGCGAAGATGAGGCCGGAATGCTCCAGATCCGCCATGACGTTGCGGATCGAAGCCGGCGACAGCGCCATCGGGAGGATGCGCGCGAGATTCCGGGAACCGACCGGCTCGCCGGTCGTGAGGTAGCTCTCCACGATCTGCCGGAAGATCTCCCGGGCACGCTCGTTGAGGGCGGCGAGCGCCTGCATCGCTTGGCCGTTCGAGAAGTTGGGACTGGGGTGTGTCACGGGGTCATCCTGTGGTCCGATCATGTCCAACCGTCCCGCGCGGATCAATCCGTACGGCGATGCTTGCCCGCGGTGGCGCGGCGGCCTAAGAGCCCGGCCCTCGACACTCTCGACAGAAGGGGCCCGCGATGCGGCCTTCCAAGCGTGCCGCCGACGAGTTGCGGCCCGTGAGCCTGGAGCGCGCGGTCTCGCGCTACGCCGAGGGCTCCTGCCTCGTCAGCTTCGGCAACACCCGGGTGCTCTGCACCGCGTCGCTGGAAGAGCGCGCGCCGCCGTGGCTGCGCGGTTCCGGCAAGGGCTGGGTCACGGCCGAGTACGCCATGCTGCCGCGTGCGACGCACGAACGCACCCGCCGCGAGGTCGGTTCCGGGAAGCCGTCGGGGCGTACCCAGGAGATCCAGCGACTGATCGGCCGTTCGCTGCGCGCTGTCACCAACCTCCCGGCCATGGGCGAGCGCCAGATCACGATCGATTGCGACGTGATCCAGGCCGACGGCGGCACCCGGACGGCCGCGATCACGGGCGCCTGGGTGGCGCTGCACGATTGCTTCGCCTGGATGCGGACCCGCTCGATCATCTCCGTCGACCCGCTGCGCGACCACGTCGCCGCCGTTTCCTGCGGCCTGTACAAGGGCACGCCGGTCCTCGACCTCGACTACGCCGAGGATTCGGCGGCCGAGACCGACGCCAACTTCGTGCTCACCGGCCGGGGCGGCATCGTCGAGGTGCAGGGTACCGCCGAGATGGAGCCCTTCACGCAGGAGCAGCTTCTCGAGCTCCTCGGCCTCGCCCGCGCCGGCACCGAGCGGCTGGTCGCCCTGCAGAAGGAGGCCCTCGCGTGAGCCGCCGTCTGACCGGGAAGGTGGTCATCGCCACGCACAATGCCGGCAAGCTCGCCGAGATGCGCGACCTGCTCGCGCCGTTCGGGATCGAGGCGGTGTCGGCGGGCGAGCTCGGCCTGCCCGAGCCCGACGAGACCGGCACGATGTTCGCCGAGAACGCGGCGATCAAGGCGCGGGCGGCGGCCGACGCCACCGGGCTGCCGGCCTTCGCGGACGATTCCGGCCTGTGCGTCGACGCCCTGGACGGCGCGCCGGGCATCTTCTCGGCCCGCTGGGCCGGCGCGACCAAGGACTTCACCGGCGCGATGGCGCGGATCTTCGCCGAACTCGACCGGCGCGGGGCCGCCGAGCGCCGGGCGCACTTCGTGTCCGCCCTCGTGCTGGCTTGGCCGGACGGGCACACCGAGCTGTTCGAGGGACGGGTCTTCGGCGACCTCGTCGCCGCGAAGGGCTCCGCGGGCTTCGGCTACGACCCGATCTTCCGGCCGGACGGCCACGACCGCACCTTCGGCGAGATGAGCGCCGAGGAGAAGCACGGGGTCGACTGGCAGCAGGGGCGGGGCCTGTCGCACCGGGCGCGGGCCTTCGTCGAGCTGAGCCGCGCCTGCCTCGCGCCCGGCGCTTGATTGCCAAACGGCGCGCGGGCGCTCACATGCCCGCCATCATGTCATCGACCGGCCCGGACCATCCGACCCGCGACGCGGGCTTCGGGATCTACCTGCACTGGCCCTTCTGCGCCGCGAAGTGCCCGTACTGCGACTTCAACAGCCACGTCCGCCACGCGGGCGTGGACGAGCCGCGCTTCCTGGCAGCCTTCCGCGCCGAGATCGCCCACACCGCCGCCCGCACGCCGGGCCGGACCGTGACCAGCATCTTCCTCGGCGGCGGCACGCCCTCGCTGATGCAACCCGCGACCGTGGCCGGGCTGCTCGACGCGGTGGCGGAGCATTGGGCGGTCGCGCCGGACGCGGAGGTGACCCTCGAGGCCAACCCGTCGAGCGTCGAGGCGGGCCGCTTCCAGGGCTACCGCGCCGCCGGGGTCAACCGCGTGTCGCTCGGGATCCAGGCCCTCGACGACGCCTCGCTGCGGACCCTCGGGCGCCTGCACGACACCGCGCAGGCGCTCGGCGCGATCGCCCTGGCGCAGTCGGCCTTCGCGCGGACCTCCTTCGACCTGATCTACGCGCGGCCCGGACAGACGCCGGACCTGTGGCGGGCGGAGCTGAGTGACGCGCTCGCGCGGGCCGCCGAGCACCTCTCGCTCTACCAACTCACCATCGAGCCCGGGACGCCGTTCCACGGGCTCGCCGCCGCCGGCAAGCTGGTGACGCCGGACGACGAGGTCGGTCGCGCCCTCTACGACGTCACCCAGGAGCTCTGCGCGAAGGCCGGCCTCCCGGCCTACGAGATCTCGAACCACGCGCGGCCCGGGGCGGAATCGCGGCACAACCTGCTCTACTGGCGCTACGGCGAGTATGCCGGCATCGGTCCGGGCGCCCACGGACGGCTCGTGACGGGCCAGGGCCGGGTCGGAACCGTGACGGAGCGGTCGCCCGAGGCGTGGCTCGCCCGCGTCGAGGCCGAGGGCCACGGGATCGTCGAGACCGAGAGCCTCTCGGCCGCCGACCAGGCCGACGAGTTCCTGCTGATGGGCCTGCGCCTGCGCGAGGGGATCGATCCCGAGCGCTACGCGGCGCTCAAGGGCCGGCCCCTGAACGGCAACCGCATCGGCATGCTGATCGGGGACGGCCTGCTCGAGCGGCTGCCGGGCGGCCGCATCGCCGCCACGGCGCGGGGGGCGCCGGTGCTCAATGCCCTGGTCGCCGAGCTCGCCGCCTGATCAGATCGCCGGCTTCGCGAGAACCCGGGGCGCCGGGCTGACGGGCGTCGCGGCGTTGTTGCGGATCTCGTAGACCGCGAGGGACCGCTCGCTCTGACCGTCCGGCCGGAACCGGAACGTCCCGTCGACGCCGGCGAAGCCCAGGCCGTTGGTCAGGGTGGTCTCGGCGAAGCGCTGCGAGCCGTAGCGCCGCGACAGGGCCGCGGCGAGCAGCACCGCGTCGTAGGCGAGCGAGGCCACCCGCGGCGGGACGGCGCCGAACCGGGCCTGGTAGCGCGCGCTGAAATTCGAGAAGCCGACGCGGTCCGGCGCGGCGAAGCGGCCACCCTGGAGGGCAGGCAGCGCGAACAGTGACGGCTCGTTCCAGAGGGCGGTGCCGAGGGGGCGCACTCGGGCCGGCGAGAAGCCCGGCTTCGTCAGCGCGGCCGCCACGGCGGGCATCGCGTCCGCAGTCTCGGGGATGAACAGCGCGTCGGCGGTGGCACCGGGCCCGGCGATAACCCGCGCGAGCCGCTCGACCGCCGGCCCGGGCGCGCCGGCCGGGTAGCGCTCCACGGCGGCGACGCGCGCGCCCTTGCGGGCGACGACCTCCCGGAACGCCGCCTCGACGGCGTTGCCGTAGGCGGTCTCGGGGATCAGCGCCGCGAAGGACCTCTTTCCGCCCGCGACCGCGTCCTCGACCACGCGGTCCACCTCCGGCTGCGGCAGGAAGCTCAGCAAGTAGACGCCCTGGTTCGCCACGGTCGCGTCCGTGGAGAAGCCGATCACCGGCTTGCCGGCGGTCCTGGCGACGGCCGCGGCGGCCTGCACGCTGCCGGCGAAGAGCGGGCCGAGGACGATCTCGGCGCCCTGCCGCAGCGCCTCCTGGGTCGCCTCCCGGGCGCCGTCCGGACTGCCCCGGTCGTCCTCGACGATGAGCGTCAGGTCGGGCTGTTGGGCCTCGTCGTAGGCGAGCTGCGCCGCGTTGCGCATCGCGGCCCCCACGGTCGATCCCTGGCCGGTCAGCGGCAGCACCAGGGCGACCTTCACCGAGCCCGCCCCGATGCGCCCGCCGCCGCCCGCGGCCGGCATCGGCGGCGCCGCGGGCGCGGTGCCCGGCGCATCCGGCACGGCGGCCGGCGGTGACAGCTCGGCCTGCGGCCCGGTCGCGCGTCGCGCGAGGTCGCTGCCGACGCAACCGCCGAGCGAGAGCAGGATCGCGCAGAGCGCGGCGGTCTGGGCGGTGACACGCACGAGACGGTCCCGCGCGCTTGTCGGGCGCGCCATGGCGCGTACTCCTTCGGGCAGGCTCCGCAGCCTGACCGGCGGATTCTCAAATGTAAACGCGGCGGCGGGGACTTGCCCCCCGGCCACGCGGCCTCGCCGCGACGAGAGGCGACCAGTGTGGCAAGATCGCCGGTGATGACCCGCAGATTCGACGACCCGGGGGCCGCCGCCCCGACCCGAGCTCCGTCCCCGAAGCTCGCCCCCGACCGCCCGCGCAGCACGACCTTCACGGCCTTCGGCCTCGCGAGCGAGACCGAACCCCTGTCGCCGGGCCTGCACATCGTGGCGACGCCGATCGGGAACCTGCGCGACATCACCATCCGGGCGCTGGCGACGCTGGCGGCCGCCGACGCGGTCCTGGCCGAGGACACCCGCGTCACCCGGAACCTGCTGGCGCATTACGGGATCACGACGCCGCTGCTCGCCTATCACGAGCATTCCAACGACGCGGTGCGCGAGCGGATGGTGGCGCGGCTCACCGCCGGCGAGGCCCTGGCGCTGGTCTCGGATGCCGGGACGCCGCTCGTATCGGATCCCGGCTACAAGCTGGTCCAGGCCGCCATCGAGGCCGGGATCGCCATCACGCCCGTCCCGGGGCCGTCCGCGGTGATGACCGCGCTGGTCGCGGCGGGCCTGCCGACCGACCGGTTCTTCTTCGAGGGCTTCCTGCCGCAGAAGGCCGGAGCGCGGCGCAACCGCCTCGAGGCGCTGATCCAGGTTCCCGGCACCCTGGTCCTGTTCGAGTCGCCGCATCGCCTGCCCGACATGCTGGCCGACGCCGCCGCGGTGCTCGGTTCGGAGCGGCCGGCGGCCGTGACCCGCGAGCTGACCAAGCTCTACGAAACCATCCGGCGCGATACGTTGGGCAGCCTGAGCGCGCGCTTCGCCCAGGAGGGACCGCCGAAGGGGGAGATCGTGGTGATCATCGGTGCGGCGACGGCGCCGGAGCGCAGCGCGGATTCGGATGCCGCCCTCGACGCCCTGATCCTGGCAGCGCTGGAGCGGCACTCGATCAAGGATGCCGCCAGCCTCGTGTCCGACGAGACCGGTCAGCCGAGGCGCCTCGTCTACACCCGCGCGCTGGCGCTGGCGCGGGACCAGGGATGACCGGGGCCCTGCCGGACCGGGCCGGCCGGCGCCGCGCCGCCTACCGGCTCGGCCACCGCGCCGAGTGGCTGGCGCTCGCCGCGCTGATGCTCAAGGGGTACTGGCCGATCGGCCGGCGCGTGAGCGTCGCGGGCGGCGAGATCGATCTCGTCGTCCGGCGCTGGAAGACCGTCGTGTTCGTGGAGGTGAAGGCGCGGGCGCGCCGCGACGATGCCCGGGAGGCGATCGACGCCGCCAAGCGGCGGCGGTTCTCCCGCGCGGTCCGCGCCTGGATCGGACGCAATGCGTGGTGTGCCGGGTCGACGTTCCGGGCCGACGCCGTGTTCGTCGGATCCCGGACCTGGCCCGCCCATGTCGAGCGGGTCTTCACCATCGAGGGTCTCTGACAGGCGGCCCGAGGCCGCCGGAGCCGACGCGCCGGGTCTTCAGTCCCGGGCGGCGCGGATCGCCCCGATCAAGGTCCGCTTCAAGTCGGCCTGGCTGAACGGCTTCTGGACGACGGGCCTGTCGCGGAACGGCTCGCGGATGCCGGCACCGCCGTAACCGGTCGAGAAGACCAGCGGCAGGTCGCGCTTGGCGATGGCCTCGGCCACCGGGTAGATCGGCTCACCCGCCACGTTCACGTCGAGAATGGCGACCTCGAACGCTTCCTGCGACGCCATCTCGAGCGCCGAGGACAGCCGCGCGGCCGGCCCGACCACGGCGCAGCCGAAATCGAGGAGCATGTCCTCCAGCAGCATCGAGATCGCGGCCTCGTCCTCGACGACGAGAACACGGACGCCGTTGAGGACGTCGTCGTTGGGGTCAGCAATCACGCCGGGCCGTCTTCCCTTCGAATGCCCCCGTCGCCGGGGATCTTGCCATGCGGCTGGTCACGCCTTGCGCACCGCGTGAGCAGCGTCCGGACGGGGTGAACGCGGCCCGAGGGTCAGCCCGCGAGACAACCTGAGGCGTCGCCCGTAATGCGCAATGTGTCAAGCGTTCCCGGCCCGTTCCGACACCCAGACCGGGCGCTATGTTAACCGATGATACATTTTTGTGCGGGCGGCTTCGCGCGGTCGTATGTGCGTGTCGCCGCGCGGCCACTCAATCGTCCTTGAACGTGACCTTGGCGCCCCGTGTCACATGCGCGGCGAGGTCGCGGGCGTTCCAGTTGGTCAGGCGGATGCAGCCGTGGGATTCCGTCTTCCCGACCTTCTCGGGCTCCGGCGTCCCGTGGATCCCGTAGCTCGGGATCGCCAGGTCGATCCAGACCAGGCCGACCGGGTTGTTGGGCCCCGACTGGATGGTGAATTTGTGCTGCGCCTTCACGCCCTTGAACGCGTATTTCGGGTTGTAGGTGTAGTCCGGGTCGAACGCGACGCCCTTCACCTTGGTCTCGCCGCTCGGGGCCGGCTTCTCGGCACTGCCGATCGACGCGGGGTAATAGGCCAAGAGCTTCCCATCGGCGCCGTAGGCGCGGACGTCGCGGCTCGACTTGTCGACCTCGATGCGTTCGACCTTCGGCTCTTGGGGCAGATCCTTGCCCTTCGGCTTGTCCGTGCCCATCGGGTCCACCGCCGCGACCGCGATGGTCGTGCCGGCCTTGTCGAGGGGCTTGCCGGGATTGAGCGCGCTGACGAGGTCGCGGCTCATGTGGAAGCGCTCGGCCAGCATCTCGCGGGGATTGGTGTAGCCCATCGACTTGAGCTCGGCCTGCTCCTCCATCTTGGGCGGGATCCGCTCGACGTAGGGGCCCGCGGCGTCGGCCTCGGAGAGCGTGTAGTCGGTGACGGCGGGCTTGTCGCTGGTCGCCTGGAGCTTGTCCCAGATCTCGGGCGTCAGGGTCTCGCCGGCGGGAAGCCCCTGGGCCACCGCGAACGCCGAGAGGGCGTGACGGTAATTGTCACCCTTCCGGCCGTCGATCGCTCCGGGATAGAAGCGCGCGCGATCGAGCAGCACCTGGGCCTTGACGATCAGCGGATCGGGCTTGTCGTCCGACGACTTGGCCCGACGGGCCTTCGCCTCGGACTTCGTGCCCTCGCTCTTCCCGGCGCCCGGCTGCGCCAGGGTCGCGGCGTTCACCGCCTCGGCGGTCAGCGCCGGCGGCTGGGCCGTCTCGGCCTTCCGGCCCTTCCCGGTCCGGGCGGCCGCGCCGTGCGCGGCCAGACAACTCGCCAGGAGGGCCACGCAGACCGGCCGCCAGGGTTTCGGGATCATCGCCGTCGTCATTCCGGGGAGCGGACGCGCTCCCGAGCCGAGAAATGCCGGACCTGCGGGAACGTTCCACCCGGTTCTACTGGCACAGGCGGTGACCGCCGTTGCGCTCGCGCTCGTCGAGGTGGAAATGGTTGGCGTGGGCGGCGTTCGAGCCCGGGCCGAGGACGGTGCGGAAGAAGCCGCAGGCCTTGGCGCGCACCGCGCCGAGGAACTGCGCCTCCTCGGAGCCGTCCGGCATCGCCTTGACGGGGATGCTCGCGCGCCCCGCGAAGGCGAAGCCCATGATGTCGGCGGCGTTGGCGAAGGCGTGCTCGCTGAGCTTGGCGTCGACGTCGTGGTTCTGTCCCCGGCAGACATAGGAACCGCCGAGTTCGAGCGCGATCAGCGGATGCTTCAGCATTCGATCGGCTTCGATCTGCACCTCCGTGACCCAGCGCGCCAGCGCCTCGGCGGTCCGGCAGGTCAGCGTGGCGCCCTGCGGCAGCACCACCCCGTCGGCGAACTTCGTCACCTTGAGCGGCAGCGGCGCGGTGCACTGGCCTTCGGAGATCGCCGGCAGCGGCTCGAACTCGACCCCGAGACGCTTGAGGCGCGTCCGGCAGGCGGAATCGTCCGGCGGTGTCACCTTAAGCGCCAGGGCGGCCGCGCCCGACAGCTCGGGCGGCCGCGCGGGCGGCGCTGGCGGCGGTGAGGGGATCTCGGGCTTCGCTGTCTCCTTCGCTGTCTCCTTCGCGGGTTCCTTCGGGGCTTCCTTCCCGGCTTCCTGCCCGGACTCCGGCGGCTTGTCCCGGCCATTCTCCCTCGACGGCTCCCGGGCCAGGTCCTTGCTCGGCTCCTTGCTCGGCTCAGCCGCGGCAGGTTTCAGTTCGGGCGGCCGTGCCGGCGGCGTCGGTGGCGCCGGCTCGGCGACGGGCGGCTTCAGCGCCTCGGGGCGCTCCGGCGGTAGGGGCGGGGGCGTCGGCACCGTGGCCGCCGGCGTCTCGACGGCGCCGACCGGCGTGGCGGAGAGGGCGAGCCCCGCGGCGAGGGCGCCGCCCGCCAGGAGCGTCGCGGATCGGAGGATCGACAGGCTGCGTCCCGGCATGGGGCCTCGAAGCGTGGGCGTTGGCCTCTACAACGGGCGAGACGCCATTCGGATCGCCCGGACCCGGTTGACGGCCGCGCCGATCGGACCACTGTCTTCCGGATCGCGCCGGCACACCCCATGTCGGCGCACCTGCGGCGCGGACGATCGCGCCGTCGCGTGGACGTCGAGATCGAGGACTGCATGTCGGACGCAGCTGATGCCGGGCTCTCGAGCCTGCCGCCGGACAATCCCTTCCGCGAGGCGCAGTGGAGCACCCCGCACGGCCTCCCGCCCTTCGAGCGGATTCGGCCGGAGCACTACCGGCCCGCGTTCGACGCCGCCCTCGCGGCGCACGATGCCGAGATCCGCGCCATCGCGAGTGAGTCCGCTCCCGCCACCTTCGGCAACACCGTCGAGGCGATGGAGCGGGCCGGCCTCGCCCTCGAGCGCGTCGCCGGCGTGTTCTACAACCTGACAGGCAGCCACACGAACCCCGAGTTGCAGGCCATCGAGCGGGAGATCGGGCCGAAGCTCGCCCGGCACGGCAGCGCCATCTACCTCAACCCCGAGCTCTGGGCCCGGATCTCGGCGATCGACGCCGAGGGCCTCAGCGCAGAGCAGCGCCGGGTCCTCGACCGGTACCGGATCCGCTTCCGCCGCTCGGGGGCGGATCTCGGGCCCGAGGACAAGGCCCGCATCGCCGAGATCGCGGCGCGCATGTCGGAACTCGGGACCACGTTCAGCCAGAACCTCCTGGCCGACGAGAGCAGCTTCACCCTGCCGCTGCAGGGCGAGAAGGATCTGGCCGGCCTGCCGCCGTTCCTGCGGGCCGCGGCCGAGAGCGCAGCGAAGGAGCGCGGCCTCGACGGGCACGTCATCACCCTGTCCCGCTCGCTGATCGAGCCGTTCCTGGTCTGCTCGACGCGGCGCGACCTGCGCGAGCGCGCCTACGCGGCCTGGACGCGGCGCGGCGAGAACGGCGGCGCGACCGACAACCGGGCGATCATCGCGGAGATCATCCGGCTGCGCGCCGAGCGGGCGCGGCTCCTCGGTTTCGAGAGCTTCGCCCATTTCGCCCTCGACGACACGATGGCGGCGAGCCCGGACGCGGCGACCGGGCTGCTGCGGGACGTGTGGACGCCGGCCCGGGCGCGGGCAGCGGAGGAGCGCGACCGTCTCCAGGCCACTATCCAGGCGGAGGGGCACAACTTTCCCCTCCAGGCGCACGATTGGCGGCACTACGCCGAGAAGGTGCGGCGCGCCGAGCACGACCTCGACGAGAGCGAGATCAAGGCGTACCTGCCGCTGGAGCGGATGATCCAGGCGGCGTTCGACACGGCCTCGCGGCTGTTCGGTCTGACCTTCACGGAACTCGCCGACGTGCCGCGCTACCATCCCGATGTCCGGGTCTGGCGGGTCGGCAATCCCGACGGGTCCGAGGTCGGCCTGTTCCTGGGCGACTACTTCGCCCGCGCCTCGAAGCGGTCCGGCGCCTGGATGAGCGCCTTCCGCTCGCAGGAGCGCCTGAACGGGACGGTCACGCCGATCATCGTCAACGTCATGAATTTCGCCAAGGCGCCGGACGGCGAGGCGACGCTGCTGTCCTTCGACGACGCGCGCACCCTGTTCCACGAGTTCGGCCACGCCCTGCACGGGCTGCTCTCGGACGTGACCTACCCGCTCCTGTCCGGGACGGCGGTGTCGCGCGACTTCGTGGAGCTGCCCTCGCAGCTCTACGAGCACTGGCTGGAGCAGCCGGAAGTCCTGCGGACCCACGCGCGCCACCATCGCACGGGCGAGCCCATGCCCGACGCCCTGCTGCGGAAGCTGCTCGCCGCGCGGACCTTCAACCAGGGTTTCGCCACCGTGGAGTACACGTCCTCGGCGATCGTCGACATGACCCTGCACCTCTCGGCGGAAGGCGAGGGCGGTCTCGACGTGCCCGCCTTCGAGGCCGAGGCGCTGCGGCGGATCAGCATGCCGGCCGAGATCAGCATGCGGCACCGGACGCCGCACTTCGCCCACATCTTCTCGGGGGATGGCTACGCCGCCGGATACTACAGCTACCTCTGGTCTGAGGTGCTGGACGCGGACGCCTTCGACGCGTTCCGCGAGGCCGGCGACATCTTCGATCCGGAGACGGCGAAGCGGCTGCGGACCTTCGTGTACGGGGCCGGCAATTTGCGCGACCCTCGCGAGGCCTACACGGCCTTCCGCGGGCGGATGCCGAGCATCGAGCCGCTCCTGAAGAAGCGCGGGCTCGCGGCCTGAGCGACGGGCGTGCGGTAAGGGTTTCGTAAACAAACGTCCTTAACGAACGCTTGCAGCGCGAGGCCGCGTGCGGAGTTCGGGGCGATGACGAAGATCGAAGCCAAGCAGGGCGTTTCCCAGGGCATCTCGCCGGCCGACCTGCTCAAGGCCGCGGTGACCGGCAAGACCGACTCCGCGGCCGCCGCGACCGAGACCGCGGCCTCGCCGGCCGGCGGGACGTTCGCGCTGGCGTCGCTGGCGCGCCTGGATCCGAAGCGGTTCGCGATCCCGGGCGCGACCCTGGCGGTCGGTGTCCTCCTGGGCGGGGGCGTCGTGGCGCTCTCCCGCCCGGCCTCCGTCCGGCCCGACGCGCTCGCGGCCCTCGAGACGACGCTCGATGCCGGCCGCACCGAGACCGTGCGCCTCGCCGCCGACATCGCGCAGCTCCACACCGTGCTCGCCGACCTGCGCGCCTCGACCGACGTGGCGCGGAAGGAGGCGGGCAGCCGCAGCACCGCCCTCGGCGAGCGCCTGGCGCAGGTCGACAAGAGCCTGAACGGCAAGATCACGGCCCTCGGCGAGCGGCTCGAGCAGGTCGAGCGCGACCACAACACCCGCCTCAGCGGCCTCGCCGCGCAGCTCGACCGCCGCGCGGCCGCGACTCCGGCCGCCGCGAAGGCGGAGCCGACCCAGACCGGCAGCATCGGCGAGCCCGCCCGCGCCGCCGAGGCGAAGCCCGAGGTCAAGGTCGCGGACGCCAAGGTGAGCGAGCCCAAGCCGAAGCCGGCGGCGGCCGACAAGCCGCCGGTCATCGAAGGCTGGGCCCTGCGGGACGTCTACGAGGGCACCGCGATCCTGGAGAACCGCCGGCGCCGCCTCGTCGAGGTCGCGCCCGGCGACGTCATCCCGGGCGTCGGCCGCGTCGAGGGCGTCGAGCGCCACGGTCGGGAATGGGTGGTGGTGACTCGCCAGGGCCTCGTCACCGCGCAGGCTTGGTAGACCTCAGCGGCCCGTGAACCCGGTCGGCGCCAGCTCGCCGGGCGCGATCGGGAAGCGCGGCTCGATCGTCATCGGATCGGCCAAGGCCGCCGCGCGCTCTGCGCGCCGGCGACCGTGCCTCAGGGCCCGGGTCTGCGCCGCGCGGGTCGGGTGCAGGATGGCAGCGAGCAGCGACTGCCCTTCGAACTCGCTGTCCAGGTTCTTGGCTTCGAAGACGGGCATGGCCGGCCTGCTTGAGTGCGGTACCGGACACTGCCGAAGGCGTCCATCCGGGCCACATCCCCAATAACGGGGATCGCGTGGACAGGTTCCGTCAAGCTTTCGCTCCGCAACCTCTTTTTTACTTTCGTCCAGGCGTCACCCGAATGCAGTGCGGCCGCGCACACCGGCCCGCGGTCAGACGAACTGGTTCAGACCCGGGATCGAGCCGATGATCGGGCCCATCGCGTCCTCGCCGACCTTCTCGCGGCCGAAGGCGAACAGCTCCTGTCCGAGGGGCTGCATCTGACCCATCGGCACGCCGGCGGCCATCAGCTTCTGGCCGAGCGCCATGACGCCGCCGCCGCCCATCATGCCGCCGAGCATGCCCATCAGGCCGCCGCCGCCGCTCTCGCCGGCATTCGACTCGGCGATCAGCGCCTCGGAGCCCGGCAGGGCCGCCAGCAGCTGGCCGACCTCGGCCGCGGGCCCTTCCTTCTGCAGGAAGGCCAGGATGTGCCCGATGGCGGTCTGAGCGGTCGCGGCGTCGAGCCCGGTGCGGGTGGTGACGCGGGCGAGCAGTTCTTCCATGGTGATGATCTCTTCGGAACGCTTCCAGACGTCCTTCGACTCTGAGGCGTCGGAAATCAAGCGCGCGGCATCGCTTCCCAGGAAAACTCCCCGGTTACAGCGGGCACGGTGCCGCAGCGCGCGACCTCGCCAAGGGCCGCCCCTTCCGGTAGACCCTCGGTCAGTCTTGAACCGTTCCAGGCCTCGGGGCCGGATGATCCAGGGAGTTGCCGGACCATGCGGGTCGGCCTGTTCGTGCCGTGCTACGTCGACGCCTTCGAGCCCGAGGTCGGGATCGCCACCCTCGAGCTCCTGGAGCGCCTGGGCTGCACGGTCGAGTACCCGTTCGACCAGACCTGCTGCGGCCAGCCGATGACCAACACCGGCTGCCACGCCGAGGCCGCCGCGACCGAGGCGCTGTTCGTCAAGAACTTCTCCGGTTTCGACTATATCGTCGCCCCGTCGGGATCCTGCGTCCATCAGGTGCGCGAGCACCTGACGGCGATCCCGCAGACCGACGAGGTCCGGCACGTCCGCGCCAGCACCTACGAGCTCGTGGAGTTCCTGCACGACGTGCTGAAGGTCGAGGACCTGCCCTGGGCGAACTTCCCCCACAAGGTCGCCTACCACACCAACTGCAACGCCCTGCGCGGCATCCACCACGCGCGGCCGACCGAGCTGGTGAAGCCCTACTACTCGAAGCCTCTCGACCTGCTGCGCCTCGTGAAGGGGGTCGAGCTCGTCGACCTCGCACGGCCGGACGAGTGCTGCGGCTTCGGCGGCACCTTCTCGGTGTTCGAGCCCGCCGTCTCGGCGAAGATGGGCTACGACAAGGTCGCCGATCAGAACCGGGCCGGGGCCGCCTACGTCGTCTCGGCGGATTCCTCCTGCCTCATGCACCAGAAGGGCTGCGCCGAACGGCTCGGCTTGCCGCTCAAGTACATCCACATCGCGCAGGTGCTGAACGGAGCCGCCGCATGAGCGCCGAGGACCTCAACCCCCGCGAGCGCGAAGGCGTCATCCACCCCGAGGTGCGGGCCGGCCACGACGAGAGCGAGCGGGCGCCGGACGGCCGGCGTCTCCAGCACGCGGAAGCCGCCTCGAAGCCGATCCGCGCCCCGCAGACCCGGGAGCCGCAGCCGCGCGGCGCGAAGATCCGGGGCGACCGGCCGATCAATCAGTCGGAGGCCGCCGAGCGCTTCCTCGCGGCGCCGCTGCACCAGGCCGCCCACGACGAGCGCCTGTGGGACCTGCGCAAGAAGCGCGACGCCTCCGCGCACGGCATCCCGGAGTGGGAGGAGCTGCGCGAGCTCGCCTCGCAGATCAAGACCCACACGCTGAGCCACCTTGACCGGTACCTCGAGCAGTTCGAGGCGGCCGCGAAGGCCAACGGCGTCCACGTGCACTGGGCGAAGGACGGCGCCGATCACAACCGGATCGTGCTGGACATCCTGCGGAGTCACGGTGCGAAGACGCTGGTGAAGTCGAAGTCGATGCTCACCGAGGAGTGCGGCTTCCGCCACCACATGGCGGCCAACGGCATCGAGGTCATCGAGACGGATCTCGGCGAGCGGATCCAGCAGCTCGACAACGAGGAGCCGAGCCACGTCGTGGCGCCGGCGGTTCACAAGACTCGGATGGACGTGGCCGAGGTCTTCGCCAAGACGCTCGGCACCGATCCGGACAACGACGACGCGCACTACCTCGCCGAGAGCCAGCGCGAGACCACCCGGCCCTACATCCTGAAGGCCGATGCCGGCATGACCGGATGCAACTTCGCGATCGCCGAGACCGGCACGGTCGTGACCTGCACCAATGAGGGCAACGCCGACCTGTCCGGCAACGTGCCGCCGCTGCAGATCCACTCCATCGGCATCGAGAAGATCATCCCGAAGGTCGAGCACCTCGGGGTGTTCATCCGCCTGCTGTCGCGCTCGGCGCTGGGCTCGCCGATCACCCAGTACACCTCGCATTTCCGCGGCCCCCGCGCGGGCACCGAGATGCACATGGTGCTGGTCGACAACGGCCGCTCCGAGCGCCTCGGCATGGAGGAGTTCTGGACCTCGCTGAAATGCATCCGCTGCGGCGCGTGCATGAACACCTGCCCGGTCTACCGGCGCTCGGGCGGCCTCTCCTACGGCGCGACCTATTCGGGGCCGATCGGTCTGATCATCGATCCGACCTTCAACAAGCGGAAATACTCGACGCTGCCGTTCTCCTCGACGATGAACGGCTCCTGCACCAACGTCTGCCCGGTAAAGATCAATATCCACGAGCAGATCTTCGCGTGGCGGAAGGTGCTGGTCGAGGAGCACCAGATCCCGGCGCTCAAGCAGGGCATGATGAAGGCCGCGGGCGCCGTGCTCTCGCGCCCGGCCGCCTACCGGGCGGCGATCGGCGCGGCGGATTCCGCCCTGAAGGTCCTGCCGCGCTTCGCGGTCTACAACCCGCTCAACACCTGGGGGAAGAAGCGCGAGATGCCCGACGCGCCGCGCCAGACCTTCCACGCCTGGTACAAGCAGAACCGCATGAAGGACACGGGTCGATGAGCGCCCGCGACGCGATCCTCGACGGCATCCGCAGGAACCGGCCGGCCGGCGACTTCCCGCTGCCGGAGGTGCCACTGTTCGCGCCGCTGGTCGGCGAGGACCTGGTCGCCGAGTTCGGCGAGCGGCTGAAGCGCATGGGCGGCCGCGTGGCCGAGCCCGGTGCCGGCGACGTGTTCGCGGGCGTGCGCGAGCGCCTCGACGCCGCCAAGGTTATCGCCTCCGCGGTGCCGGAGCTGACCGGCAACCGCGACCTGCGGAGCGTGCGCGCGCCCCAAGAGGTCGAGGACGTGGACGTGGCGGTGGTCCGCGCGGTGTTCGGCATCGCCGAGACCGGCTCGGTGCTGTTCACGCAGGACCAGCTGATCGTCAACGCGGTCGCCTATCTCGCGCAGCACCTCGTCGTGCTGCTCGACCCGGCCGACATCGTGCCGAACGTGCAGGCGGCCTACCGCCGGCCGGAATTCGGCCGATCGGCCTACGCGGTGCTGCATACCGGCCCGTCGGCCACCGCCGACATCGAGGGCGTCCTCATCCACGGCGCGCAGGGCGTGCGCTCTCTGACGGTGGTGCTGCTCCCGAGGGATGGCGCCGAGCGCGGCTGAGACCGGCTCCATCGCTTCAGCCGTCCTTGCGAGCGGAGCGAAGCAATCCAGGGACGCGCTGCTCTGGCTCGCTTCGCTGCGCTCGCGATGACGGTGGCGCCGTCCGACGCACGCGGCGCCGCCGTCTCGCCCGCGACCCCCCGATCGAGCCGGAACCGACGGTCGGGCGCGCCCCTTGCTTGGACGGCGGATGGGCCGTCATCCGGCAAGGAGATCCGATGCGCTACACCCTCGGTTGCAGCCTGTCCTACAACATCCTCTCGGACACCACCTTCATCTTCAATCTGGAGGTGGCGAAGCTGAAGAGCGTCGAGATCCTCAGCGAGAGCCTGGTCCTGACGCCGAACCTCAAGCGCGATCTCTACACGACCCCCGATCTCCAGAACCGCTATCTCGCGGTCAACGTCCCGACCGGTCAGTTCGCGCTGGAGTACAATGCCGAGGTCGACCTGACCGTGCACCGGGCCGACCCGGCGACCGTCAACGAGACGTCCATCGGGCAGCTGCCCCTCGACATCCTGCCGTTCCTGCTGCCGAGCCGGTTCGTCTCCTCGGACCGGCTGACGCCCTTCGCGCTCGCCGAGTTCGGGGCGCTCCCCAAGGGCCACGCGCGCGTGAACCAGATCTGCAACTGGATCCACGACCACATCGCCTACCAGCCCGGCTCCAGCGACGGCGAGACGACCGCCCACGAGTCGCTCCTGAAGCGCGCCGGCGTCTGCCGCGACTTCGCGCATATCGGCGCCGCCTTCTGCCGGGCGCTCGGGATCCCGGCCCGGTTCGTGAGCTGCTACGCCCACGGCCTCGTCCCGAGCGACTTCCACGCGGTATTCGAGGCCTATCTCGACGGGCGCTGGTGGCTGTTCGACGCCACCCGGCAGGCCGACCTCGACGGGCTGGTGCGAATCGGCGTCGGGCGCGACGCCGCGGAGATCGCCTTCTCGACGCCCTTCGGCAACATGCAGCCGGTCAATCAGCAGGTCCGGATCCAACGCGCGGACGGGCAGGGCAGCCCGGTGCCGCGCACGGTGGACGCCATCTCGACCGAGATCCCGGCGCCGCACGCCGGAGCGGCCTGAGCGCGGATCCGGCCGGGATCACGTCGTCCTGTGATCCCGTGATCCCGGCCGCGCCGCGGCGAAGCGGGTGCCGGTGCAGGACGCCCGATCCCGGCCTGCGTCGGCGAAGAGCGGCACGCGGGCTCCATCCGATCAGGCCCGCGACGCCGCCACGGACGCGCGCCGGACCCGCCGTTCCGCGCGAGCGAGGACCACGCGGCGCGCAAGCAGATTGGCGCGCCGGACCCGCCGAGGTGGCGGCGCGACATGTCGTTCCGCCCGTCGGTCGGCGTATTGCCGGCGCCGGTCCCGCGCAGGGATAGTGATACAGCGACTTTCCGGGTGCCGGATTGCCGCGTCCCGCCCGGATCGCGGCCGGGAGATCCTCGGCTTGCCCGAAGACAAATTGCGTCTCGACGAAGCGTCTCGTCAGCGCCGCGCCATTGTCCTTCATCTTGTCGTCGCCGCCGAAATGGCCGCAAGCGTGGCTGTGGCGGGGTCGCAACACCGTAAAACGATCCCCGCTCCGCCCCGAGACCTGCCCGTAAACGCCGCGATCCCGCCATAGTCCGGGCCCACCTCAACATCCGCGGTAAACGGCAAATTCGACAACGGTTTACCGTTCGGAAACGAGGACTTCCCGAGCACGCGGACGGATCTCCCGGCGCCTCGCGAACGGCGACGCGCCGCGGTTCAACGCACCCTCGGGATCGGCTGCGAAGGCTTAGTCTGAAGTCATGGTGACGCGTTTGAACGACAAGTCGAAGCTGCCGAGTCGCCACGTCACGGAGGGGCCCGACCGCGCCCCGCACCGCTCCTACCTCTACGCCATGGGCCTGACCCGTGAGCAGATCCACCAGCCGCTGGTGGGTGTCGCCTCCTGCTGGAACGAGGCCGCGCCCTGCAACATCTCGCTGATGCGCCAGGCGCAGGCGGTGAAGAAGGGCGTCGCCGCCGCCAACGGGACGCCGCGCGAGTTCTGCACGATCACCGTCACCGACGGCATCGCCATGGGCCATGGCGGCATGCGCGCGTCGCTGCCGTCGCGCGAGGTCATCGCCGACTCGGTCGAGCTGACCATGCGCGGCCACGCCTACGACGCCCTCGTGGGCCTCGCGGGCTGCGACAAGTCGCTGCCCGGCATGATGATGGCGATGGTCCGGCTGAACGTGCCCTCGATCTTCATCTACGGCGGCTCGATCCTGCCCGGCTCGTTCCGCGGCAAGCCCGTGACCGTCCAGGACCTGTTCGAGGCGGTCGGCAAGGTCGCCGTCGGCGACATGAGCCTCGAGGACCTCGACGAGCTGGAGCAGGTCGCCTGCCCGTCGGCCGGCGCCTGCGGCGCGCAGTTCACCGCCAACACCATGGCGACCGTCTCCGAGGCGATCGGCCTGGCGCTGCCCTACTCGGCCGGCGCCCCGGCCCCCTACGAGATCCGCGACAAGTTCTGCGCCACGGCCGGCGAGAAGGTGATGGAGCTCCTGGAGAAGCGCATCCGCCCGCGCGACATCGTCACCCGCAAGGCGCTGGAGAACGCCGCCACGGTGGTGGCGGCCTCGGGCGGCTCCACCAACGCGGCGCTGCACCTGCCGGCGATCGCCCACGAGTGCGGCATCGAGTTCACCCTGTTCGACGTGGCCGAGATCTTCCGGCGCACGCCCTACATCGCCGACCTGAAGCCCGGCGGGCGCTACGTCGCCAAGGACATGTTCGAGGTCGGCGGCATCCCGCTGCTGATGAAGACGCTCCTCGACCACGGCTTCATGCACGGCGACTGCCTGACGGTCACCGGCCGCACCATCGCGGAGAACATGGACCGGGTGACCTGGAACCCGGACCAGGACGTGGTCTATCCGGCGAACCGGCCGATCACCCCGACCGGCGGCGTCGTCGGCCTAAAGGGCAACCTCGCCCCCGAGGGCGCGATCGTGAAGGTCGCCGGCATCCCGGCCGAGAAGCAGGTCTTCACCGGCCCGGCCCGCGTGTTCGACGGCGAGGAGGCCTGCTTCGCGGCCGTGCAGGCCCGCAGCTACCAGGAAGGCGACGTCCTCGTGATCCGCTACGAGGGCCCGCGGGGCGGCCCCGGCATGCGCGAGATGCTGTCGACCACCGCGGCCCTCTACGGCCAGGGCATGGGCGACAAGGTCGCGCTGATCACCGACGGGCGCTTCTCGGGCGCGACCCGGGGCTTCTGCGTCGGGCATGTCGGCCCCGAGGCCGCCGTGGGCGGCCCGATCGGGCTGCTGCGCGACGGCGACGTCATCACCCTCGACGCGATCCAGGGCACGCTCAGCGTCGCCCTGTCGGACGCGGAGCTGGCCGAGCGGCGCAAGGCCTGGACCGCGCGGCCCAACACCGCGACCTCCGGCTACCTCTGGAAATACGCGCAGGGCGTCGGCCCGGCCTTGTACGGCGCCGTCACCCATCCGGGAGGTGCCAAGGAGACGCAGAGCTATGCGGACGTCTAGGACTGACCTCAGCCGGCGCAGGGCGCCGGCCGGGGCCGATCCCGGTCGGTTCCGGTCCGTCGGCCGGCTCGCGGTCGCGACCTGGGCGCTCGCCCTGGTCGCGCTGCCGGTCGCGCCGTCGCGCGCCCTCGACGCCAATGTCCGCACGCCCGTGCAGGTCCCGGTCGCCGACAAGAGCTACCGCTCGGCCAAGGACGCGCTGCGCGCCGGCATGCGCGAGTACAATGCCGGCGACAAGCAGGGCGCCGCCCGCGCGCTGGAGTACGCGGCCGGCCAGGGCCACGCCCTTGCGCTGTGGAAGCTCGGCCGGATGTACGCCGACGGCGACGGCGTCCCGCACGACGACCTGAAGGCGTTCGAGTTCTTCTCGCGGATCGCCGACGCCAGCACCGATGACGGGCCCGATCCGCAGAACTCGGCGGTCCTGGGCAGCGCCTTCACGGCTCTGGGCACCTACTTCTTGGAGGGGATCAAGGGCACCTACGTGCGCCCCAATCCCGAGCGCGCCTACGACATGTTCAACTACGCGGCGTCCTACTACGGGGACCCCAACGCGCAGTACAATCTCGCCCGGCTCTACCTCGACGGCACCGGCGTCGAGGCCGACCCGCGGCAGGCCGCGCGCTGGTTCAACCTCGCCGCCGAGAAGGGCCACCACCCGGCGCAGGCGCTGCTCGGCGACATGCTGGTCAACGGCCTGGGCGGCATCCCGGTCCAGCGGGTGCGCGGCCTGATGTGGCTCTCGCTCGCCCGGGAAGGCGCCGAGAACCGCAAGGACGACTGGATCGTCGCGCTCTACGAGAAGAACTGGGCGGCCGCGAGCGAGGACGACCGCGCCGAGGCCCAGACGCAGCTCCAGACCGTGGGCTCGATCCGCAAGCGGCGCTGAGCCGCCCTCGACTGTGCAAGCGGCGCTGAGCGGCCTCAGCTCTTCGCCGCGGCGATCGCCGCGGTGAAGGACGGCCGCTCCAGCGTCGCCGCGACCCAGTCGGCGAGCTTCGGCCACCGGGCGCCGTCGACCGCGACCTTGGCCAGCCGCAGGTTGTGGAACGGCGCCGCCACGGCGATGTCGGCGATGCCGAACCGGCCGCCGACGAGGTAGGGCCCGTCGATCTGCGACTCGAGGTAGTCGAACAGCGGCGGCAGCGCCGTGTCGACGGTCCGCTGCGCCAGGGCTTCGTCGCCCTCGACCTTGAACAGGCGTGGCTTGAGGAAGCGCTCGACGAACGGCACCAGCACCTGCCGGGTCAGCTCGCACTCGCCGAACTTGTCGAACCAGCGGGCGCGGGCGGCGTCCCGCGCGTCCTCGGGGATCAGCGCGGGCGCCGGATGCAGCCGCTCGAGATAGTCCACGATGGCGCTCGAATCGGCGAGGCGATACCCGGCATCCTCCATCGCGGGGATCTTCCCCATCGGGCTCGCCGCCCGGAAGCCGGGATCCGCCGCGTGGAAGCCGACCGGGCGGTGCTCGAAGGCGATGCCCTTCTCGTAGAGCGCCGCGAGCACCTTGCGCACGTAGGGCGACACGCTGCTGCCGTAGATGATCATCGTCGTTCCCCCCGATCGCGGCTCTAACCGGCCGCCAGTTCCGCCGTGACCGGCACGTGGTCCGACGGCTTGTCGAGACCGCGCAAGTGCTTCTGGACCGAGGCCGAGACCAAGCGGTCGCCGGCCTGGGGCGAGAGCAGCAGGTGGTCGATGCGGATGCCGGCATTCCGCTGCCAGCACCCGGCCTGATAGTCCCAGAAGGTGTAGAGCCCGTCGCGCGGGTCGCAGGCGCGCAGGGCGTCGGTGTAGCCCTCGGCGAGGATCGCCCGGAACGCGGCCCGCGTCGTCCCGAGGAACAGGGCGTCCGAGCGCCACGCCTCCGGATCGGCCGCGTCGGCCGCCTCCGGGATGACGTTGTAGTCGCCCGCCAGCACCACCGCGATCTCGTCGTCCAGCAGCGCCCGGGCGTGGAGCCGCAGCCGCTCCATGAAGGCGAGCTTGTACGGGTATTTCGGGCTGTCCACCGGGTTGCCGTTCGGCAGGTAGATCGACGCCACGCGCACCGGGCGGGTGTCCGCGCCCGAGATCAGCGCCTCGATGTAGCGGGCCTGCTCGTCGGCGGCGTCGCCCGGCAGTCCGCGCCGAATCTCCGACATGGCCAGCGGCGCCCGGACCAGCAGCGCCACGCCGTTATAGGCCTTCTGGCCCAGCGTCTCGACCGCGTAGCCCGCCGCCTCGATGTCGGCGCGCGGGAAGGCCTCGTCCTGGCATTTCAGCTCCTGCAGGCAGACCACGTCGGGCCGCGCCTCCTCCAGGAAGCCGAGGAGGTGCGGGAGCCGCTGCTTGATCGAGTTGACGTTCCAGGTGGTGATCCGCATCGCCTCGCTTCCGGTCGCCGCCCGGCCGTCATCCGCGCTTCGCGTCGCGCTGACAAGGCCATCCCGGCGCAAGGACGGGCAAGTAGGGTCGGCGGATGAACTGGTTCGAGCCGGTGTCGGCTTACTGCGAGCGGGGCGGGCCGGACTTCTGGGCCGAGCCCGCGAACGCGCTGTCGAACGCGGCCTTCCTGCTGGCCGCCGCCGCCGCGGCGCGGCGCGCCGCCGTCACCGATCCGCCGGACCGGACCTGCCTCGGGCTGGCGGCCCTGATCGCCGTGGTGGGCGTCGGCTCGTTCCTGTTCCACACCCTGGCGGTCTACTGGGCGATGCTCGCGGACGTCGTCCCGATCGCGCTGTTCATCTACGCCTATCTCGCGCTGGCCCTCTCGCGGTTCCTGCGCTTGGCGCCGGTCCGGGTCGCGGCGGCGACGGGCGGCTTCGCGCTCCTCGGATTCGCGCTCACGCCCCTGCTCGACGGGCTGACCGGCCTCGACGTCGCGCGGCTGACCAACGGCTCGGTCGACTACCTGCCCGCCCTGCTGGCGCTGTTCGGCGTCGCCTGGGCCGCCGCGCGGCGGCCGGAGGAGCGCTTCGTCGGGACCGGGCGGCGGCTCGCCGGCATCGGCCTGCTCTTCCTGATCTCGCTCGCGGCGCGAACCGGCGACCGGGCGGCCTGCGCGCTGCTGCCGACCGGCACGCACCCGCTCTGGCATGTGCTGAACGCCGTCGTTCTGTACGCCCTCGTGGCGACGGCGATCCGCCACCGGGAGACCGCCGGGTGACACGCCCCGCGGTCCCGGGCCAATTCCTTGCGGGCGGGGCGGAATTCTTGCAGAAGTGCGCCGCATCGGGCGCCCGGCCCATCGCGGTCGCCCGGGCACGGAAGGGGTCATGACAGTGAGCTTTCGCCTCGGGATCGCCGGACTCGGGACCGTCGGTGCATCCGTGGTCCGGATGGTCGAGCGCCGCCGCGCTGCCTTCGCTGCGGCGGGCCTCGACATCCGCGTCACCGCGGTCTCCTCGCGCGACCGTGGCCGGGACCGCGGCCTCGACCTGTCCGGCATCGCGTGGTTCGACGATCCGGTGGCGCTCGCCCGGTCGGAATCCGTGGACTGCGTGGTCGAGCTGATCGGCGGCGCCGAGGGACCGGCCAAGGCCGTGGTCGAGGCGGCGCTCGCGGCGGGCAAGCCGGTGGTGACCGCCAACAAGGCGCTGCTGGCCCGTCACGGCGCCGCGCTGGCCGCGCAGGCCGAGGCGAAGGGCGTGGCCCTCGCCTTCGAGGCGGCGGTGGCCGGCGGCATCCCGGTGATCAAGACCCTGCGCGAGGGCCTGCCGGGCAATGCGGTCTCCCGCGTCTACGGGATCCTCAACGGCACCTGCAACTACATCCTCAGCCGCATGGAGCGCGAGGGGCTGACCTTCGAGGCCTGCCTGAAGGACGCGCAGGCCCTGGGCTACGCCGAGGCGGACCCGACCTTCGACGTCGAGGGGTTCGACACCGCGCACAAGCTCGCGATCCTGACGAGCCTCGCCTTCGGGACCGCCGTCGACGCCGACGGCGTGTCGGTCGAGGGCATCTCCCGGGTGCAGCCCCTCGATCTGCGCATGGCGGACGAGCTCGGATACCGGATCAAGCTGCTCGGCGTCGCGCAGGCGACCGAGGCCGGCATCGAGCAGCGGGTCCACCCGACCATGGTGCCGAAATCCTCGGCGATCGCGCAGGTCATGGGCGTGACCAACGCCGTGACGATCGACGCGGACGCGGTGGGCGAGCTCACGCTCATCGGTCCCGGCGCCGGCGGCGAGGCCACGGCTTCCGCGGTGGTCGCCGACATCGCCGACGTGGCGCGCGGCGTGATCCGCCCGACCTTCGGCGTTCCGGCCGCGGCGATGCGCGCCAGCGAGCGCGTGGAGATGCAGCGTCACGAGGGCGGCTACTACATCCGCCTCACCGTCCATGACCGCCCGGGCGTCGCGGCCGGCGTCGCGCAGCGGATGGCCGAGCGATCCATCTCCCTGGAGAGCATCCTGCAGCGCCGCGTCGAGGGGCCGGAGGCCGATCCGCGCGGCCGCTCCGGCCGGCCGGTGCCGCTGGTGCTGATCACCTACGCGGCGACCGAGGGCAACATCCGCGACGCCCTCGACGCCATCGGCGCTGACGGGCTGCTGGCGGAGCCGCCGCAGCTGATCCGGATCGAGCGTGAATAACAGTGCATACGGTAGCGTGACCCCCCACCGCTTGATGCAGGATAGTGGGCATTAGCGAACCGGCGTATACGCTGCGCGGCCGTCATCCGACGGTATCCATCCGGGATCCGACCCCAAGATCGGACCCGGCCAGAGGCAGGAAACCATGGAAGAGGCCCCCAAGCCGGCATCGCGCGGCGTCCCGCGCACGCTCGCCCTCGAACTGGCCCGCGTGACGGAGCGTGCCGCCATCGCCGCCGCCCGATTGCGCGGCCAGGGCGACGAGAAGGCGGCCGACCAGGCCGCGGTCGACGCGATGCGCGACGAACTCAACGGCCTGCCGATCCGCGGCACCGTGGTGATCGGGGAGGGGGAGCGCGATCAGGCGCCGATGCTGTTCATCGGCGAGCAGCTCGGTCTCGGGGAAGGGCCCGAGGTCGACATCGCGGTCGATCCGCTTGAGGGCACGACCCTCTGCGCCAAGGACATGCCGGGTGCCATCGCCGTCATGGCGATGGCCGAGCGCGGCTCGCTCCTCGCCGCGCCCGACGTCTACATGCAGAAGATCGCCATCGGGCCCGGCTACCCGCCCGGCCTCGTCGATCTTGACGCCAGCCCGACCGACAACATCGTGGCGCTGGCCCGGGCCAAGGGCGTCGACCCGAAGCAGATCACCGCGCTGATCCTCGACCGGCCGCGCCACGCGGCCCTCGTGGCCGAGGTGCGGGCGGCCGGCGCGGCGGTGCGCCTGATCTCGGACGGCGACATCGCGGGGATCATCTTCACGGCGAGCCCCGAGGAGACGGGCATCGACCTCTATCTCGGGACCGGCGCGGCGCCCGAAGGCGTGCTGGCGGCCGCCGCGATGCGCTGCATCGGCGGCCAGATGCAGGGACGCCTGATCCTCGACACCCCGGACCGTCGGCGCCGGGCCGCCGAGATGGGCATCGAGAATCTGGACCGGAAATACGACCTGACCGATCTCGCGAGCGGCGACGTCATCGTGGCCGCCACGGGCATCACGGACGGGGCTCTCCTGCGCGGCGTGCGCTTCCGGCCGGACAAGATCCAGACCGAGACCCTGGTGTACCGGTCCGAGGCCGGGACGGTCCGCCGGATCCTCGGCGAGCACCGGCGCGGGCTGACCTGAACCGGCGGACCGCCGGTCCCGGACCGGCGGCGCTCGGGCGGTGGGCCCGGCCTCAGTTCAGCACCACCACCTTGCTGCCGACGCCGACCCGGCTGAACAGGTCGATCGCGTCCTGATTGATCATCCGGATGCAGCCCGACGACACGCTCTTGCCGATGGAGAAGGGCTCGAGGGTTCCGTGGATGCGGAACAGCGTGTCCTTGTTGCCCTGCCAGAGGTACATGGCGCGTGCGCCGAGCGGATTGCGCAGACCGCCGGCGACGCCGAGACCGCTCTGCAGCTTGTCGACCTCGCTGGCGAGCTTCGGGCTGCGGGCGATCATCTCCTTCGGCGGATACCAGTCCGGCCACGCCTGCTTGGAATTCACCGTCGCGGTGCCCGACCACGAGAAGCCCTGCTTGCCGACGCCGACGCCGTAGCGGCGGGCCCGGCCGTTGGCCTCGACCAGGGTGAGCTGGTGGGCCCGCGGGTCGACGATGATCGTCCCCGGCTCGTAGGGACCGTGATAGGCGATCTCCTGACGGAGGAAGGCGGGGTTCATCTTCTTGTAATTGAACGCCTGGACCGGGAACACGTCGTCCGTGATCGGGCCGTAGATCTTGGCGTAGTCGATCGGCTCGTTGTCGGGTGCGCGGAGCACGGCCTTGGCCTTGGCGGCCTCCAGCGGCGAGAGCCCCTCGGCCGCAGGCGCGCTGCCCGGGCGTGCCGGAACCGTCGGGTCCGTCTCCAGGTTGGCGGCCGGCGGCGGCGCGACCGGGACCTGCGCGGCGGGCGGCGGGGGGGCCGGGCGCACGAAGTCGGTGCGGCCGGTATAGGGCAGGTAGCGGCCGCCGCGACGCACGTAGAGCGCGCCGTTCTGATCCTGGTAGAGCTGATTGTCGTCGCCGAACCCGTCGATCCCGGCATCGCCCACGGGGCCGCGGCCCTGGGCGTGCGCGGCGGAGGCGAGGGCGAGGACCGTGAAGCCGGCCAGGAGAAGGCGACGGATCGGGGCGGACATGGTTCGAATTCCTCGGGAGGCGTCGCCGGGGCTTGCCGCGACGCGCAGGCGAGCAGGCCGGCACGAAGTCGCGGCACAGCTCATCCCGGGGCTTAGCAAAGGTCGCGCTTTACCGCCAAGTTGCCGACGGTCATCGAAGGCAACTTACAGGGTCTTCCGGGTCGTTTCTCGCCGCGTGTGTTGCCCTCGTGCAGCAACGATTTCGGCCGCGCCGCTCACCGATCCGTGAGGGCGCCGGGCGAGCGCCCGTTTACTCGGCACGCCTGCCTCGCCGAGCGGCAGCGACTCGGCGCCAGCGACTTGGCGGAACGCGGTTCGGCCGCGGCGCCGCGACGGCCGAGCGATCCGGTCGGCGGGCGTCCGTCCGGGATGGCACGCTTGCTGCATTGCCCAGTCAGCCGCGCCTGCTGCGGCGGCGGAGCAACGACGCTCCAAACAGCGGACGGTGTGAGTCCGGATCCCCGGCATGAGCGACCGCACGGCGGTTCGCCCACTTACGACGAGCACCAGCTATGGCCAGCTTCAAAACGGTGATGAAGTCGGGTCACCCCCCGACGCTGTTCGCGGCATTCCTCTACTTCGATTTCTGCTTCGCCATCTGGGTCCTGAACGGCGCCATGGGCCCGTTCATCACCGAGACTTACAAGTTGACGCCGGCCCAGACCGGCTTCATGATCTCGCTACCGATCCTCGCCGGTGCGCTGATGCGCTTCCCGCTCGGCGTCCTGGCCCAGTATATCGGCCGCAAGAACGCCGCGATCACCGAGATGGTCGTGATCATGATGGCGATGGCCTACGGCTATCTCTTCGTCTCCTCCTACAACGACGTGCTCGCCATGGGCGTGCTGCTCGGCATCGCCGGCGCGTCCTTCGGCGTCGCGCTCTCCCTCGGCTCCGGCTGGTTCCCGCCGGAACACAAGGGGCTGGCGATGGGCATCGCGGGCGCCGGCAATTCCGGCACCGTGCTGGCCGTGCTGTTCGCCCCGCCGCTTGCCCAGGCCTACGGCTGGCAGACCACCTACGCCTTCGCGGGCCTCGTGATGCTGCTGCCGCTGGCGGTCATGATCGTGCTCGCCAAGGAGCCGCCGGATTGCGAGCACCAGTCCTTCAAGGAGCACGTCTCCTGCCTGTTCACGAAGGACGGCTGGGCGTTCTCGCTGATCTACGTGATCACCTTCGGCGGCTTCATCGGCCTGTCGAACTTCCTGCCGACCTTCTTCTACGAGCAGTTCGCGGTGACGAAGGTCGAGGCCGGGCGGCTGACGATGCTGGCGGCCTTCATGGGCTCCGGCATCCGGATCGTCGGCGGTTACTTCGCCGACCGGATGGGCGGCATCGCGGTGCTGTCGGTGGTGCTGCTGGCGGCGATCGCGACCCTGCTCTCGCTGACCGCGACCCCGTCGCTGGCGCTCACGACGCTCCTGTTCATGCTGTGCTTCGCGGCGCTCGGCGCCGGCAACGGCGCGCTGTTCCAGCTCGTCCCGCTGCGCTGGCCCACCAACACGGCGGTGGCCGGCTCGATGATCGGCGAGATCGGCGCGCTCGGCGGCGCGATCCTGCCGAACGTCATGGGCCTGTCGAAGCAGTATACCGGCTCGTTCTCGCTGGGCTTCGTCGGCTACGCCGTCTTCACCGCGATCGTGCTCGGTTGCCTCGCCCTCTGGCAGCGCAAGTGGGTCGGGAGCTGGGTCGGGCCGCGCGGCAAGGCGCTCGGCAAGGCGATCGGCACCCCGACCGAGGCCGAGCAGGGTCAGCTCCGGCCCGCGACGGCCTGACCGGCGCCGCGGCGCCTCCCGGCGACGACCGACACGAGACGGGGGCCCGGGCGGCCCCCGTTTTCAGTTGCACCCCGTGGAATGAATTCACGTGCCGGATGCACGTCGGCGGTTGCCTTCCGCCGCGCGACGCGTTTGAATAATGCATTACGAAAGAGCGCCCGGCCCGTGAGCCGAGGTGCCCGGCGACCGCGCGAGGCGGCGCCCCCATGGGAGGAACGGTCGATGTCGAAGCGCTTCAGCGCCACGAACGGCGTGCTCGGCCTGCTCTGTCTGATGTACTTCATCACGTACCTGGACCGGGTGAACATCGCCACGGCCGGTGCGGAGATCATGCGCGATTTCGGCATGTCGAAGACCGATTTCGGTCTGATCCTGTCGGCCTTCGCGTACCCCTACGCGATCTTCCAGGTGATCGGCGGCTCGGTCGGCGACAAGTTCGGCGCCCGGCGCACGCTGCTGGCCTGCGGGGTGATCTGGGCCTCGGCGACCATCCTGACCGGCATGGTCGGCGGCCTCGTCAGCCTGTTCATGGCCCGGGTGCTGCTCGGCTTCGGCGAGGGCGCGACCTTCCCGACCGCGACCCGCGCCATGCAGAACTGGACGGCGCCCGGCCGGCGCGGCTTCGCGCAGGGCATCACCCACGCCTTCGCGCGGCTCGGCAACGCGGTGGCGCCGCCGATCGTGGCGTTCCTGATCTACCATTTCGGCTGGCGGACGAGCTTCGTCATCCTCGGCGCGGTGAGCTTCGTCTGGGTCGCGATCTGGTGGCTGTACTTCCGCGACGACCCATCCGAGCATCCGGCGATCACCGAGGCCGAGCTCGCGACGCTGCCGCCGCCCCGCCAGGTCGGCGCGAAGCAGAGCGTGCCGTGGGGTGCCCTGACGCGCCGGATGCTGCCGGTCACCGTCACGTATTTCTGCTACGGCTGGACGCTGTGGCTCTTCCTCGGCTGGCTGCCGAGCTTCTTCAAGGAGAACTATAGCCTCGACCTGAAGAACTCGGCCCTGTTCGCCTCGGGCGTGTTCTTCGCCGGCGTCGTCGGCGACACGGTCGGCGGCCTGCTCAGCGACTCGATCCTGCACCGCACCGGCAAGGTGAAGCTCGCGCGCCTGTCGGTGATCGTGATCGGCTTCCTCGGGGCGGCCGCGAGCCTCGCGGGCGTGTTCATGACCCGGGACCTGACCCTCGTGGCGCTGCTGCTGTCCTCCGGCTTCTTCTTCGCCGAGCTGGTGATCGGACCGATCTGGTCGGTGCCGATGGACATCGCGCCGAAATACGCCGGCACCGCCAGCGGCCTGATGAACACCGGCTCCGCCGTGGCGGCGATCGTCTCGCCGATCGTCTTCGGCGTCATCGTCGACGTGACCGGGAGCTGGACGCTGCCGTTCGTCGGCTCGATCGGCCTGTGCCTGCTCGGCGCCGCGCTGGCCTTCACGATGCACCCTGAGCGGGAATTCGTGGATCCCGTCACGCCGTCGGTCGGCCCCGCGGCCACCGTCCCGGCCGGGGAGTAGCGCGCGATGGCGGAGACGATGAAGCGGTCGGGTCCCCTCGCCGGGATGCGGGTGATCGAGCTCGCCCACATCATGGCCGGGCCGGTCTGCGGGCTGATGCTCGCCGACATGGGCGCGGAGGTGATCAAGGTCGAGAAGAGGGAGGGTGACGACACCCGTCGCACCGTCCCGCCCGCCCTCGAGGGCGAGAGCGCCGCCTACATGATGATGAACCGCGGCAAGCGCGGACTCAGCCTCGACCTGAAGGATCCGGACGGTGTCGCGGTCCTGCGGCGCCTGCTCAAGGGCGCGGACGCCCTGATCGAGAACTACCGCGGCGGCACGATGGAGCGCCTCGGGATCGGGTACGAGACCCTCAAGGTCGAGTTCCCGGAGCTGGTCTACTGCTCGCTCTCCGGCTTCGGCCGCACCGGTCCCTACGCCGACCGGGCTGGGTTCGACCTCGTGGCGCAGGGTATGAGCGGCCTCATGTCGGTGACGGGGGAGGGGCCCGGGCGTCCGCCGATGAAGTGCGGGCCGCCGGTCACCGACATCACCGCCGGCATCCTGGCCGCCATGGGCATCCTCGCCGCCTACGCGAACCGGCTCCGCACGGGCCGGGGCCAGGCGGTCGACACGTCGCTGTTCGAGGCCGGCATCACCCACACCTACTGGCAGTCGGCCATCGCCATGGCGACCGGGGTCGCGCCCGGGCCGATGGGCTCGGCCCATCCGCTGAACGCCCCCTACGAGGCCTTCGAGACCGCCGACGGCTGGATCACGATCGGCGCGGCCAACCAGACCAACTGGCTGCGCCTGCTCAAGGCCATCGGCGCCGACGACCTCGCGGAGGATCCGCGCTTCGCGCTCAACCGCGACCGGATGGCCAACCGGCACGCGCTCGCCGCGACCCTCGCGCCGATCTTCCGGGCCCACGGCTCGGCCGAGTGGCTCGCCCGGCTGGAAGCCGGCGGCGTCCCGGCCGGCCCGGTCCTCGACGTGAACGCGATGCACCGGGACCCGCAGACCCTCGCCCGCGAGATGGTGGTCGAGGTCGATCACCCGCGGGTCGGCCGCATGAAGACGCTCGGCCTGCCGGTGAAGTTCTCCGAGACGCCAGGTCGCGTGCACGGGCCGGCCCCGTTGCTCGGCGAGCATTCCCGCGCGATCCTGGCCGAGGCCGGCTACGCGCCGGCCGAGATCGACGCGCTGATCGCGCGGGGCGTGGTCCGCGAGACCGCGGCCTGACGCCGCCACCCGGAGACGCCGCGCATGACCGCCAAGCCCGCGACCGACGAGTTGCTGTTCACCACCGACGAGGCCGGCATCGCCCGCATCGTCCTGAACCGTCCGCAGGCGCGCAACGCGCTGACCTTCGCGATGTATCAGGGCCTGATCACCTGCTGCGAGGCGATCGCCGGGAACCCCGCAGTCAAGGCGCTGATCATCACCGGCGCGGGCGACAAGGCCTTCGCGGCCGGGACCGACATCGCCCAGTTCCGCGACTTCAGCACCGCCGAGGACGCGCTGGGCTACGAGCGCTTCATGGACAGGGTGCTGGGCTCCCTGGAGCGGCTGCGGGTGCCGACCATCGCGGCGATCGCCGGCGCCTGCACGGGCGGCGGCGCGGCCATCGCGGCGGCCTGCGACCTGCGCATCGCCACGCGCGACGCCCGCTTCGGCTTCCCGATCGCCCGCACCCTCGGCAACTGCCTGAGCCAGGGCAACCTCAAGCGGCTCTCCGGCCTGATCGGCCCGGCGCGGGTCAAGGACATCATCTTCACCGCCCGCCTCGTCGGCGCCGAAGAGGCGCTCGCCATCGGCCTCGTAGGCGAGGTGGTCGACGATCGGATCGCGCTCACGGAGCGGGTCGATACGCTGGCCCAGCTCTTGGCCAACCACGCGCCGCTGACCATGCAGGCGACCAAGGAGGGTCTGCGGCGGCTCGCCGAGGAGGAGGCCGGCGCCGAGGGCGCGCCGCATCCCGGCGATGACCTGATCCTCATGTGCTACATGAGCCAGGATTTCCGCGAGGGCATGGAGGCGTTCCTCGGCAAGCGCCCGCCCAACTGGACCGGGCGCTAGGGCCGCACCGGAGGGTGTTGCGACGGTCCGGAGAGAAAGCGTCTTCAGTGTCGAGACAGAGGCGCCATGCCTCTTCTCCCGGGCGGGAGAGGGTTGGGGTGAGGGACGAGAACGTTAAGGATCAAGCGCGCGATCCTCCGTCGACGGCGCGCGCCTCGTCTGGACAGCCCTGATCCCTCAACCTCTCCCTCTCCCGCGCGGGAGCGGGGATCCGCACCTCGTGCGGAGCGGGAATGGCGCTGGCCGCGCCGCTCAGCCCGGCAGCGCGCAGACATCGACCCAGGCGGCGCCGGTCAGCTCGGCCATCCGCGCCGGCGCGATCCGCACCGAGCTGTGGGTGCTGCCGGCCGCCGGCACCACCTCGTCGAACGCCCGCAGCGAGACGTCGCAGTAGACTGGCAGCGGCGTCGACAGGCCAAAGGGGCAGACGCCGCCCACCGGATGGCCGGTGAGCGCCTCGACCTCGCCGAAGTCGAGCATCCGCACCTTGCCGCCGAAGGCGGCCTTGGCCTTCCGGTTGTCGAGCCGCGCGTCGCCGCGCGTCACCACCAGGGCGACCTGATCGCCGACCCGGATCGAGAGCGTCTTGGCGATCTGGGCCGGGACGACGCCGTGGCCCTCCGCCGCCTCGGCGACGGTCGCGGTGCTGGTCTCCAGCACGATGACCGCGATGTCGGGCGCCTTCTCGGCGAAGAAGGCGCGCACGGAGGCGAGGCTCATGGTTCGGTCCGAAGCTCGGGATCGGGGCGGGGCGGCGCGCGCGCTGCCATAGGCGGCTCCGGTCGCGCCGGCCAGCGCGCCGACGCGGGCCGCCACTGCGCGGGGCGCGACGCTCGCGCGACCGTGTCCCCTCGCGCGACAGGCCCCTCTCCCGGCGGAGAGGGGCCTGCCCGGCAGACTCGCTGCGTGTTTCGACCTACCGCATCGTCGTCAGCAGCAGGTCCGGCAGCCACATCGCGATGCCCGGCACGAGGCACAGGATCAGGATCGCCACCGCCATCAGGATCACGAAGGGCAGGGTGCCCCAGATGATGTCCGAGAGCGGGATGTCCGGGGCGATGTTCTTGATGACGAAGATGTTGAGGCCCACCGGCGGGTGGATCAGGCCCATCTCCATGGTGATGGTCATCACCACGCCGAACCACACGAGGTCGAACCCGGCGGCCTTGAGCGGCGGCAGGATGATCGGCGCCGTCATCAGGATGATCGAGACCGGCGGCAGGAAGAAGCCGAGCGCGATCACCAGCGCCAGGATGGTCACCAGCAGCACCCACGGCGAGAGCTGCATCGCGACGATCGCGGCGGCGGCCGACTGCGAGATGTGCAGGTAGCTCATCACGTAGGCGTAGAGCAGCGACATGCCGATGATGAGCATCAGCATGGTCGATTCCCGCAGCGTCGCCGTCAGGATCGGCGTGACGTCGCGGAACCGCCAGACGCCGTAGATCGCGGCGATCAGCGCCAGGGCCATCAGCCCGCCGAGGCCCGCGGTCTCGGACGGCGTGGCGTAGCCGCCGTAGAGCGCCACCATCACACCGGTGAGCAGGACCACGAAGGGCAGGACCCGCGGCAGCGTCGAGAAGCGCTGCGCCATGCTGTACTGCTCGTCCGCCAGGATCGGCGAGGCCGGCCCGCCGCGCTCCAGGGCCACCTTCGCGGCGGCGTATTCCGAGCGGAAGCGCACCATCGACCACGCGGCGAACAGGCCCACGAGCAGGAGTCCCGGCCCGATGCCCGCGAGGAACAGCCGCCCGAGCGACTGCTCGGCCGCCACCGCGTACAGGATCATGGTGATCGAGGGCGGCAGCAGGATGCCGAGCGTGCCGCCCGCCGCGATGATCCCGGCCGCGAAGCCCGGCGAGTAGCCGCGCTTGCGCATCTCCGGGATGCCGGCCGAGCCGATCGCCGAGCAGGTGGCCGGGCTGGAGCCCGCCATGGCGGCGAAGAGCGCGCAGGCGAAGACGTTGGCGATGCCCAGGCCGCCCGGGATGCGGTGCATCCAGGCGTGCATGGCCGTGTAGAGATCCTGGCCCGCCTTGGACCGCCCGATGGCCGCGCCCTTCAGGATGAAGAGCGGGATCGACAGCAGGGTGATGGAGGCCATCTCCTCGTAGACGTTCTGCGCCACCGTATCGAGGGAGGCCCCGGGCATGAACGCCACCATGAAGGCGAGCGCCACGAAGCCCAGCGCGAAGGCGATGGGGATGCCCGAGAGCATCGCCCCGAGGGTCGCGCCCGCGTACAGGAAGCCGATCGCGGCCGTGCTCATCGTTCAACCTTCGCGGAAACGGTCTGACCCATTGGGTCCGGTCCCCGGGGCGCGACCTCGGCCGCCCCGTGCATGTCGCGATTCACGTCGGCCCCGAGCCCGATCTTGGGCTGCGCCCAGCCGGCGGCCCGGGGCCCGTAGGCGAGGGCCTCGGCGATCTGGAGGACGAACTGGACGCACAGCAGGCTCATGCCGACCGACATCAGCGTGTAGGGGATCCAGAGGGGCGGTCCCCAGGTCGACTGCGAGACCTGCCCGTCGACCCACGCCTCGTGATCGAGGGACCAGCTCTTCCAGGCGAAGAACAGGCAGAAGGCGAGGCTGACGACGTCGGCCAGCAGGAGCCGGACCCGGTTGGCGGCGGGCGGGAGGAGGCCGGTCAGGGCCTCGATCGCGACGTGCCCGCGCTTGGCCTGCACGCCGGCCGCCGACAGGAAGGTGGCCCCGATGATGAGGTACACCGCCATCTCGTCCTGCCACTCCGTCGGCTCCTTCAGGAGGTAGCGGACGACGACGCTGTGGGTCAGGACGAGGCAGGCTGCCACCAGGCAGAGGCCGCCGACGGCCAGGATCACCTTGTTCAGGAGGCGCATGCCCCAATCGAAGGTGCCGAGGAGGCCCGGAAGGCGCGGTTCCTCGGCCCCGCGCGCCTCCGGGGCGGCCGTGGCCGCGTCGAAGCCGTGGCTCACGCGACCTGCTCCGCGAGCTTCAGCAGTTCCGCGCAGTTCGCGTTCTTGGCGGCGTAGTCCTTCCAGGCCGTGCTGCGGGCGAGATCCCGCCACTGGCCGAGGGACTTCTCGTCGACCTGGACGACCTTGGCGCCGGCCTTGGCGAAGATCTCCTCGACGCGGGTGTCGTCCTCTTTCGCGCCGGCCTGGCCGAAGGCCTCGAGCTCCGTGCCGACCGCCATGATCAGGTCCTGCTGCTCCTTCGGCAGGCCCGAGAACACGATCTTGGACATCATGATCGGCTCGAGCATGAACCAGTAGGAGCGCTCGCGCCCCGAGGTCAGCGCCTTGGACAGCTCCTCAAGGCGGAAGGAGATCAGGCTGGTGGATGAGGTGATCACCGCGTCGCAGGCGCCGGTCTGCATCGCCGCGTAGGACTCGTTCGACGGGATCGAGAGGGTGGCCGCGCCGGCCTCCTTCATCATCATGTCCATCTCGCGCGAGCCGCCGCGGACCTTCATCCCCTTGGCGTCGGCCGGCGCCACGAGGGCGCGCTCCCGGCTCGCGACGCCGCCGGCCTGCCAGACCCAGGAGACCAGGATGATGCCCTTCGCGTCCAGGATCTCGGTGAGCTTGCGGCCGACCGGGGCCGCCTTCCACGCCACGGCCTGCGCGTAGGACGTCACGAGGGCGGGCATCAGGCCGATATTGAGTTCCGGAATCTCGCCGCCCGCGTAGGGGCTCGGGTAGAGCGACATGTCGAGCGCGCCCTTGCGCATGGCGCCGAACTGGGCGTTCGTCTTCATCAGCGAGGAGCCCGGGTAGACCTGGACGTCCAGGGCGCCCTTCGAGCGCTCGCCGACCATCTTGGCGAACTTCCGGCACATGCGGTCGCGGAAATCGCCCTCGTCGATCGTGCCGCCGGGGAACTGGTGGGACAGCTTCAGCGTCGTGGCCGCCTGCGCGCTGTTCAGGCCGAACCGCAGGATGGCCGGTGCCGCGAGCGTGGCCGCGATCAGCGATCGACGAGTTGGCGTCATGGAGCTCTCCCGCACCGCAAACAACGCGGCGTAATTTTGTGCGCTGCAATAGTACGGCGCCTCGTTGTATGCATGGAAAACCGGCTTGTATATTTTGTCAATGCTCCAGCATAATGTTCGCGCGCGCCGAACATCCGCCGGCCTCAAGGGCGGGGCGGCGCGCGACCCGTTCATCGGGGGAGGGAACGGCGGCATGAGCCACGCGCAGCGGCTGCGGCAGCGGATCGAGGATGAGATCGTCTCGGGCGAGCTCGCCTTGGGATCGCGGCTCGACGAGAACCAGCTCGCGGCCCGCTTCGGGGTCTCGCGCACGCCCATCCGGGAGGCGCTGCTGCAGCTCGCCGTCACCGGCCTCGTGCAGACGAAGCCCCGGCGGGGAGCGATCGTCAGCGCGCCCGAGCCGCACCTGCTGCTCGCCATGTTCGAGACGATGGCGGAGATCGAGGCGGCCTGCGGCCGTCTCGCGGCGCGCCGCCTCGTCCCCGAGGACGCCGCCGCGCTGCGCGCCGCGCTGGAGGGCTGCCGCGCCGCCCTGACCACCGAGGACACCGAGGCCTACTACGCCGAGAACTACGTGTTCCACACGGTCGTGTACCGGGCGAGCCGGAACGCCTTCCTGGCGGAGCAGGCGCTGTCGCTCCATCGCCGCTTGGCCCCGTATCGCCGGCTGCAGCTGCGCGTGCGCCAGCGCCTGCCGCAATCGCTGGCCGAGCACGAGGCGATCGTCGCCGCGATCATCGCGGGCGACGAGGCCGGCGCCGCGGAGGCCCTCCGGGGCCACGTGATCGTTCAGGGCGACCGCTTCACCGATCTGGTGGCCGGACTGCGGGCGCCGAGCGCCGCCTGAGCGGCGGGGGGCGCATCGCCCGCGATAATGGTGTCGGCGGCCTGTCCGAATCCGGGCCCGGCCCGGGGATCGTCCCTTCATCGCGCCCTAACCCTGCCGGCAGGTCGGACTGCGTAGGTGTTCCGCCCGACTCGACCATAAGTTGCAGTCCCGGCATTGTCGATCCGGAGCCGGGGATCGATCATGCTGAAGGACGTCGTCAGGAGCGCGGGCCGTCGCGCGGGGGTGGATATCTTCCGGGCCAGCCGGGAAGTTTTTCGCTGGAGCCACACGGTCCACGATTACTACCCCGTCGTGCCGTCCGCGCGCTGGTCGCCGGGCCGGGCGCCGCACGGCCAGCTCAAGGCGGTGCTCGCCCGGTCGCACGCGGCCTACGACAGCTTCCTCACGGAACTCGAGACGCGGGCGGACCTGCTGCACAGCGTCCCGCACGACGCGCCCGTGACCGGTGGGGCGACGCCCCACTGGAACAACACGTGGTTCACCGCCCTCGACGGCGCCGCGCTGATGACCATGCTGGCCTGGAAGCGCCCGTCTCGGTTCTTCGAGATCGGCTCGGGCTGCTCGACCTGCTTCGCGCGGCACGCGATCGACACCTTGAACCTTCCGACGCGGATCACCTCGATCGATCCGATGCCCCGCCGCGAGATCGACGCGCTTTGCGACTGGACCGTGCGCAGCCCGCTCGAATCCTGCGATCTGAAGATCTTCGAGGAACTGAAGGCGGGCGACATCCTCTTCTTCGACGGTTCGCACCGCTCCTTCGCGAATTCGGATGTGACGGTGTTCTTCTTCGAGGTGATGCCGCGCCTCGCACCGGGCGTGATCGTGCAGATCCACGACATCTTCATCCCGGACGACTACCCGTCCGCCTGGAACTGCCGATTGTACAACGAGCAGTACCTTCTGGCGGCGATGCTGCTGTGCGGCGCGCCGCCGTTCCGGGTGACCGTGCCGGTGATGTATATCTGCCAGGACCCGGCGATGAGCGCTCGGGTCAAGACGGTCTTCGCCGCCCGCGGCAACGGCCCCGACATCCCGTTCCTCTACGCGAACGATTCTTGCACGCCGGGCGCGTCGTTCTGGTTCGAGATGACCGGGACGCCCGGCTGATCGCGGGCGCGGTCTATCGCGGCTGAGGCTCAGGCGGTCTCGGCCGCACCGTAATTGGCGGCGATCACCGACTTCTTCCCGCGGATGTGCTCGCGCATCAGGACGGCCAGCGCCGCACCGTCCCGGGCGCGCAGCAGCGCGATCATGCGCTCGTGCTCGGAGACGGCGCGGGACCACTGCTCGGGGGTCTGGTGGGCGGAGTAGCGCGAGCGCTGGATCCGGCCGGACAGGCTCTCGTAGATGTTGGCGAGGATCGTGTTGCGGCTCGCCGCCATGATCCCCTCGTGGATGCGCCGGTTGTGGCTGAAGTAACCGGCCTCGTCGCCCGATTTCCAGGCCTCGACCATCGCGTCGTGGTCGACCACTAGGGCGTCGATGTCGGCGTCGGTGATCGTGCGGCAGGCGAGGTCACCGGCCGTCGCCTCGAGGCCGGCGATCACCTCCATCATCTCCTCGAGTTCGCCGTCCGAGATGCTGGCGACGCGCGCCCCGCGATTCGGGAGCAATTCGAGCAGTCCCTCCGTCGCCAGGATCTTGATCGCCTCGCGGAGCGGCGTCCGCGAGATCCCGAAGCGCTCGGTCAGCTCGCTCTCGTTGATCCGCGCCTTCGGCTCCATCTCGCCGGACCGGATCAGTTCGCGCATGCGCTCGGCGACCTCGTCGTGGAGGTAGCGGCGGCTGATGCCGATCCCGGGCTCGATTTTCTTCATGGTCCCCCGACACACGTCAGGTCAGTGCGACCTGTGGTCTATGTGTAGGTGCCCGGCAATGGAGTGTCGAGGCACGAGGGCCCGATCCAGCACGCGGGCCACATGTTCCGCCTGGAGACCCAGCCCGTCGTGGATCTGGTGACGGCAGCTCGTCCCGTCGGCCACCACGAGGTCGTCGGGCCCTGCGGCGCGCAGCGCCGGGAACAGCGACAGCTCCGCCATGACGAAGGACGTCTCGATGGATTCCGGCCGGTAGCCGAAGGCGCCCGCCATCCCGCAGCAGCTCGACTCGATGACCCGCAGGTCGAGCCCCGGCACCGACCGGAGCACCGTCTCGACCGAGCCCATGACGCCGAAGGATTTCTGATGGCAGTGGCCGTGCAGGTGCGCGACCCGGCCGCCCTGATCGGCGAACGGCAGCGCGATGCGTCCGGCCGTCAGGTCGGCGGCCAGCAACTCCTCGAACAGGAACGACTGCTTGGCCAGCAGCGCGGCCTCTTCGCCGGGCAGGAGCGCCGCGAACTCGTCCCGGAAGGTCAGCAGGCAGGACGGCTCGAGGCCGACGACCCGTGCCCCCGCGCGCAGGAACGGCAGAAGCGCGTCGAGGGTGCGGCGCGCCTCCTGGCGCGCCCGGTCGGTCTGGCCGGCGGAGAGCCAGGTCCGGCCGCAGCAGAGGGGGCGTCGGCCGCGGGACGGGTAGACCCGGTGCAGCCGGTAGCCGGCCGCCTGCAGGACGCGCTCGGCCGCCTCGAGATTCTCCCGCTCGAAGGCCCGGTTGAAGGTGTCGCCGAACAGGATCACGTCGCGGAAATCGCCCGCGACGTCCTGCGCGTGGGCGGGCTCGCCCTGCTCGCTCCAGGGCCGGCGCCAGCGCGGCAGCGAGCGCTTGGCCGAGAGGCCGGCGACGCGCTCCGAGAGGGCGGCGAGGGCCGGGTACCGGTCCCGCAGGTTGAGGAGCGGCGCCAGCCGCGCGGCGGCCCCGGCGTAGAGCGGCATCGTCGCGATGAGGCGCTCCCGCAAGGGAAGCCCGTGGCGGGCATGGTAGTGGTGGAGGAACTCGATCTTCATCTTGGCCATGTCGACGCCGGTCGGGCACTCGCGGCGGCAGGCCTTGCAGGAGACGCAGAGATCGAGGGTGCGCTTCATCTCCGGGCTGGTGAAGGCGTCCTTGCCGAGCTGGCCCGAGATCGCGAGCCGCAGGGAATTGGCCCGGCCCCGGGTCAGGTGCTGCTCCTCCCGGGTTGCCCGGTAGGAGGGGCACATGGCGCCGCCGACGAGCTTCCGGCAGGTGCCGTTGTTGTTGCACATCTCGACGGCGGAGCCGAAGCCGCCCCAGTCCGACCAGTCGAGGGCGGTCTTCATCGGCGCCGACACGGCGTAGTCCGGCTTGAAGCGGAACAGGCTGCGATCGTCGAACTTCGGCGCCCGCACGATCTTGCCGGGGTTGAGCCGGTTTTCCGGGTCGAACGCGTCCTTCACGGTCTCGAAGGCGCGGGTGAGCGTCGCGCCGAACAGCGGCTCGACGAATTCCGAGCGCGAGAGTCCGTCGCCGTGCTCGCCGGAATACGAGCCCTTGTAGCGGCGCACCAGCTCGGAGGTTTCCTCCGCGATCGCCCGCATCCGCCGGACATCGCCGGCCTCCTTCATGTCGAGGATCGGGCGGACATGCAGGCAGCCGACAGACGCGTGGGCATACCACGTGCCGCGGGTGCCGTTCTTGGTGAAGACCTCCGTCACCGCGTCGGTGTAGTCGGCGAGGTGCTCCAGCGGGACGGCGCAATCCTCGATGAACGAGACCGGCTTCGCGTCGCCCTTCATCGACATCATGATGTTGAGGCAGGCCTCGCGCACCTCCCAGACGGATTTCTGGCGCGCGGGCTCGACCACCTCCACGACGGCGTCCGGGAAGCCGTGATCGGCCATGCAGGCGTCGAGGCGCTTCAGGTCGCGCCGGAGCGACGCGAGGTCGTCGCCGGCGAACTCCGTCAGCAGAAGGCAGTTCGGCTTGCTCTTGGTGATGTCGGCGAGCGTCGTGCGGAACAGCGGGATATCGGCGCCGAGCACGAGGACGTTGTTGTCGACCAGCTCGACCGCCACCGGGTCCAGGCCGACGATGTGCCGCGTCGTCTCCATGGCCGCCCGGAAGGACGGGAAGTGGCACACGCCCATCACGCGGTGTGTCGGCAGGCGCGAGAGCTTCAGCGTCACCGCGGTGGTCGCGGCCAGCGTGCCCTCGGACCCGACGAGCAGGTGCGCAAGGTTCGGCTGGGCCTCGATCAGCGAATCGAGGTTGTAGCCGCCCACGCGGCGCTGAACCTTCGGGTAGTGCGCCTCGATCTCGGCGCGGTGGTCCTCGGCGAGGCCGCGCATCCGCGCGGCGAGCGCCGCGGCCCGATCCGACCCGTTCACGCCCGGATGCGCGTTTCCGGTCAGGCCGAAGCCGAAGGCCTCGCCGTCGTGGAGCAGCGCCTCGATCGCGAGGACGTTGTCGCTCATCTTCCCGTAGCGCAGGGAGCGGGCCCCGCAGGAATTGTTGCCCGCCATGCCGCCGATGGTGCAGCGGGTGGCCGTCGAGGGCTCGACCGGGAAGAACCAGCCGTCGGCCTTCACCCGGGTGTTCAGGCGCTCCAGCACCATGCCGGGCTCGACGGTGATCGTGCCGGCCTCCGCGTCGTAGGCCAGGACGCCGTTGAAGTACCGCGAGCAGTCGACGACGAGGCCGGACCCGATCGGCTGGCCGTTCTGCGAGGTGCCGCCGCCACGCAGGATTACCGGGGCGCCGTGCTCGGCGGCGATGCGCAGGGTCGCGGCGATGTCGGCGGCGGAGCGCGGCAGCACCACGCCGGCGGGCATGATCTGGTAGATCGACGCATCGGTGCTGTAGCGTCCGCGCGTGAAGGCGTCGAAGCGCGCCTCACCCTGGAGCTGCTCCGCCAGCCGGCGCGGCAAACCGGCCTCGAGGCGCGCCGCTGCACGCGGCGCCGGGGCATCCGCCCTCGCTTCCGTCACGATCGATCCCTCCCGAGATGGGACGCGCCCACCCGCGGGGAAATGTATTCAAAATTCACTGCGGCGCAAACCGGCCGCGGTGTCACGCTGGCAGCGGGCGGCCGGAGTCCTGTACTGCGCCGGGCCTCGCGGGCTGCCGCGAACCTCGCCCGGCGCGAGGCCCGTCGCAGCCCCGCGTCCGCCCGTCCGGCGGGTTCTGGTAACGGCCTCAGTGGTTGTCCCGCGGCACCCCGGAGGCCTGCGCGACCTTCTGGAACTTCACCGCGCCCTTCAGCACCATGCCTTGATCGAGCTGGTCGACCTGATCGCGGTAGATCTCCTGCCAGGGCGTCTGCGTCGCCGGGTAGGGATATCCGCCGCGCGCCGCCAGATCCGCGCGCCGGCGCGCGATCTCCTCGGCCGGGAGCAGGATGTCGGCGCTCCGGCGGTTGAGGTCGATCCGGATACGGTCGCCGCTCTGCAACAGGGCCAGCCCGCCGCCCGCGGCCGCCTCGGGAGACGCGTTCAGGATGGCGGGCGTGCCGGAGGTGCCGGATTGCCGGCCATCGCCGATGCAGGGCAGCGAGGTGACGCCGCGCCGGATCAGGGCGCCGGGCGGCTGCATATTCACCACCTCGGCGGCGCCGGGATAGCCGATCGGACCGGCCCCGCGCATGATCAGGATCGTGTTCTCGTCGATGTCGAGCGCCGGGTCGTCGATCCGCATGTGGTAGTCCTCGGGACCGTCGAACACGATCACCCGCCCCTCGAAGGCCATCGGATCGTTCGGATTGCGCAGGTAGCGGGCGGCGAATTCCTCCGAGATCACGCAGGTCTTCATGATCGCGGAATCGAACAGGCTCCCCTTGAGATTGAGGAAGCCGGCGCGCTCCATCAGCGGCTCGCCGTAGGCGCGGATCACGTCGCGGTTCCAGCTGTGCCGCCCGCGGTAGTTCTCGCCGACGGTCCGGCCGTTGCAGGTCAGGGCACCCTCGTGGACCTTCCCGGCCTCGATCAGCTCGGCGAAGACCGCCGGCAGGCCGCCCGCGCGGAAATACTCCTCGCCGAGCCAGCGGCCGGCGGGCTGCATGTCCACGAGCAGCGGGATCTCGAACCCGACCTGTTCCCAGTCGTCGCAGCTCAGCGGCACGCCGATATGCTTGGCGATGGCGTTGATGTGGATCGGCGCGTTGGTCGAACCGCCGATCGCTGCGTTGGCCACGATCGCGTTCTCAAAGGCCTCGCGGGTCAGGATGTCAGAGGGCTTGAGGTCTTCCCAGACCATCTCGACGATCCGCTGGCCGGTGGCGTAGGCCGCCTGGCCGCGTTCGCGGTAGGGCGCCGGGATCGCCGCCGAGCCGGGCAGCGCGAGGCCGAGCGCCTCGGCGAGGGCGTTCATTGTCGAGGCCGTTCCCATCGTGTTGCAGTGGCCCGTGGACGGTGCCGACGACCCGACGATGTCCATGAACTGCTGGAAGTCGATATCGCCGGCGGCATGCCGCTCGCGCGTCTTCCAGACGATCGTGCCGGACCCGGTCAGCTCCTTCTGGAAGTAACCGTTGAGCATCGGTCCGACGTTCAGCGAGATCGCCGGGATGTTGACGGTGGCCGCCGCCATCAGACAGGCCGGCATGGTCTTGTCGCAGCCGGTCAGCAGCACGACGCCGTCGAGCGGGTAGCCGTACAGCACCTCGACCAGCGATAGGTAGGCGAGGTTCCGGTCGAGCGACGCGGTCGGCCGCTTCCCGGTCTCCTGGATCGGGTGGCAGGGAAACTCGAAGGCGACGCCGCCGGCCGCCGTGATGCCGTCCCGCACCCGCTTGGCGAGCTCGACGTGATGGCGGTTGCAGGGCGACAGGTCGGAACCCGTCTGGGCGATGCCGATCAGGGGCTTGCCCGACCGCAGCTCCTCCGGCGTCAGCCCGTAATTGAGGTAGCGCTCCAGGTAGAGGGCGGTCATGCCCGGGTTGTGCGGGTTGTCGAACCAGGCCTTCGAGCGCAGGTCGGCGGGCGTGATCCGGCGTTTGTCGCTCATGGTCGCTTCCTCGCATCCTGGGGCCGGCGCTGGCGGTCCGGCTCGTGTCTTCCGCTACCGCGGCGGGCGTCGCGGCCGCGGTCGCGGCGCCCTGAGCTCAATCTTGCAATACTCTGAGGATTGATCCGCCGCAGCATCTCCGGCGCTGGATTAATTTCAGGACAGCATCCGGGTGTCACCATCGACGGAAATGGCCTGCCCCGAGATCGTCCGGCCACGCGGCGAGCAGAGCAGCAGGATCTGGTCGGCGAGCTGCCGCGCCGTGACGTACTCCTTCACCGACACGAATGAGAACGCCCGCGCCTCCATGTCGGCGAAGCTCGTGCCCTGCTGCTGGGCCTTCGATTCGAGCACCCGGCGCTGGCGATCCCCGGCGACGAGACCCGGGAGGATCGCGTTCACCCGGATCCCGGCATTGCCGAGCTCGATCGCCAAGGACTTGGTGAAGCCGATCACCCCCCATTTGGCGGCCGCGTAGGGGCTGCGCAGGGCGAAGCCGAACTTGCCCGCGGCCGAGGAGAGGTTGACGATCGAGGCGTTGGCGCTCTGACGCAGGTGCGGCACCGCCAGGCGCGCGCAGTTGAACTGGCTGGTCAGGCAGACCGTGAGGCAGCGATCCCACTCCTCGGGCGCGATCTCCTCGACCCGACCGGTCGGGCCGGCGATCCCGGCATTGTTGACGAGCACGTCGAGGCCGCCGAGGAACTCGACCGCCTGGTCCATCATCGCGGCGACGGCGTCGCGGTCGGCGACGTCGGTCCGGCTGCGCCCGACGGTGTCCGGCAGCGCGGCCAAGGCCTCGGCGTCGATATCGCAGGCGAAGACGCGCGCGCCTTCGTCCAGGAAGGCGTCGACGATCTCGCGACCGATTCCGGCAGCGCCCGCCGTCACCAGGACGCGCAGGCCGGCAATCCCCAGATCCATGATCAATCCTCTCCCTGAACGTCCCGCAATCCGCCGCGGGTCAAGATGAACTCCGCGGCTTCCCGGATGTCGGCGGCGATCGCGGCCGCGGCCGCCGCGCCGTCCCGGATCTCGATGGCCGCCACGGCCTCGGCGTGCCGGCGCAGAGCGAAGCCCTGGAGGAGGCGCTCCGGGTGGGCGCGCAGATCCAGGTTGATCACCGGGCCGGCCTTCAGCCAGAGCCGCGCGATGATCTCCTGCAGGGGTGCCAGCCCGCAGGCGCCGTAGATGGCGAAATGCAAGTCGCGGTTGAGCTGGACGGCGCGCGCCCTGTCGGGCTCCGCCGCCTCGGCCTCGGCCCGGAAGGCCGTCTCGGCGCTCCGGATCGCCGCGAGCTCGGCCCCCGTCCGCCGCTCGGCCGCCCGCGCCACCGCGATCCCCTCGACCGCGATGCGGGTCTCGACCAGGGCCCGGAACGCGGCCGCGCCCATGACCGGCACCCGGATCACCCGATTCGGCGCCACTTCCAGCACGCCGTCCGCCGCGAGCCGGCTCACCGCCTCGCGCACCGGCATGACCGAGACGCCGAGGGCCGCCGCACTCTGCCGGAGGGACAGCCGGTCGCCCGGCGCCAGCCGCCCCGAGGCGAGCAGATCCGACAGGGCCTCGTAGACGGTGTCGGACAGGGTCCGCCGCTCGAGCTGGGGCAGGTCGGCCAGCGCCAAAGTGGAATTCATATGCCGACACTAGACGGATCCGGCACTATCACGCTAGTGATCTGTGATCACAGTTCGGGTGAGGGCCGTCAGAGCCCGCCACAACAACCCGGCTGGAGGACACGCACGGGAGCGGAACGATGACGGACCGGTACGGGGATTCCCTTTCTCGCCGCAGCCTCCTGCGCGCCGGCGGCGCGGCGCTCCTCGCGCCGGCCCTCGCGAGCCCGGCGCTCTCCCAGGGGCAGTCGGAGGTGATCCGGATCGGTCACCTCACGCCGCGGACCGGCTTCCTCGGGCCGCTCGGCGAGTTCGCCGTGCAGGCGGCCCAGCTCGCGGTGGAGGAGATCAACGCGGCCGGCGGCATCGCGGGCCGGAAGGTCGAGCTCCTGTCGGAGGACAGCGTCAACCCGCAGACCGCCTCGGCCAAGGCCGAGCGCATGGTCCAGCGCGACCGCGTCGCCTGCCTCGTCGGCGAGATCAACTCCGCTTCGGCGCTGGCGATCAGCCAGGTCGCCCAGCGCGAGAAGATCCTGTTCATCAACACCGGCGCCAACTCGGACGCGCTGCGCGGCTCCGACTGCAAGCGGTTCATGTTCCACGTCGAATCGCAGAACACCATGATGGTGCGGGCCTGCGGGCGGGCGCTGCTCGACCGGGGCCTGATCAAGGGGCGCAAGGTCTACGCGCTCACCGCCGACTACGCCTTCGGCCACGATCTCCTGAAGCAGGCCAAGAAGTACTTCGCCGCCAACGACGCCACCCTCGTCGGCGAGGATCTGATCCCGACCGAGCTCACCGACTTCTCGCCGTTCCTGCTCAAGCTCCGTCAGGCCAAGCCGGACCTCGTGATCTGCAACCTCGCGGGCGCGCAGATCACCAACTTCCTGAAACAGTACAGCGAGTTCGGCCTGCCGTTCCCGGTCGCCGGCTTCGGCTTCGACACGGCGCTCGCCTGGGGCGCCGGACCGGGGAACTTCCTCGGCACCTGGCCGGTGATCTGGCACCACCAGATCGACTCGCCCTCGGCGAAGAAGTTCGTCGCCGCCTTCAAGGCCAAGTACAAGAAGCCGCCGGAGAACCAGGGCTGGGGCGACTACACAGCGATGAAGATCGTCGCGCAGTCTATGAACGAGCTCAAATCGACCGAATCGATCAAGGTCGTGGAGCACCTGGAATCGGGCGCGAAATTCGACATCGCCAAGGTCCGCGAGGGCTATTTCCGCCCCTGGGACCACGAACTGATGCAGGAGATGTTCGCGATCACTGCCCTGCCGGCGGATCAGGTCAAGAACCCCTACGACATCTTCACCTCGACCGGGCCGCTGCCCGGTCCCGGCGAGAGCCTGGAAGTGCTCGCCACCACCCGCGACGAGAACGCCTGCACCTTCCCGGCGTGAGGCGTCCATGCAGCTCGTCTTCATCCTGGAGCAGGTGCTCAACGGCCTGCTGATCGGCGTGCAGTATCTGCTGATCGCGCTGGGTTTGTCGCTGATCTTCAGCCTCGGCGGGATCGTGAACCTCGCCCACGGCGCCTTCTACGCGATCGGCGCCTACATGACCGTGCTGCTGACGCCGACCATCGGCTTCGGCGGTGCGCTCATCGCCTCGCCGCTCGCGGTGGCGGTGCTCGGACTCCTGATCGAGCGGTTCCTGCTCCGGCGCTTCTACCGCGGCGACCCGACGCTCGGCCTGCTCCTCACCTTCGGGCTCGCCATGGTGGCCGAGCAGGCCCTGCGCATGGCCTTCGGGGCGGCGCCGGTGCCCTTCGGGATCCCGAGCTGGCTGCGCGGACAGATCTTCATCGGCGACCTGATCTACTCGCGCTACCGGCTCTCGATCCTCGTCGTGGCCCTCGCCTGCGTCGCCGGCCTGTGGCTGCTCCTGACCCGCACCAGCTTCGGGCGGGTGGTCCGGGCGGGCGTGCAGAACCCCGACATGGTCGCGGCGCTCGGCATCTCGCTCCGACCCTACATGACCGCCGTGGTGACGATCGCGGTCGGGCTCGCGGCGCTCGCCGGGACCATGATGGCGCCGGTCACGGGCGTGCAGCCCGCCATGGGCGCCGAGATCCTGACCTTCGCCTTCGTGGTCGTGGTGATCGGCGGTCTGGGCTCCTTCTGGGGCGTGGTGCTCGCCGCGCTGATCGTCGGCGTGGTCCGGGGCCTCACTGCCTACGCCTACCCGCCGGCCACCGAGGCCGCCGTCTACGCCCTCATGGTGCTCGTCCTGCTGCTGCGCCCGCGCGGCCTGTTCGGCGAGCACATCGCCCGGTTCGAGTGAGCGGAGAGCGTCCCATGTCCGGAACCGCCGAGCCGCTGCCGCTCGCCCTGCCGCAGCGCGGCCTGATCCTGCGCGAGAGCCGCCAGCTCTGGGCGGCGCTCGCCGCCCTGATCGTCCTGCCCTTCGCCCTCGACGCGATCGGCCTGACGCTGATCACCGCCACCGACGTGGTGATCTTCGCCCTGGCGGTGCTCGGCCTCAACATCCTGGTCGGCTGGACCGGGCTCACCTCGTTCGGCCACGGGGCGTGGTTCGGGATCGGCGCCTACGCGGTGGCGATCCTCCAGACGCGCCTCTTCCCCGGCGACATGGCCCTGCCGCTCCTCGGCGCCCTGGCGATCACCGGGCTCGCGGCCCTCGCCGCCGGCGGCCTGATCCTCCGGCGGCGGGGCGTCTACTTCTCGCTCCTGACCCTCGCCTTCACGGCGATGCTCTACGCCATCGCGTTCCGCTGGACCGACCTCACCGGTGGCGAGAACGGCATCGGCAACCTGCACCGCTGGGCGGCGCTGCAGGAACCCGGCGCCTACTACGCCGCGGTGTCCGGGATCGCCTTCGCGGTCCTGATCGCCCTGTGGCGCTTCCGGCGCTCGCCGATGGGCACCGTCCTGGTGGCGATCCGCGAGAACGAGCAGCGTGCCGGCTTCCTCGGCTACGCCACCAACCGCTACAAGCTCGCGGCCTTCGTGATCTCGGCGACGATCACCGGGCTGGCGGGCGCGCTCGCGGCCTACAGTCACCGCTTCACCTCGGCCGACCCGATCTCCATCGCCTTCTCGGGCGAGCTGCTCGCCATGGTGGTGATCGGCGGGATGCGCTCGTTCCTCGGGCCGGCGCTCGGCGCGCTGTTCTACATCCTCTTCCGCGAGTTCCTGTCGATCTACACCGCCGATTGGCTGCTGTATTTCGGCCTGCTGTTCGTCGCCTTCATCGTGTTCTCGCCGGACGGGCTCGTCGGCATCGCGGCGCGGCTGCTCAAGCCGTTCCGGCGCGTCCCGACCGAGGGCGCGGCCATGTCGGCCCGCCGCGCCGGCGCCTCGGGCCGCGTCCCGGCCCGCTTCATCGCGGAGGGGCGCGGCGACGGCCCGGTGCTGGTCGCCGACGAGATCCGGAAGAGCTTCGGGCCCGTGAAGGCGGTGCGCGGCGTGTCCTTCGCGGTGGCCGACCGGACGCTCCACGCCCTGATCGGACCGAACGGCGCCGGCAAGACCACCGCCTTCAACCTGCTGTCCGGGATGTTCCGCCCGAGCGGCGGCAGCATCCGCCTCGACGGAAGCGAGATTGCCGGCTTGGAGCCGCACGCCATCACCCGGGCCGGGATCGGCCGCTCGTTCCAGATCACCAACCTGTTCCCGGGCCTCTCCGTGGAGGAGAACGTTCGCCTCGCGGTGCAGGCCCGGCACGCCGCGCATTTCAGCCCCTGGCGGGACGCGTTGGCCGTCCGGGAGATCGCCGACGACACCGCCGAGCTGCTGCGCTGGACCGGCCTGTCCGGCATCGAGCGGGCCGAGGCCGGCAGCCTGTCCTACGGCGGCCAGCGGCTGCTCGACATGGGGCTGGCCCTGGCCACGCGGCCGCGCGTGCTGCTGCTCGACGAGCCCCTCGCCGGGCTCGCGGCGGCCGAGCGCGAGCGGGTCGGCGACCTGATCAAGGCGCTCTCGGCCGACATCCCGGTGCTCCTCGTCGAGCACGACATCGACCGCGTCTTCCGCCTCGCCGACCGCGTCACCGTGATGGCCGACGGCGCCGTGCTGGTCGACGGCTCGGTCGCGGATGCCCGGGACGACGAGCGGGTGCAGGCGGTCTATCTCGGCTCGGGCACGGCGGCGATCGCCGCGAAGCCGCGCGCCAGCGCCGCCGAGGCCGAGACGCTGCTCGCCATGGAGGGCGTCGACACCTTCTACGGCAAATCGCACATCCTGAACGGGGTGAACCTGGCGGTGCGCCGGGGCGAGGTCGTGGCGCTCCTCGGACGCAACGGGGCCGGCAAGTCGACTCTGCTCAAGACCCTGATCGGCACCGCGCCGCCGGCCGCCGGCCGGATCGTGCTCGCCGGCCAGGACATCGCCGGCCTGTCGCCCGACCGGATCGCCCGGCTGGGGATCGGCTACGTGCCGCAGGGGCGGGCGCTGTTCGCCGGCATGACCGTCGCGGAGAATCTGGGCCTCGGCCGGCTGCGGCGGCTCACCGGCGCCGGCATCCACTGGGACGAGGAGAAGGTCCTCGAGTTCTTCCCGCGCCTGAAGGAGCGCTGGAGCGTCGACGCGGCCCGCCTGTCCGGCGGCGAGCAGCAGATGGTGGCGGTGGCCCGCGCCCTCTCGGGGGACACGCGGCTCCTCCTCCTCGACGAGCCCTTCGAGGGCCTGTCGCCGGCCGTGACCGAGGAGCTGTTCGAGGCCTTCGACCGGCTGCGCCGGGAGATCGCGATCATCCTGGTGGACCACCACCTCGACCTCGCCCTGGCGCTGTCCGACCGCACCGTCGCCCTGGAGCGCGGCAGCGTGCAGTGGACGGGCGAGTCGCGTCTCCTGCGCGAGGATCAGGAGTTGAGGCGGAAGGTGCTGTGGCTATGACCGAGAGCGTCGCGATCGTCGGCGCCGGCCTGATCGGCCGGGCATGGGCGATGATCTTCGCCCGTGCCGGCTGGGACGTGCGCCTGTTCGATCCCGCGGCGGGCGTCGCCGAGGCCGCGATCCCGCTCTGCGCCGAGGGGCTGCGGACCCTGGCGGCGAACGACCTCTGCGCGGATCCCGCGGGTGCCGCGGCGCGCATCCGCGCGGCCGGCACGCTCGCGGCCGCCCTCGACGGCGTCGCCTTCGTGCAGGAGAACGGCCCGGAGCGGCTGGAGGTGAAGCGAAGCCTGTTCGCGGACCTCGACGCCGCGACGCCGCGGGAGGCCGTCATCGCCTCGTCCTCCTCGGCGATCCGCTGCTCCCTGTTCACCGAGGATCTGCCCGGTCGGGCCCGGTGCCTGGTCGGCCATCCGGTGAACCCGCCGCACCTGATCCCGCTCGTGGAGATCTCCGGCGCGCCGTGGACGGCTCCTGAGGCGCTGGTGCGGGCCCGTCAGGTCTACGAGCAGATCGGGCAGGTCCCGATCACCGTGCTGAAGGAGATCGAGGGCTTCATCCTCAACCGGCTCCAGGGCGCCCTCCTGGCGGAGGCGTTCCGCCTCGCCTCGGAGGGCTACGTCACCCCGCAGGACCTCGACAAGACCGTCGCGGACGGCCTCGGCCTGCGCTGGAGCTTCATGGGTCCGTTCGAGACGATCGAGCTCAACGCGCCCGGCGGCATCGCCGATTACTGCGCCCGCTACACCGGTTTCTACAAGAGCCTCGCCGCCGACCCGGCTCCGCCCTCGGTCTACGAGGCGCCGGCCACCGAGGCGATCCTGGCCAAGTGGCAACCGCCGACCGATCTGCCCGCACGCATGAACCGCCGCGACGCGCGGCTGGCGGCGCTCCGCGCCCACAAGGCTTCACGGAAGGACTGAGCATGGCCTCACAGCGGAAAGTCATCATCACCTGCGCGGTGACGGGCGCGATCCACACGCCCAGCATGTCGCCGCACCTGCCCGTGACGCCCGAGGAGATCGCCGACGCCGCCATCGGCGCCGCCGAGGCCGGCGCCGCCATCGTGCACCTGCACGCCCGCAACCCGGAGAACGGCCAGCCCGACCAGACACCCGAGGCCTTCGCCAAGTTCCTGCCGGTGATCAAGCAGCGCTCGAACTGCGTGGTGAACATCACCACGGGCGGCGCGCCGACCATGTCCATCGAGGAGCGGGTGCGCCCGGCCGCGACCTTCCAGCCGGAGGTCGCCTCGCTGAACCTCGGCTCGATGAACTTCGGCCTGTTCGGCATGCTCGACCGCTTCAAGGACCTGAAGCACCAGTGGGAGCGGGACTATCTCGGCAACAAGGACATCATCTTCCGCAACACGTTCGGCCAGATCGAGCACATCCTGACAACCTGCGGCCCGAACGGGACGAAGTTCGAATTCGAGTGCTACGACACCGCGCATCTCTACAACCTGAAATACTTCTTCGACCGCGGGCTCGTGCAGGCGCCGCTGTTCATCCAGACGGTCTTCGGCCTGCAGGGCGGGATCGGCGCGCATCCGGACGACGTGATGCACATGAAGCGCACCGCCGATCGTCTGTTCGGCGATCAGTACCGCTGGTCGGTGCTCGGCGCGGGCCGCAACCAGATGAACATCGCCGCCATGGCGGCCGCGATGGGCGGCAACGTCCGCGTCGGGCTCGAGGACAGCCTCTGGGACGGTCCGGGCAAGCTCGCCGAGACCAACGCCGCGCAGGTCCGGCGGGTGCGCGCGATCATCGAGGGGCTGGGCCTCGCGGTCGCCTCGCCCGACGAGGCGCGCGAGATGCTGGCGCTGAAGGGCGGCGACAAGGTCGCGTTCTGATCGATCAGTCGATGGACGATGCGTCGCGGAAGGTGGGACGCATCGTCCGAGAGCGGCTGACGTTCAGGCTCTTCCGTCCTTGCGAGCGCAGCGAAGCAATCCAGACGCGCCTCAGGCCTCCGATCGCGCGCAACACTGGATTGCTTCGCTGCGCTCGCAAAGACGTAGGCGACCGCTCACGGCGAACCGAACACTTGATCTAGATCCGCCTGCGCGACGCCGTCGATCTCCAGGATCTTCAGCCGGCTCTGCTCGCCGGTCACGATGCGGACCGAGCCGCGGCTGACCTTCAGCGCCTTGGCGATCAGCGCGACGAGCGCCTCATTGGCCGCGCCCTCGACCGGCGGGGCGGCGACGCGGACCTTCAGGTAGGGCTGCCCCTTCTCGTCCCGGGCCCAGCCCTCCGCGGCGTCGCGGCCCCCGCGCGGCGTGAGGCGCACCGCCAAGCGGATCGCCACGGCGGAGCCCTCAGAAGATCTTGCCCGGATTCAGCCGGTTGTCCGGATCGAGCGCCCGCTTCACGAGCCGCATGACGGCGATCTCCTCGGGCGAGCGCGACAGCTTCAGCTTGGCCCGCTTCTCGAGCCCGATCCCGTGCTCCGCCGAGACGGAGCCGTTCAGCTCCGCCAGCGGCTCGTAGATCGCCGCGTCGATCGCCGCGTTGCCGGCGGCGTCGAGGCGGGTGGTGTTCCAGTGGAGGTTGTTGTCGCCGATATGCCCGTAGACGACCGCCCGGCAGCCCGGGATCGCCGCGAGCCGGTCGAGCGCGCCGCGGACGTAGCCGTCCATCCGCGCGAGCGGCACGCTCACGTCGAAGGCCCGGTCGATCCCGTCGGCGTTCAGGTGCTCGACGCGGTCGCGGATCCGCCACATGCCGCGGCGCTGCTCCTCCGAGGCGGCGACCACGGCGTCGAGGATCGTGCCGTCGCCCATCAGCCCTTCCAACAGACCGAGGAACCGGTCCGATTCCTCGGGGACGCACTCGACCTCGATGATCGCGTAGAATGGGTAGTCCGGCCCCAGCGGCGGGGTCGCGCGCCCGGGCGCCGTCATCAGCCGGTAGAAGTCCGGCCACAGGCCCTCGAACGAGGACACACGCCCCTGGAAGGCGCTCTGCGCCGCCCGCAGCACCCGCGCGCCGTCATCGACTCCGGGGCACGCGATCAGCGCCGTCGCGTAGCCGGCGGGCTCCGGCCGCAGGCGGATGACCGCCCGCGTGACGATGCCCATCGTGCCCTCGGTGCCGAGGAAGAGCTGCTTGAGGTCGAGCCCGGTGTTGTTCTTGATGAGCGGCCGCATCGACGACACCACCGTGCCGTCGGCGAGCACCGCCTCCAGGCCGAGCACCATCTCGCGCATCATGCCGTAGCGCAGCACCCGCAGGCCGCCGGCGTTGGTAGAGATCGCGCCGCCGATCGTCGCCGAGCCGCGGGCGCCGAGGTCGAGGGGGAAGAACAGGCCCGCCGCGGACGCGGCGTCCTGCACGCTCTCGAGCGTCGCGCCGGTGCCGACCACCACCGTCATGCCGAGCGGGTCCACCGGCTCGATGCCGGTCATGCGCTCGGTCGACAGGGTGATCTCGTCGGGCTGACAGAGCGTGCCGTCGACGAGGCCGGTGGCGCCGCCCCGCGGGACCACCGCGACGCCCGCCGCGTGGCAGGCGGCCATGACGGCGCCGGTCTCCTCCGTGCTGCGCGGGCGGACCAGGGCCAGGGCGGCGCAGGGCTCGGTCGGGCGCGTCCAGTTGGCCGAGCGTCCCCGCAGCTCCGCGCCGGTGACGAGACCGGACGGTCCGACGATCGCGGCGAGGCGGTCGAGGAAGGCGGTGTCGGTCATCGGCATCATCTCGGGGCTCGGTCCGATCGCCGCTCTGTCACAGAATCCCGCGCGCGGCGAGGTTCCGCATGAGCGCGCGGGCACCGAAGGTCCAGGGCTCGCAGGCGTCGCAGGGGCGCATGCGGTTGACGAGGCAGCCGAGTTCCGGGCTCGCCACCGCGACGCGGTCGCCGTCGGCGTGGGTGAAGCCGAGGCCCGGCCCGTGCCGGTCCTGGATCGGCGCGAACATCGTGCCGAGGAGGAGGAGGGCGCCGTCGGGGTAGTTGTGCGTCCGCCCCATCAGCGCCTCCGCCAGCTCCTCCGGGTCGCGGCTGATCTCGGAGAGCGGCGAGGTGCCCTCCAACCGGAAGCCGTCCGTGCCGGTGACCTCGAGGGTCACGGTCGTGCGGCGGACGTCGTCGAGGCCGAACGTGTCGTCGAACAGGCGCAGGAACGGCCCCACGGCGCAGGAGGCGTTGTTGTCCTTGGCCTTCCCGAGGAGCAGCGCCGATCGGCCCTCGAAGTCGCGCAGGTTCACGTCGTTGGCGAGCGTCGCCCCGATGATCCGCTGGTCGGAGGCGACCGCGAGCGCCACCTCGGGCTCGGGGTTGTTCCAGTGCGAGTCCGGGTGCAGCCCCGCATCCGCGCCGCAGCCGACGGCCGAGAGCGGCTGCGCCTTGGTGAAGATCTCGGCGTCCGGGCCGATGCCGACTTCCAGGTACTGGCTCCAGGCGCCCTGGGCGACCAGCACCTCCTTGAGGGCCATGGCCTCGGGCGAACCGGGCTTCAGCCGGCGCAGGTCGTGCCCGACCAGGCGCTCGACCTCGGCGCGGATCGCCGCCGCGGCGGCGAGATCGCCGCGTGCGCGCTCCTCGATCACCCGCTCCAGCATCGAGGTGGCGAAGGTCACGCCCGCCGCCTTCAGGGCCTGAAGGTCGACCGGGGCCAGGAGCCACGGCTTGGTGGCGTCGCGCGCGTCCGGCGGCGTGTTGGCCAGCACCGCGTCGAGGCTGCCGAGGTCCTCGCCCTGGGCGCCGCGCAGGGCGGCGGCGGGGTCTCGGGCCTCGCACAGGTCGCTGACGGTGGGGAAGGCGGCGGTAACGTCGACGATTCGGGCCGCACCATCCGCGTCGGCGCGGATCGCCACGACGCTCGGACCGGCCACGTCCGGCCGCCACACCCGGCCCACGAGGGCGCCCCGGCATCCGTCGGCGGGCAGGATCTCCCGCGCGGTCAGGCCCGATAACGACATGTGCTCACGTCCCCTGGATGTCCGCCTTGGATGTCAGCCGCTGAATGCCCGCGCGCGACGGGCTCGGTTCCGGCACCGCGGCCGGCGCCCGATCCCATAGCATTCCGCGCCGCCCGTCATCCCGCCGGAAGTTTCACCGGGCCGCGCTCGTCACGGGCGCCGAGCGAGCTCGCCTGACAGATCCAAGATTATCTGCAGCTTTGCCAGAAGGCCGGCTTGCTTTCCCGCGAACCCTCATTTGTACTGCTGCCCTAGAGCCGCCGACAGAGCGGCCTTGATCGGGAGGAAGCATGGCCTCGGTGGGAATCCGCGAGGTTCGCAAGGCTTTCGGATCGACGAATGTCCTGCACGGCGTGTCGGTGGATATCCGGGACGGTGAATTCGTGATCCTGGTCGGCCCGTCGGGCTGCGGGAAATCAACGCTCCTGCGGATGATCGCCGGGCTCGAGAACATCTCCGGCGGCGAGATCCGCATCGGCGAGCGCGTGGTGAACGATGTGCCGCCCAAGGAGCGGGACATCGCCATGGTGTTCCAGAACTACGCCCTCTATCCGCATCTCACCGTCCGCGAGAACATGGCGTTCTCGATGCGGATCCGGAAGGCGCCGGCCTCCGAGATCGATCTCCGGGTCAACAAGGCCGCCCAGATCCTCGGGCTGGCTCCCCTGCTGGACCGCTACCCGCGCCAGCTCTCGGGCGGCCAGCGCCAGCGCGTCGCCATGGGCCGGGCGATCGTGCGCGACCCGCAGGTCTTCCTGTTCGACGAGCCGCTCTCCAACCTCGACGCCAAGCTCCGCGTGGCGATGCGCACCGAGATCAAGGAGCTGCACCAGCGCCTGAAGACGACGACGATCTACGTCACCCACGACCAGATCGAGGCCATGACCATGGCCGACCGGATCGTGGTGATGCACGACGGGGTCGTGGAGCAGATCGGGCCGCCCCTCGAACTCTACGACCGGCCCGACAACCTGTTCGTTGCCGGCTTCATCGGCTCGCCGGCCATGAACTTCATGCCCGGCAAGGTCCGGGCGAACGGGCGTCTGACCTTCACCACCGAGACCGGCCTGTCGATCCCGCTCGCCGACGCGCCCTCCGGGGTCGACGGCCGGCCGCTCATCCTGGGCGTCCGCCCCGAGCATTTCGACCTCGCGCCCGAGGGGATCGCCGCGGAGGTCGTCGTCGTGGAGCCGACCGGCTCAGAGACCATGCTGGCGGTGCGGGCCGGGGGCCAGGACATCACCTGCGTGCTGCGCGAGCGCGTGCGCGAGCGGCCGGGCGAGACGATCTCCCTGCGGCCGAACCGCGTGCACTTCTTCGACGCCGAGACCGGCCGTCGCCTGCCGAGCTGACCCGCGTCGGATCCGGCGCGGATTCGAGGCGCGCGGCGCCTCCAGGATCACGATCACCGAGGGAGAAGTAACGATGTCCGTTCTCGATCGCCGGTCCCTCCTCGCGGGCGCCGCAGCGACAGGCCTCGCCGCCGGTGGCGACCTCCTCGGCTTCGCCAAGGCCTGGGCGCAGAACGCGGAGTGGAAGCCCGAGCCGGGGGCGAGCCTGTCGCTCCTGCGCTGGAAGCGCTTCGTGCCGGCGGAGGACGAGGCCTTCATGAAGCTCGTCGACGCCTTCACCAAGGCGACGGGCGTCAAGGTCACGGTGACCAACGAGTCCTTCGACGACATCCAGCCCAAGGCGTCGGTCGCCGCCAATACGGGCCAAGGGCCCGACATGGTCTGGGGTCTGTTCTCGTTCCCGGCGCTCTTCCCCGACAAGTGCCTGCCGCTCGAGGACGTGGCAGAATCCCTCGGCAAGAAATACGGCCCCTGGTTCCCGTCGGCCGAGGCCTACGGCAAGGTCAAGGGCAAGTGGATCGCGATCCCCGTGGCGTTCAACGGCGGCTATCCGAACTACCGCATCTCGGCGATGAAGAAGGCCGGGTTCGACAAGTTCCCGACCGACACGGCGGGCTTCCTCGAACTCTGCCGCGGCCTGAAGAAGAACAACACGCCCGCCGGCTTCGCCCTCGGCCACGCCACCGGTGACGGCAACACGTGGTGCCACTGGGCGCTCTGGTCGCACGGCGGCAACCTCGTCGACGCCAACGAGAAGATCGTCATCAACTCGCCCGAGACCGCCAAGGCGCTCGAATACGTCAAGTCGCTGTACGAGACCTTCGTGCCCGGCACGGTGTCGTGGAACGACTCGTCGAACAACAAGGCGTTCCTGGCCGGCGACCTGTACCTGACCAACAACGGCATCTCGATCTACGCGGCGGCCAAGAAGGACAACCCGAAGCTCGCCGAGGACATGGACCACGCGGTCTGGCCGATCGGCCCGGTCGGCAAGCCCACCGAGTTCCAGCTCGCCTTCCCGATCCTGGCCTTCAAGTACTCGAAGGCGCCGAACGCCTGTAAGGCCTTCATCGCCTTCATGATGGAGGCGGCGAACTACAATCCCTGGCTGGAGGCGGCCCAGGGCTACCTCTGCGAGCCGCTGTCGAACTATCCGAAGAACCCGATCTGGACGAGCGACCCGAAGAACGCGGTCTTCGCCGAGGCGGGACGGCGCTCCCTGGCGGCGGGCGGCCTCGCGCCGGTGAGCGAGCGGATCGCCGCGGTGCTGGCCGACTTCGTGATCGTCGACATGTTCGCCAGTCACTGCACCGGCCGCGAGGACGTGAAGGGCGCCATCAAGAACGCCGAGCGCGCCGCCACCCGCATCTTCCGGAACACCTGACCGCACCCGCCGGAGGCGAGACCATGGCGCACACGGCCCTGACGCAGCCCGCCCCGGCCGCAATCCCGACCCGCTCGGCCTGGCAGCGCGTGCGCGCGAGCCGCGGCTGGGCGGGGTTCTGGTTCATGCTCCCGACGGCGCTGATCCTCGGCCTGTTCCTGGCCTACCCGCTCCTGAAGGGCATCTGGCTGTCCTTCACCAACGCGCGGATCGGCCGCGACGGGGTCTTCGTCGGCCTGGAGAACTACGAGTGGCTCTGGGACGACGACGTCTTCTGGCTCTCGGTGTTCAACACCTGCCTCTACACGGCGGTGGCATCCGTGGTGAAGTTCGGGGTCGGGCTCTACCTCGCGTTGCTGCTCAACAAGAACATGCCGTTCAAGTCTATCATCCGGTCGATCGTGCTGATCCCGTTCGTGGTGCCGACCGTGCTGTCGGCCATCGCCTTCTGGTGGATCTTCGACAGCCAGTTCTCGATCATCTCCTGGTCGCTGCGCCATCTCGGGGTGATCGACGGCAACATCGACTTCCTCGGCGATCCCGCCATGGCGCGAGCCTGCGTGATCTTCGCCAACATCTGGCGGGGCGTGCCGTTCATCGCCATCACGCTGCTCGCCGGTCTCCAGACGGTCTCGCCCTCGCTCTACGAGGCCGCGACGCTGGACGGCGCCTCCAACTGGCAGATCTTCTCGCGGATCACCCTGCCGCTCCTGACCCCGATCATCGCGGTCGTGATGACCTTCTCGGTGCTGTTCACCTTCACCGACTTCCAGCTGATCTGGGCCATGACGCGCGGCGGCCCGGTGAACGCCACCCACCTGATGGCGACCCTGTCGTACCAGCGCGGCATCCTCTCGGGGACGCTCGGCGAGGGCGCGGCCATCGCCACCGCCATGGTGCCGTTCCTGCTCGCGGCCATCGGCATCTCGTGGTTCGGCCTGCAGCGCAGGGCCTGGCAATCCGGGGGGAACGACCGATGAGCGCGCCCGCACCGCCCGCCCACGCCGATCCGCATCTCAACTCCGTATTGGAGGCGCGGCCCGCCGGGCTCACGGACAATTCGGAGGGCATGGCCTATCTCGAGCGCCTGCCCCGGCGGCTCGTGACGACCTACCTGCCGCTCCTCCTCATCCTCGCCGTGCTGCTGTTCCCGTTCTACTGGATGGCGCTGACGGCCATCAAACCGGACGAGCAGCTGATCGACATGGAGCGGTTCAACCCGTTCTGGGTCGTGGATCCGACGCTCAAGCACATCAACAAGCTCCTCTTCGAGACGCAGTATCCGCGCTGGCTCTGGAACACGATGTACGTGTCGGTGGCGGCGACCGTGCTGTCGCTGTTCGCGAGCGTGCTCGCCGCCTATGCCTGCGTCCGCGTGCGCTACCGGGGCGCCGGCTGGGTCGGGGCGGCGATCTTCCTCGCCTACCTCGTGCCGCCCTCGATCCTGTTCATCCCGCTCGCCACCATCATCCAGGCCTACGGCCTGTTCGACTCGCCGATCGCCCTGATCCTCGCCTACCCGACGATCCTGATCCCGTTCTCGACGTGGCTCCTGATGGGCTACTTCAAGACCATTCCCTACGAGCTGGAGGAATGCGCGCTGATGGACGGCGCCAGCCGGTGGCAGATCCTCACCAAGATCATCCTGCCGCTCGCCTTCCCGGGGCTGATCTCGGCGGGGATCTTCTCCCTGACCCTGTGCTGGAACGAGTTCATCTACGCGCTGACCTTCCTGTCCTCGACGCAGAACAAGACGGTGCCCATCGCCGTGGTGAGCGAGTTCGTGGACGGCGACGTCTACAAGTGGGGGTCGCTGATGGCCGGCGCGCTGCTCGGCTCGCTGCCGCTGGTGATCCTCTACTCGTTCTTCGTCGAGTACTACGTCTCCGCCCTCACCGGCGCCGTGAAGGAATAAGGGACGGGCAGGACCGTCGTCGTCGCGCGCGCAGCGAAGCGTGCCGGGGCGGCGGGACTTCGGTCGGCGTGGCGCGGGCCGGATCGCTGCGCTGCGCTCGCGAGGACGGAGACCGTTGCCAGCAGGGCTCGACGAGGCGGACAATGCGCGCGGATCCGCCGACGCAGAATCGCGGATTGGCCCCATCGAAGGTCACGCCATGGCCCACTTCATCGACGCCCGCTCCACCCTGGTCAACGACGCCGTCGACGGCCTCGTCGCCGCGAGCGGCGGACGCCTGGCACGGCTCGACGGCGACCCGGGCATCCGCGTCGTCCTCCGCGCCGCTCCGGATCCCGGGAAGGTCGCGGTCATCTCCGGCGGCGGCTCCGGCCACGAGCCGGCCCATGCGGGCTTCGTGGGACCGGGCCTGCTCAGCGCCGCTGTCTGCGGTGACGTCTTCGCCTCGCCGAGCGTCGACGCGGTGCTGGCCGGGATCCTCGCGGTGACGGGGCCGGCGGGGTGCCTGCTCGTCATCAAGAACTACGCGGGTGATCGGCTGAATTTCGGGCTCGCCGCCGAGCGCGCCCGGGCGCTCGGCCACAGGGTCGAGACCGTGATCGTCGCGGACGACATCGCGCTGCCGGACGCCAAGCAGCCCCGCGGCGTCGCCGGGACGCTGTTCGTCCACAAGGTGGCGGGTCATGCCGCGGAGGCCGGGGAACCGCTCGAGACCGTGGCGTCGCTCGCCCGCCGGGCGGCCGGGGCGGCGAAGTCGCTCGGCATCGCGGTCTCCACCTGCACGATCCCCGGCTCGCCGCGCAGCGAGCGGCTGGCGGAGGGACAGGCCGAGCTCGGCCTCGGCATCCACGGCGAGCCCGGCGCGGAGCGCATCGCGCTGCCGAAGGCCAGCGACCTCGCCGAGCTGATGGCCGAGCGTCTCGCGCGGGCCGTCGAAGGTGCGGACCGGCTGGCGCTGCTCGTGAACAATCTCGGCTCCGCCTCCGCGCTCGAGATGCAGGTCCTCACCCGCGCCGTGCTCGCCACCGGCCTGGGGCGGCGCGTCCGCCTGCTGCTCGGGCCCGCGCCACTGATGACGGCGCTCGACATGCACGGTGCCTCGCTGTCGGTCCTGCCGATCGACGACGCGCTGGAGCGCGCCCTGTCGGAGCCCGTCCCGGTCCCGGCCTGGCCCGCGGCGGTGCGGGTCGCGCCGCCGATCCTGCGGCCAGTGCCCGAGGGACTCGCGGGCGAGGCCTTCGCGCCGTCGCACGACGCCGTCACCGCCGCCCGGATCCGGGCCGTCGCCGAGGCCCTGATCGGGGCCGAGGACACCCTGAACGGCCTCGATGCCAAGGTCGGGGACGGCGATGCCGGCACGACCTTCGCGGGCGCGGCGCGGGCCGTCCTGGCAGATCTGGACCGGCTGCCGCAGGCGGAACCCGCGGCCCTGTGCCGGGCGCTCGCCGAGCGGATCGGGCGCGCGGTGGGCGGATCGAGCGGCGTGCTCGGCTCGATCTTCTTCGCCGCGACGGCCTCGGCCCTCGCCGGCGCCGCCGCGTGGCCCGAGGCGCTCGGGCAGGGCGTGGCGCGCGTCCAGGGTTACGGCGGCGCCCGGGCCGGCGACCGCACGCTGCTCGACGCCCTGATCCCCGCCGTCGAGGCCCTGACGGGCGGCGACCTCGCGGCCGCCGCGGCGGCGGCCCGGGCCGGCGCCGAGGCCACGGCCGGCATGGATCGCGCCGGCGCGGGCCGCTCCAGCTACCTGGCCGCCGGGGACCTCGCCGGTGTCCAGGATCCCGGTGCCGCCGGCGTCGCGGCGGCGTTCGCGGCCCTGGCCGGGGCGTAGGCGCCGCGCGCCGTCGCCCGGCATCCGTTGACGCTCCAGCCGTCGAGGCCTACCCCATCCCCATGCGCACCGGCCTGATCCTCGACGATTACCAGCAGGCGGCCCTCGCGCTCGCGGACTGGGCGCGCCTCTCCGACCGCGTCGCGGTCTCCGCGATCAGCCAGCACATCCCGAATCCGGACGACCTCGTGGCGCGGATCGCGCAGGCCGAGATCCTCGTGATCATGCGGGAGCGGACGCCGTTCCCGGCGGCTCTGCTGGAAAGGCTGCCGCGGCTGGAACTCCTCGTCACCAGCGGCATGCGCAACCTCGCCATCGACCTCGCGGCGGCCCGCGCGCGCAACGTCGTCGTCTGCGGCACCGATTCCAGCCCGACGCCGCCGACGGAGCTGACCTGGGCGCTGATCCTCGGACTGGCCCGACACGTGGCGCCGGAGAGCCTGACCCTGCGCGCGGGCGGCCCCTGGCAGAGCACGATCGGGACCGACCTCGCCGGCGCGACCCTCGGCGTTCTGGGCCTGGGGAAGATCGGGACGCGGGTGGCCGAGATCGGGCGCGCCTTCGGCATGCGGGTGATCGCCTGGAGCCCGAACCTCGACGATGGCCGCGCAGCAGCCGCCGGGGTGGAGCGGGCGGCCTCGAAGGAAGCCCTGCTGGAGGCGAGCGACGTCGTCACGATCCACCTCGTGCTGGGCGACCGGACCCGCGGCCTCCTGGGCGCGGCCGAGCTGCGCCGCATGCGCCGCGACGCGTTTCTCGTGAACACCTCGCGCGCGCCGATCATCGATCAGGCCGCGCTGGTCCAGGCGCTGAAGGACGGCTGGATCGCCGGCGCGGGCCTCGACGTGTTCGAGACCGAGCCGCTGCCGGCCGACAGCCCGTTCCGGCGCCTGCCGAACGTGCTGGCGCTGCCGCATCTCGGCTACGTGTCGCGCAACAACTACCGGACCTTCTTCACCCAGGCGGTGGAGGACATCGAGGCCTGGCTCGCCGGCGCCCCGATTCGGCAACTGGGCTGACGTCGCGGAGCTTGCCGGACCCGGGCTCAGTCCCGGCGCGGGTCCAGCGCGTCCGCGAGGCCGTCGCCGATCAGGTTGAGCGCCACCAGGGTCGCGATCAGGAACGCGGCCGGGGCCGCGAGCAGGTGCGGCGCCGCCTCGATGGAGCGGGCGCCCTCAGCGATCAGGACGCCCCAACTGGTCTGCGGCTCCTGCACGCCGAGCCCGAGGAACGACAGGAAGCTCTCCAGCAGGATCACCTGCGGCACCAGCAGCGTCGCGGTCACGGCCACCGGGCCGAGGGTGTTCGGCACGATGTGCCGGAGGATGATCCGGGGTGTCCCGAGGCCGAGTGCCCGCGCGGCGCGGACGAAGTCGCGCTCGCGCAGCGACAGGGTCACGGCGCGCACCACCCGGGCCATGTCGAGCCACTCCACCGCGGCGATCGCCACCAGCATGAGCAGCAGGCTCGGGCGGAAGAAGACCAGCAGCAGGATCACGAAGAACACGAAGGGGAGCGCGTAGAGCACGTCGACGGCGCGCATCATCACGGCGTCGACGGCGCCCCCGACGAAGCCCGCAATCGCCCCGTAGGCGACGCCGATGAGCAGGGCGACGAGGCTGGCCGCGAGCCCGATCGCCAGCGAGATCCGGCCGGCGACGAGGCAGCGGGTCAGCAGGTCGCGGCCCTGGATGTCGGTGCCGAGGGGGAAGTGCAGGCGCCGGACCGGCACCGCCACGACGAGGCCGCGGCCGCCGTCCCGCTCGTCCACGACGGTCGGGGTCCCGAACAGGGCCGAGCGCGGCAGGTAGACGAGGCTACGCCGGTCGACGCCCGCGTCGGAGCCGAGGGTGAGCCGCAACGTGTCGCCGTCGCGCTCGACCGCGTCGAGCCGCGCGCGCATCCGGAAGGCCAGACGCTCGAGCGCCGGCCGGAGACGCGCGGCGTCGGGCTGTGCGGAGAGGCCGGCCGGGAGCTGGCGCAGGTCCGGATAGGCGCGCTCGGGATCGTGGCCGGTGAGGCCCGGGCCGACCAGGCAGGCGAGGGCGATCAGGACCAGCACGGCGAGCGCCGCCACGGCGGTCCGCTCCCGCGCGAACCGAAGGACGGCGCGCCGGGCCGGCGCCGTGGAAACCGCCGTCACGCCGCCACCCGGAGGCGCGGGTCGAGCCACGCACAGGCGAGGTCGGCGGCGAGGTTGAGCAGGATCACCAGCCCGGCGACGAGCAGGACCGTGCCCATCACCAGCGTGTAGTCGCGGTTGAGCGCGCCCTCGACGAAGTACCGGCCGATCCCCGGCAGCCCGAAGATCGTTTCGACCACCACCGAGCCGGTGAGCAGGGCCGCCGCCAGCGGTCCGAGATAGGCGACCACCGGCAGCAGCGCCCCCCGCAGGGCGTGCCGGGTGACGCGGGCCGGCGGCAGGCCGAGGCTGCGCATGGTGCGGACGGGCTGCGTCCGCAGCGCCTCGGCGAGCGAGGTCCGGGTCAGCCGGGCCAGGGCGCCGACCTGCGGCAGGGCCAGCGTCACCACCGGCAGGACGAGGTGGCTCGGGGCGCCGTCGTTCCAGCCGCCGAGCGGCAGCCAGCGCAGGGTCAGGCCGAAGGCGATCTGCAGCAGCGGCGCGACCACGAAGCTCGGCAGCGAGAGGGTCAGGGCGGCCCCGACGCCGAGGAGCCGGTCGACGAACCCGCCGCGCCGGAGCGCCGCCACGATCCCGAGGCCGACCCCGAGCACCGTCGCCAGCGCGAGGGCGAGGGCGCCCAACGTCGCGGAGACCGGCAGGCCCCGGGCGATCAGGCCGAGGACGCTCTGGTCGCGGAACGAGAAGGACGGACCGAGGTCGCCCCGCGCCAGCGCCGCGAGGTAGCTCCCGAACTGCGCGATCAGCGGCCGGTCGAGGCCGTAGACCCGGCGCAGGTTCTCCATGGCGGCGGGCGCCAGCGGCCGCTCCAGGTCGAACGGCCCCCCCGGAGCGAGGCGCATCAGGAAGAAGCTGACGGTCACCACGGCGAGCAGCGTCGGCACCGCCTGGAGAAGGCGGCGCAGGATGAAGCGGATCACGCGTCGAGCCTCATGAAGCGGGTCGGCGCGGCGTTGCGCAGGTTCGGGTGGTAGCCGTGCAGCCGCGGCGCGATCAGCGCCTTCGATCGGTAGTGCATCAGCGGGATCCACGGCAGCTCGCGCAGGGCGATCGCCTCGGCGTCGTAGAGCAGGCCGGCCCGGCGGGTGAGGTCGCGCTCGGTGGCGGCTCGCGCCATCAGGGCGTCGTAGGCGACGTCCGACCAGTGGCCGGCATTCATGCCGTCATTCCCGCTCTGGAGCAGGAACAGGAAGTTCTGCGGATCGGAATAGTCGGCGATCCAGCTGTAGCGGGCGACGTCGAAGTCGCCGCCGTCGCGCAGGTAGGCGAAATGCGTCTTCGCGTCCGTGTAGACGTAGCGCGTCACGATTCCGAGGTCGCGCCACATCTCGCCGAGCGCCACCGCGATGGTGCGGTTGTTGTCGCTGATATTGAACCGGTACTCCACCGTGAGTGGCCGGTCCGGGCCGAAGCCCGCCTCCGCGAGCAGCCGGCGCGCCTCCGCCTCGTGGTCGATCGGCAGGCCGAGGCGGCCCTCGGTCTCGGGGGGCGTGCGGTAATTGTCGAGGCCGGGCGGGCACAGGGAGTAGGCCGGGCTCATGGTGCCGCCGTTGAGGCCGTCGGCGAGGTACTCGCGGTCGATCACGAGCGACAGCGCCCGGCGGACGCGCCGATCCGAGAACGGCGCCTTGCGGGTGTTCACCACCAGCGCCGCGAGCCCCAGCGAGGGGCCGAGCACCACCTGCGGCCCGAAGCGGCGGCGCAGGTCGGTGATCTGGTCGACGGGCAGGTCGGAGAGGGAGTCGATCTCCCCGGCGGCGTAGCGGCGCACCGCGGCGGCGATGTCGGGCGTCGGCAGGAAGGCGACGCGCCGGATCGCGAGGCTCGCGGCGTCCGGATGGTGCGGGTTGGCCTCCAGCGTGATCGCGCCGCCCGGCACGCGGTCGGCGAGCCGGTAAGGTCCGTTGGTCACGAGGTTTCCCGGCCGGGTGAAGCTGTCGCCGTAGCGCTCGACCGAGGCGCGGTGGACCGGAAGCGCGGTCTGGTGGGTCAGGAGTTCCAGGATGTAGGGCGTCGGCTGTTCCAGCGTGATCGCGAGCCGGAGCGGCGCCTCGGCGGCGACGCCGAGGGCGTCGGCCGGCGTCTCGCCGCGGTTCACGGCGGCGGCGTTGCGGATCGGGAACAGGATCTCGGCGTATTTCGCCGCCGTGGCCGGGTCGAGCATTCGGCGGAACGCGTAGACGAAGTCGTTCGCTGTGACCGGCTCGCCGTTCGACCAGCGGCCGTCGGGGCGCAGGTCGAAATTCAGGCTCACCCCGTCCTCGGAGATCGACCAGGCGCGCGCCGCGCCCGGGATGATCGTGCCCCGGTTGTCGTAGGTGAGCAGCCCGTCGCAGAGGTCGCGCAGGATGTGCGCCTCCGCGACCGTGGACGAGCGGTGCGGGTCCAGCGTCTCGGGATCGGCGTCGTTGCCGCGGCGGTAGAGCGCGTCGGCCGCGCGGGCGGGCCGCACGGCCGCGAGGGCGAACGCGCCGGCCAGCCAGTCGCGCCGGCGCGGGCGCACGGTCAGGCGCCGGTGTCCGGCTTCAGGCCGGCCGCCTCGATCCCCGCCACCGCGCAGATCTCGTCGTTGTCGGAGGTGTCCCCGGAGATGCCGACCGCGCCGAGAAGGCGTCCCTCGCCGGAGCGGATCAGCACGCCGCCCGGCACCGGCACGAGGGCGTCGGGCCCGGCGAGGTGCGTCACAGCGGCGACGAAGTAGGGCTGCTGCTCGGCCCGCGCGTGGATCGCCCGGGAGCCGAGGCCCAGCGCCAGGGCACCGTTGGCCTTGCCGCTCGCGATCTCGGCCCGGCGCAGGGACGTGCCGTCCTCGACCGAGACCGCCTTGAGCGCGCCGCGGGCATCGTAGACGACGACGGCGAGGGGCTTGAGGTTGCGGGTTCGCGCCTCCCGCAGGGCGGTGTCGACGATGGTGCGGGCGGCCTCGAGGGTCAGGTCGATCATCGGATTCCAACACGGACGCCGCTCCGGGCGGCGTCCTCATCCTTACGGACCGGGGCGTGCCGGGTCCACCGACGCGCAGGCGCTGCGGCTTTCGCTCCGCTGGGCCCGGCCGGCGCGCCGCCTAGTTTCGCCCTGGCCCGCGCGGGAGGCCCCGGCGGACCGAGCGAGGATCGTCCATGGCAGCGGCCGAACGCCCCTACGTAATCTGTCACATGACGTCGTCGGTCGACGGCCGGATCAAGGTCCGGCGCTGGAAGACGCTGGACGCCGACAGCCATTACGAGCGCGTCCACGGCGAGCTGAAGGGCGATGCCTGGATGTGCGGGCGCGTCACCATGCAGGGCTACGCCGACAGCGCCGATCCGCTGTCGGAGCCGGTCGCCGATGACGGCGCGCCGGTCCCGCGGGAGGACCACGTCGCCCGCCGCGACGCGCCGGGATACGCCGTGGCCCTCGACGCACGGGGGCGCCTGGACTGGGGCGCGCGCGACGCGATCGAGGGAGACCACGTCGTGGTGGTGCTCACCGAATCCGTGCCGGACTCGCACCTGCGCGCGCTGCGGGCCGGTGGCCAGTCCTACCTGTTCGCGGGCGACCGGACGGTCGACTTTCCCCTGGCGATGGCGAAGCTGCGCGCCCTGTTCGGGATCGAGCGCCTCCTCGTCGAGGGCGGCGGCCACATCAACGGCTCCATGCTCAGGGCCGGCCTCATCGACGAGCTGAGCCTGCTCCTCGTGCCCGCCGTCGACGGCCTGAGCGGGACGCCGGCGGTGTTCGACTTCGCCGGCGAGGAGGCGGACACGATGGGCAGCCGTCGCAAGCTCGACCTGACGGCCTGCGAGCGCCTGTCCGACGGCGTCGTGTGGCTCCGCTACCGGATCACGCCGGTCGAGCCGCCGGCAGGCGAATGATGCTGGCCAGGAACGCGTCGTAGCCGGCCGCGACCGCCTCCGGCCGCTCGAAATGCGGGAACGCGCCGGTCGGCAGGGTGTCGACGCGCCAGTTCGGCCGGTCGGCGACCCGCGGCACCAGCCGGTAGTCGACGAAGTCGCCGCGCTCCCCGTGCACCATCCAGACCGGGAGGCGCAGGCGCTCGTAGAGGCGGGTCGCGTCGGTGGGGAACAGGTGGCCCGCGATGAAGCAGAACGGGGCGTGCTCGGCGCCGGGCTGGTGAGCCGAGGCGTGATCGTAGGCGAGCAGACCCTCGTCGATCTCGGAGGAGCCGAAGGTCTTCTCCAGGAAGAACCGCATGCTCGGCCGCGTGACCAGCGCGTCGAAGAGCGGCCGGCCGAGCGGAGGGCGGTCGAGGACGCGGAGCAGCCAGTCGCGGCCGCGATGGCCGTCCGGCGGACCCTCCCCGGAGAGCCGGGCGTCGAACCCCGTCGGGCTCACCAGCGCGAGGCTGCGATAGGCGTCGGACCGCTCCAGGCTCGCCCGCGCCAGGAACGAGCACGAGAGCGACAGGGCGAGGGCGTCGATCGCCCAGCCGCCGTGCCGGCTCCGGATCTCGTCGACCGCCGCGTGGATCGCCTCCACCATCAGGCGCGGCGTGTAGCGGCGGCGCGAGCGCTCCGAGAAGCCGAACCCCGGGAGTTCCAGGGCGTAGACCGGGCGCGTGCCGCGGTAGCGCAGGTACAGCGGCCGGACCTCGTAGGCGTTGGCCGCCGCGTTGATCGAGTGGATCAGCAGGAGCGGCACGCCCTCGGCCTCAGCGGAGCCGTAGAGCGACAGCGCGCCGGCGCGGCGGGTTCGGATCCGCTCGTGGCGGCCCGGCAGGGCAGGCGGCAGGGTCATCCGGCGGTCCACGGCCAGCGCGCTCCATCCGACCAGCGCCGCCGCCGATCCGGCGAGCGTCAGGGCCGCCGCGGTCGCGGCGCGACCGGTGCGATGGCGGGACACGGAACTCATCGGAACACCTCGACGTCCTTCCCGCGGCGGCGGGCCGTGGCCGACAACGCCGGGCCCGCGGGGAAGTGCCCGTCCGGACGCTACGAGGCGTGGCCGGCGAGGCTGCCGGCATTCACCGCCGGGGCCCGGCTCGCCGGCCGCGCCGGCGCGTCGCCCCGGCCCGCGGCCTCGCGCAGGAAATCCACCGTCGGCGCGTCGTTGAGCCAGCCCTGGACGCGCTGCGAGATCAGGAGCTTCCGCTCGCGCCGGTCGTAGTTCGCGTAGGAGGCGGCGACGAATTCGGGCCGGCTCATCGTGCGCGCGGGGCCGGACCGGCGCGTCTCCGCCTTGAAGAACAGGGCGCTGCCGGGCACGCCGTAATGCTGGGCGATCTCCGGATAGACCGGCCAACTGCCCTGGCCGCCGAGATCGTCCGGGAGGAACGCGTCGAGGTCGCATTCCTCGAAGGGCACGCCGGCCCGGGTCAGCAGGCCGCGGGCGAGGTCGGCCACCACGTAGAGCTTCGTGTGGTTGATCGAGTGCATGAAGCAGCCCCGACGCGCCCAGCGCGTGAGGTGCGTGTCGAGATCGTACCCGGCCTGGACGCCGAGGCCGCGCAGGTACGCGACCGACTCGTCCCAGAGATTGAAGTATCCGAGGCGCTCGAAGACCGGCTCGGAGAACAGCCGCAGCGCCTGCGCCTGCGAGAAGCCCGACAGGTAGGCAAACAGCGTGATCGCCGAGTGCGAGTGCCCCATCGGACCCGAGATCAGGCCGTTGAGCGTGACGTGATCCTGAACGCCCACGTGGACGAGGTCGGGATGGTAGGCGCTGAACACGATGGTCGGGATCAGGCGGACCTTCGGGTGCGTCCGAAGCGTGTCGATCGAGCCGCCGCCCTTGAACTTGGGCAGGTAGATGCTGGTGAAGACGTGGTCGTACCCGTCCGCGTGCGCCATCAGGTCGGCGAGCCGCGGGAACCGGCGGGACGCCGTGAAGGCCGAGACGAAATCCACCTGCGCGTGCGGCAGCAGGTAGCGCATCGTCTTGGCGATGGATCCGGCCTGACAGACGCCGATCACGAGGATGCGCGGCGAGCCGGTCCGCTTCTTCCCGAACTGCGCGAGCCGGTGCCGCGCGCGCCAGAGGCTATCGACGGTCAACATCCGGCCTCTCTCGCATGTCCGCGGGCCGCGGGCAAACACCGCACCCGTGCGGATCCCGCGGGCCGGGACCGCCGATCGCGCCCATCGGGAGGAGCCCCCTCGCGGTGCCGACCGTCGGACCGCCTGCACGACCCGCGCGGCGGAACCGCGGCTCACGGCGACGCGCGCCGCCTGTGGATCGCCCGGGCTCGGAGGGACGCGCTCGTCGATCTCCGATTATTCGGAGCGCCGCCCGCCATCTCTGAAAACAGCGGAAGCAACGCGTACAGCGCACCGCCGAATTCCAACGATGTCGCCCAGATATACGGGCCATGAAAGTCTGTGGCGGAGACGATTCAACTTGCGTGCCGTTGACAGAGTCAAGTCGTTGGATACAAATCCGATTCAACGAAGCATGAAGCTCGCGGACTGGGCGCTCGCGGTCATGAGGACCGGCAGGCCCCCGATGACCGAGGTGGATCCCCTCTCTCGCCGTGACTCCGCGTCAGCGGCCGCTCCGACGGGCGCGGGGCGCTTCCGACCGACCTGCCTGGACAACGGGCCACGGTCCGAGCCGCTCGGACGGCGCAGCCGCGGCATGCCCGCGGTGGCGCCCCTCCGCATCGCCGCGACGGTCGTCGATCCACGCCCGCATGACCGTCGGCAACCGGTCGATGCGCGGGCGACGGCGCTGCGCGGGTCGGAGGCCGGGTTCCGCATCGGGTCGAAAGCTGGAGACTGCGCGATGGATTACGTACCTCCGATGGCCGCGATCGCGGCGGTCGCACAGAAGGCGCCGCCCGGCGAGGCGACCGCGCTCACCCCGGCGCGCGACGTGAATCCCGTCGCGGCGCCGGATCCGCGGTCGATCTACACGCTCACGCCGGAGGCGGCCGGGGCCGTCTTCGCGCTCGTCGAGAACCGCATCCAGGTGATCGACGCCGCGCTCGACGTGACCGACCGGCGGGGCACGCAGGTCGCTGCCGCCGCGATGGCGACGGCCACGGCGACGACCCCGGTCGTGTCGCCGGAGACGACGAAGACGATCGGTGCCGCCAATCGCAACTGGAGCGAGGATGTCCGGTTGGATCACAGCCCGTCCCGGCTCGTCGGCGCCGACACGGTCGTGGCGTACGACAGCCCGCGGGTCACGGCGGCCTGGAGCCTGGCCTTTCCGGACGTGCCCGGCCGGCGGTTCCGGGCCGTGCAATTGCCGGGTCCGAGCCTCCGCTCCGTCCTGCGCGAGGCGGAGGCCGGTTTGGACGACACGGGGAGCGACATCTACCTGCTCTGCAACAGCGCGCATTTCGAGACGATCCGCCAAGCCCACCCGCGCACCCACATCAACTGGATCAACGTCGACAACGACGAGATCGTCGTCGTCTGGCGGAAGCCGTCCGAGGCGGGCTAGCGACAGGCCCGACCGGCTCGGGGCGGCCGCGATCGCGACCGGACCGGGGCTACCCCGCCCGGACGAACGGGAGCCCGGCGGGACCGCCCGATCAGAGCGTCGGCAGCACCGCGCGCAGGTGGGCGGCGAAGGCGCGGGTCAGCGGCGCGGCGTGCGCCTCGTCCAGGCGGATCGTCAGGCCGATCCGCGGCAGCGCGGGCAGGCCGCTGCCGCGGTTCAGGATGCGCAGGTCGGGCGGGACCGCGGCGCGGGTGAGGACCGCGACCGCCTGGGCGGAGCGCGCCACCGCCAGGAGCCCGGACAGGCTGCCGCTCGCGTAGGCGATCCGGTACGCGCGCCCACCCGCGTCGAGGGCGGCCCGCGCCGCCCGGTGGTCCAGCGTGTCGGGGTCGCCGAGCGCGAGCGGCAACGGGTCGGGCCATGGCGCTTCGGCGCCGCGCGGCGCCACCCAGACGAGGTCCTCGCGCCGCAGGATCTCCCGCCCGGCCGCCAGCGGGACCGAGACGAGGGCCAGATCGAGCTCGCCGCGGGCGAGCCGCTCCTCCAGACGGGGCGTCGCGCCGCAGACCACCTCGATCGCCGCGTCGGGATGCAGGTGCGCGAAGCCGCGCAGCAGGGTGGGGAGGAAGGCCTGCGCGTAATCGTCCGGGCAGCCGAACCTGAGCGTGCCGTTGAGGCGGCCGCCGGACAGTTCCGCCACCGCGTCGTCGTGCGAGGCCAGGATCCGGCGCGCGTGGACGAGGAGCCGCTCGCCCTGCACCGTGAGCACCACCCCGCGCCCGGTCCGGCGCAGCAGCGGCTGCGCGACCAGATCCTCCAGTCGCTTCATCTGCATGCTGAGGGCGGCCTGGCTGCGCCCGACCCGCTCCGCGGCCCGGCTCAGCGCGCCCGTCTCCGCGACCGTGGCGAAGCTGCGCAGGAGGTCGATGTCGAAGCTCTGGGCCATCAGGATCGCTGAACCCTCGGTTCAGAACTATAAGCTTCTCTGGGATCGCGGGCGGTCCTAGCATGGCGGGGCCTGCCACGGGACCCGGATCGATGACGACGCGGAACGACGACCCCGACTTCTGGACGCGCGCGCGCCGGCACCTCGTGCGCTACGGCGGCGCCTTCGCGCCGGTCATCATCGAGCGCGCGGAGGGCAGCTTCGTCTACGACGCGGACGGCCGGAAGATCCTCGACTTCACCTCCGGCCAGATGAGCGCGATCCTGGGGCACGGGCATCCCGAGATCGCCGCCGTCGTCGCCGACCACGTCGGGCGCCTGGATCACCTGTTCAGCGGCATGCTGAGCCGGCCGGTGGTCGACCTCGCGACCGCGCTGGCCGGCCTCGCCCCCGGCGGGCTGGAGCGCGCGCTTCTCCTGACCACCGGCGCCGAGGCCAACGAGGCCGCCCTGCGCATGGCCAAGCTCGCCACAGGCGGCTGGGAGATCGTCAGCTTCGCGCAGTCGTGGCACGGCATGACGGCGGGGGCCGCTTCGGCGACCTACAGCGCCGGCCGCAAGGGCTACGGCCCGGCCCCCGTCGGATCCTTCGCGATTCCCGCCCCGAACGCCTACCGCCCGACCTTCGCGCGGGACGGGGCCGCCGACTGGCAGACCGAGCTCGACTACGCCTTCGCGCTGGTGGACCGGCAGTCGACCGGCAACCTCGCCGCGTTCCTGGCGGAGCCGATCCTCAGCTCCGGCGGCATCCTCGAACTCCCGCCCGGCTACCTCACGGCGATGAAGCGCAAATGCACCGAGCGGGGCATGCTGCTGATCCTCGACGAGGCCCAGACGGGCATCGGCCGCACCGGCCTGATGTTCGCCTGCGAGCGCGACGGGGTGGTGCCCGACATCCTCACCCTCTCGAAGACCCTGGGCGCCGGCCTGCCCCTCGCGGCGGTCCTGACCACGCCGGAGATCGAGGATCTCTGCCACGCCCGCGGCTTCCTGTTCTACACCACGCACGTCTCCGACCCGCTTCCCGCCGCGGTCGGCCTCAAGGTGCTGGAGATCGTCCGGCGCGACGGCCTGGTCGGCCGGGCCGAGGCGGCCGGCGCGCGGCTGGCGGCGCGGCTGCGGGCGCTGCAGCAGCGCTTCGCCTGCATCGGCGACGTGCGCGGGCGCGGCCTCCTGCAGGGCGTGGAGATCGTGGCCGACCGGGACACGAAGGTGCCGGCCCCGGAACTCGGCGACGCGATCACGCGGCGCTGCCTCGAACTCGGGCTGAGCATGAACATCGTGCAGCTGCCCGGCATGGGCGGCGTGTTCCGCATCGCCCCGCCGCTCACCGCCACGGACGCGGAGATCGACCTCGGGGTCGACATCCTGGAGCGGGCGATCGAAGCCTCGGTGTGAGGCGGCCCCGTCAGGCCGCCTCGATCTCCGCGCTGACCGTCAGCCACTCCTCCTCGGCGGCGGCGAGCGCGGTCGCGGCGTCCGACCGCATCTTGGCGATCTCGCCGGCCTTGGCGGCGTTCTCCCGGAACGCGGACCCGTCCTCCAGGGCGGCGTCGATCTTCTGGATCGCCGCAGTCAGCTTGGCCATCCGCGCCTCGATCGCCTCAAGCCGCTTGCGCAGGGGCGCGAGGGCCGCGCGGCGCTCGACGCCGGCGCGGCGCGCCTCGGCCTTCTGGCCGCCGGAGGGCTCCGAGTCGCGCTCGACCTCGCGCTCGGGCCCCGACAGGACGAAGCGCCGGTAATCGTCCATGTCGCCGTCGAAGGTCTTCACCGTGCCGTCCGCGACCAGCCAGAGCCGGTCGGCGCAGGCCTCGACCAGGAACCGGTCGTGCGAGACGAGGATGACGGCGCCCTCGTAGTCGTTGATCGCCTCCACGAGGGCCTGCCGGCTCTCGATGTCGAGGTGGTTGGTCGGCTCGTCGAGGATCAGGAGGTGCGGCCCGTGGAAAGCGGCGAGCCCCATGAGCAGGCGCGCCTTCTCGCCGCCCGACAGCTTCTCGACCGGCGTGTCGGCCTTGTTGGCGCCGAATCCGAGCCGCGCCGTCGCGCTGCGGACCTTCGCCTCGGGGACATCCGGCATCAGGGTCCGGACATGCGCGTAGGCGCTCTCGGCGGGGCGCAGCTCGTCGAGCTGGTGCTGGGCGAAGTAGGCGACCTCCATCTTGGAGGAGCGCTTCACCTCACCGGCGACCGGCCCGAGTCGGCCGCCGATCAGCTTGCAGAAGGTCGACTTGCCGTTGCCGTTCGCGCCCAGCAGCGCGACTCGGTCGTCCGGCGCGAGGCTGAGGTCGAGGCCGGTCAGGACGATCCGGTCCCCGTAGCCGGCCTTGACGCGCTCCATGGCGACGATCGGCGGCGACAGCGGCTTCTCCGGGCTCGGCAGGTGGATCACCGGCACGTCGTCCTCGAGGAGCGCGGCGATCGGCTCCATCTTGGCGAGCCGCTTCATCCGCGACTGCGCCTGCCGCGCCTTGGTGGCCTTGGCCTTGAAGCGGTCGATGAAGCTCTGCAGGTGCGCGCGCTCGGCATCCTGCTTGGCCTTCGCCTTGGCCTGGAGAACGCGCTTCTCCGAGAGCTGCTTGGCGAAGCTGGTGTAGCCGCCGCGGTAGATCGCCAGCTTGCCGCGGTCGAGGTGCAGGATGTGATCGACGCTGGTGTCGAGCAGGTCGCGGTCGTGGCTGATGATGATCGCGGTGCGCGGGTAGCGTTCCAGGTAATCGTACAGCCAGAGCGTGCCCTCGATGTCGAGGTAGTTGGTCGGCTCGTCGAGGAGCAGCAGGTCCGGCTCCGAGAACAGGACGGCGGCGAGCGCCACGCGCATCCGCCAGCCGCCGGAGAAGTCCGCGCAGGGCCGCGCCTGGGCCGCCGCGTCGAAGCCCAGCCCGTGCAGGATCGCGGCGGCCCGGGCCGGCGCCGAGTGGGCGCCGATATCCACGAGCCGCGTCTCGATCTCGGCCCGGCGCAGACCGTCCGCGTGCTCGGCCTCCGCCATCAGGCGGGCGCGCTCCGTGTCCGCGGCGAGCACGACCGCGTGCAGCGTCTCCGGTCCGGCCGGCGCCTCCTGGGCGACGGCGCCGATCCGCATGCCCTTGGGCAGCGCCACCGACTTCGCGTCGACCGGCAGGTCGCCGAGAATGGCCTTGAACAGGGTGGTCTTGCCGGCCCCGTTGCGCCCGACCAGCCCGACGCGGGCGCCTTCCGGGATCGTGAAGCTCGCGGAATCGAGAATCAGACGGTCGCCGATGCGGTAGGTGAGGTCGTTGACGCGCAGCATGCCGGCGTTCTGGCGGTCCGGACGCCGCGAGGCAAGCGCCGCCGTCGCGCGGGCAGGCCGGCATCCCCGTGTCGCCCCCCGACACAACGCGGCGCCTATTTTGAGCTTCAAACATCAGCTTCGGCTGTCGGATTTTTAACGGAATGCCGTCAAACCTGTGGCGAGTGCTGCGCAAATAGACGCTGATAGTGCGTTCATCGGCTCTAGAACGTCGGCACGTGAGCCGGAAAAGCGCCCGGGCGGGGGCGAGCCACAGGGGGGAATCTTGGGCCAGACCCTGATCCTGACCGACGATGTCGAGCGCGCCGAGAGGCTCGCGCGCAATCTCGGCGGCGTCACGCCCGTTGTGCTGCACGACCTCTACGGCGACGCCGTCCCGCCGCGGGGGGCGGGGCTGATCATCAGCGACGTCAGCGCGCTGACCTCCGAATCCGTGCGCCGGCTGCGCCAGGCGCTGTCCACCGCGCGCGGGCCCGGCATCCCGTTCCTGGCCCTGATCCACGGCAACCTCGGCCGCGGCGAGATCCAGGCCACCGCCCTCGGCGCGACCCGCGCGATGCCGGCCGCCGCGGTCAGCGCCATGCTGCTGAACGCGGTCGCGACCCTGATCGGCACCGCCAAGGCCCCGCCGCAGACCGGCAACTGGCAGGAGCAGGTGAACGAGGCCCGCTCGGCCTTCGTCAGCCTGTTCCGCGCCGATCAGGCGCCCCCGGCCGCGCTGGTCGAGAACGGCGCCGACTTGGTCAACCAGGCGATCCGCGAGGCCAAGGTGCGCGAATGGCTCAGGGTCGTGGCGAGCTTCGACGACGTCACGCACCGCCACTGCCTGAGCGTGGCCGGAATCGCGGCCGAGTTCGCGCGCGTCCTGGGGCTCAACGAGGCGGATTCCCGCTACCTCGTCAAAGGCGCGCTGCTCCACGACATCGGGAAGGCCAAGATCCCCCTCGCGATCCTGAACAAGCCCGCGCCGCTGACGCCGACGGAGCGCGCCGAGATGGCTCGCCACCCGGCGCTCGGACACGAGATGCTGCTGACGGGCGACTACGACGCGCTGACCCTGTCGGTGGTCCGCTCGCACCACGAGTATCTCGACGGGTCGGGCTATCCGGACGGGCTGCGCGGGCAGCAGATCCCCGACCTCGTCCGCCTGATCACCATCGCCGACATCTTCGCCGCGCTGATCGAGGCGCGCCCCTACAAGGCGCCGAAGGCCCCGCGCGAGGCCTACGCCATCCTCGAATCGATGAGGGCGAAGCTCGATGCGGACCTCGTCCGCGCCTTCGGAGCGGTCGCGGTCGCCTGCGAGACGCCGCGCCGCGCCTCCGCCTGAACCCGACCCTCAGACGAGTTCCCAGGCCTTGCCGTCCCGCATCAGGGCGGTGACGAGGGCGTGGTTCAGCTCGTGCCCCGTGTGGAACGCCGAGATCCGACCCTCGACCGGGTGGCCCGCCAGCGCGAGGTCGCCGACGAGGTCGAGGATGCGGTGGCGAACCGGCTCGCCAGGGACGCGCATCCCGCCCAGGACGTGCCCGCGCACCAGCAGCGCTGCCGAGCGGGGCGAGACGCCCTGCAGGAAGTCGTTCCGCATCAGGTAGCCGTAGGCGCGGCCCGCCATGGCCCGCGCGTAGCGCCCGAAGCTGCGCGCCGGCGCGATCTCCCGCTCGAAGGATTCCGGCGTGATCGCGCCCGACCAGTCGATCGAGCCGAAATGCGCCAGCGCGACGTGGCCGGTGATGTGCAGGCCCGGGCCCGGCTCGATCTCGAGGCGGCGCCGCCCGTTCTCGACCGCCACCGTGCGCAGCAGGCGGATCACCCGGCAGGGCAGGCTCTGCTCGCGGCGGCCCGCGATCCGTATCGCCTCACACCAGGGCGTCGCGCTCCCGTCGAAGATCGGCAACTCGTCGGCGTCGATCTCGGCCAGCACGTTGTCGATCCGCAGCGCGCTGAGCGAGGCCATCAGGTGCTCGATCGTGCGCACGAGGACGCCGTCGCGTCGCAGCGCCGAGGAGAGCGGCTGCGATACCCGGTAGTGCCAGTGGGCGGGCACGTCGACCGCCCGTCCGTCCTTCAGGTGGCGGCGGAAGACGATGCCGTGGCCGGCCGGGGCGGGGCTGACGCGGACCGTGGCGTGCCGCCCGGAATGGAGGCTGCGGCCCGAACGCTCGAAGGGGCGCGCGAGTGTCGCCTGCTGGCGGGGACCGGTGGAGGATGTCGAGCGCGGGAAAGGTACGTCTTGATGCATCGATACTGCCCGCCTCGGCGGGCCAGGAATTTAGCCCTGATACCTGATCCACGCTAATAAACTCCTGTTCATCGGGACGCGGCTTGACCGCCCCGCCCGCGACCGTCACGATTGCGGTGCCCGATCGATCCAGCACCGCCCCGGCGGGGCGCGGCTTCACTGTGCGGGCTGCTCCCGTCCCCAGATCTGCTGGCCGGCCCCCGTCAGGGCAGGGACGGAGGCCGGAGTTGAGGGAACACGATCGATGGCGCGGTTGGGGACAATACCTTTCTTCAAGGATCCCGGCATCGAGCTCAGCCCCTACGAGCCCCGCTGCCACTGGCGCCGCTTCGACGAGAACGAGGTCCTCGTCGACTTCGACGATATCTCCACCGACGTGTACTTCATCGCCTCCGGCGAGGTCCGCATCCTGAACCGGACCCAGTCCGGCAAGGAAGTCATCCTGGGCGAGATGCGGGGCGGGGCCTTCTTCGGCGAGCTCGCCGCCATCGACGGGATCGGCCGCTCGGCCAACGTCACGGCGCTGACCCGCGGCGAGGTCTGCGTGGTGCCGGCGCCGGTCTTCCGGCAGATCGTGTTCGCGTCCGAGGCGATCGCCGACCGGCTGTTCCGCCTCCTGGCCAAGCGCGTGCGGGAGTTGAACACGCGGCTCATGGAGCACGCCCTGCTCGACCTGAAGCACCGGCTCTACGCCGAGCTGCTCCGCCTCTCCGTGCCCCGGGCCGGCACGGCGGGCGAGCGGGTGGTCTCGCCGCCGCCCTACCACCACGTCCTCGCCGCGCGGATCGGCTGCCGCCGCGAGCAGGTGACCCGGGAGTTCACCGCGATGGCGGCGGAGGGACTGGTCGACCGCACCCGCGGCGCCCTGGTCCTGCGCCGGCCGGACCTCCTGGAAGCGCGCGTGGCCGAGGCGCTGCGCGAGGATTCCTGATCCGTTGTCCGAGGGGCCTGCGCCGCGCCTGCGGCTGGAGGAGCTGACCAAGCGCTTCGGCACCCATCGGGCCGTCGACGCCGTGTCCCTCGACCTCGAGGCGGGGGAGTTCTTCTGCCTGCTCGGCCCGTCCGGATGCGGCAAGAGCACACTCCTGCGCATGATCGCGGGCTTCGAGAGCCCGACCTCGGGACGGATCCTGCTGGGCGCGCAGGACCTGACCGCGCTGCCGCCCCATCGGCGGCCGGTCAATATGATGTTCCAGTCCTACGCCCTGTTCCCGCACATGAGCGTGGCCGGCAATATCGGCTACGGGCTGAAGGGCCTCGGCCGCTCCGCCTCGGCGGAGCGCGTGTCGGAACTGCTCAAGCTCGTGCGCCTGGACGGGTTCGGCGACCGTCGACCGGAGACGCTCTCGGGCGGCCAGCGCCAGCGGGTCGCCCTGGCCCGGGCGCTCGCCCGGGAGCCGAAGCTGCTGCTGCTCGACGAGCCGCTCGGCGCGCTCGACCGCGGCCTGCGCGAGGAGACCCAGGGCGAACTGCGCGCGGTCCAGCGCCGCCTCGGCACCGCCTTCGTCGTCGTCACGCACGATCCCGAGGAGGCGATGATGCTCGCCGACCGGATCGGCGTCATGGAAGCGGGCCGCCTGATCCAGGTCGGGCCGCCGGCCGATCTCTACCGGCGCCCGGCGAGCCGCTTCGTCGCCGGCCTGCTCGGCGACGTGAACCTCATCCCCGGCCGTGTCGGCGCCGGAGGCGCCGACACGGTCCGCACGGTCGAGACCGCGCACGGTCCCGTGCGGGGCGTCGCGGAGGCCGCGCTCGCGGAAGGGGCCGCGGTCGTGGTGGCGGTGCGGCCCGAGGACGTGGTGCTGGGCACGGAAGGGCTGCCGGTGGTCGTCGCCGACGCCGTGTTCCTGGGCGACCGGGTGCGCCGGACGCTGCGCCTGCCCGACGGCGCCACGCTGCGGGCGAGCGGGCGGCCCGCGGAGGCCGCCGCGGCGCCGGGCTCGGACGCACAGGCCAGCTTTCCCGCCGACGTCGCCGTGATCCTGCCGGCATGAGGGCCGCCAGAGCGGAGGCCGACCGCGCGACCGGGCGAACGGAGGCCGGGTCCGCGCGCGCCCGCAAGCGCGGCCGGGTGTTCGACCGTCTGGCGCGCCTGCCGCCCTTCCTGTGGCTGGCGGCGTTCTTCCTGCTGCCCTTCGTCATCACCCTGAAGATCAGCCTCTCGGAGCCGGCCACGGCGATCCCGCCCTACCTGCCGCTGCTCGACTGGCGCGGCGGGCTCGACGGCTGGTCGGCTTTCCTCGAGGCCCTGAACTTCGACAATTACCGCACGCTCGCCGCCGACCCCCTCTACCGCGACGCCGCCCTGGGCTCCCTGACCTACGCGGGCGTCGCCAGCCTGATCCTCGTCGCTCTCGGGACGCCGCTCGCCTACGCCCTGGCGCGGGCGCCGTCCCGCTGGCAGCCGCTCCTCGTCGCGCTGGTGATCGTGCCGTTCTGGACGAGCTTCCTGATCCGGATCTACGCCTGGATCGCGATCCTGAAGCCCGAGGGACTGCTCAATCTCGCCCTGCGCCGGCTCGGCCTGATCGACGCGCCGCTGACGATCCTCAACACCGACGCGGCGGTGATCGTCGGTCTCGTCTACGCCTACCTGCCCTTCATGGTGCTGCCGCTCTACGCGGTGATGAACCGCCTCGATCCGACCCTGCGCGAGGCCGCGGCGGATCTCGGCGCCTCGCCGAGCCGGGTGTTCTGGACCGTGACCGTGCCGCTCAGCCTACCCGGGATCGCGGCCGGCGCGGGGCTCTGCTTCATCCCGATGGTCGGCGAGTTCGTGATCCCCGACCTGCTCGGCGGGTCGGAGACGCTGATGCTCGGCCGGGTGCTCTGGAGCGAGTTCTTCTCGAACCGCGACTGGCCGCTGGCCGCGGCGGTCGCCGTGCTGATCCTAGCCATCGTCATCGGACCGGTGGTCCTGTTCCGGGACAGCCTGCGCGCGGGCGAGGGCGAGGCGCCGTGAGCTGGGTGACCCGCACCGCCCTGGTGGCCGGCCTGGGCTTCCTCTACGGGCCGATCGCGGTGCTGATCGTCTACTCGTTCAACGCCTCGCCGATGGTGACGGTCTGGGGCGGGTTCTCGACCCGCTGGTACGGCGCCCTGCTCGCCGACGCGCCGCTCCTGTCGGCCGCCTGGGTCTCCCTGAAGGTCGCTTTCCTCGCGAGCCTGCTCGCCACGATCCTGGGGACGCTGGCCGCGCTCGCCCTGGAGCGGCAGGGCCGCTTCCGCGGTCGCGCCCTGTTCACGGGTCTCGTCTTCGGGCCGATCGTGATGCCGGAGGTGATGATCGGGCTGTCGCTCCTGCTCATGTTCATCGGGATCGGGCTGGACCGCGGCCTCCTGACGATCGTCATCGCGCACACGACCTTCTGCACCGGCTTCGTGGCGGTGGTGGTCGGCGCGCGCCTGCGCGGCCTCGACCGGTCCCTCGAGGAGGCCGCGGCCGATCTCGGCGCGGCGCCGGCGCGCGTGCTGATGACCGTGACGCTGCCGCTGCTCGCGCCCGCCCTCGCGGCCGGCGCGCTCCTCGCCTTCACCCTGTCGCTCGACGACCTGGTGATCGCGAGCTTCGTCTCCGGCCCGGGCTCCACCACCCTGCCGATGCGGCTCTACAGCCAGGTCCGCCTCGGCGTGAATCCGGAGATCAACGCGGCCTCGACCCTCCTCGTCGGGCTGGTGAGCGTCGCGGTGCTGCTGGCGTCCTGGCTGACCGCCCGCCGCGGACAGGGTTGAGCGGGCATCACTCCGCGGCCTGCGCGGCGGTCGCGCCCCCGCGCACCATCTGCGCCACGGCGACCGTCACGACGACGTTCACCACCAGCGCCACGATGCCGACATTCACGTCCTGGAGCGGTCCCAGGATCGGCAGCTTCGCCAGGCTGAACCCGGAGAGGACGGTCGCCGCCACGGTGGCCACGCCCGCGACGATCCCGGCGATGGCGGCGCGGCGGTCGAGGGGATTGCGGCGCATCAGGCTGGTGATGAAGCAGGGGAAGAGCTGCGTCACGAAGTTGTAGCCCATGAGCAGGAGCTGCACGATCGTATCGCCGCCCGACAGGGTGAAGCCGACGCAGACCAGCGCCAGCACCGGCACGAGGATCTTGCACAGCCGCGCGGTCGCGGCGTCGTCCATGCCGGGACGCAGCGGCCGGACGAGGTTGTTCGCCACCAGCGTGACGCCCGCGATCAGGATCATGGAGCCCGGGACGAGGGCGGTCAGCACCCCCGTGGCGCCGATCAGCCCGATGACCCAGGGCGGGAAGGTCGCGAGGGAGAGCTTGAACAGCGAGAGGTCGACGTCGGGCCCCGTCAGGCCCGGCACCTGCATCACGGCGGTGAAGCCGATCACGAACACGAACAGGTTGATCAGCTGGTAGATCGGCAGGATCACGGCGTTGCGGCGGAAGGCGCCCGGCTCGCGCGCCGTGTAGAGCGACGCGAAGGTGTGGGGCCACATGTAGCCGCCGAGCGCGGTCAGCAGGACCGTGGTGGTGAACCAGGTCGGGCTCTGGCCGCGGTCGGGCAGGGCCAGGAAGCCGGGCTTCGCGGCCTCGATCGCCGTGAACAGGCCCTCGTAGCCGCCGTAATAGTGGACCGGCAGGTAGATCCCGAGGAAGACCACCACGAACAGGATGCTGGTGTCCTTGATCACCGCCGTCCAGGCGGAGCCGTGCACGCCCGACACCACGACGTAGGCGGTGAGCGCGGCCGCGCCGATCCAGACCGCGGTCGTCGACGAGATCGCGCCGTAGGACGCCGTCGAGACGATGATCCCGAGGCCCTTGAACTGCAGCACGAGGTAGGGGACGAGGGCGACGATCCCCACGAGCGCCACCAGCATGCCGAGCGCGCGGCTGCCGTACTTGCGCGCGAAGAAGTCGGGCTGCGTGTAGAGGTTGTGCTGCTTGGCGTAGCGCCAGACCGGGGGCAGCAGCCAGTACGAGGTGACGTAGGCGAGCGTCAGGTAGCAGAGGATGTAGTAGGCGGGGCCGCCCTTGCCGTAGGCGATGCCGGAGCCGCCGAGGAACGTGAAGGTCGTGTAGATCTCCCCGGCCATCAGCAGGAAGACCAGGGCGGTGCCGAAGCCGCGGCCGCCGACGGTCCACTGCTCCAGCCCCATCTCGCGGCCGACCCGCGCGTAGAGTCCGAGGCCGATCGCCAGCGCGAAGCCGGCGGCCACGATAACGAGCGCGATGCTCATCGGAGATCCTCCGGCGCGCGGTTCTGAGGGTCGGTCAGGTAGATCACCCCCATCACGACCGAGGTTCCGATCACGCAGAACACCAGCCAGGCGAGGAGCAGCGGCAAGCCGAACACGAAGGGCTCGACCCGGTTCAGGAAGAACGGGCCGACCAGGATGCCGAGGAAAGGTAGGGCGGCCAGCCACCGCAGATTTCGCATGCGCGATACCGTTCAGAAGGCCCCGATATCGCGGGTTGAATCAGTCACGGACCGCTGTCAACGCCGCGATGGCCCAACGGCGCTCATCCCGATCACGTCTGCGTGCTGTGCGCTCGCGCACGCGGCCGCGCTCCGGTCGCGCATATCCTCAGCGCAGCGTCGCGCCGTCCGACACGGCGGGCGCCGAAGGATTTCACGATGACCCGCACTCTGACCATCGCGGCGCTGGCCGCGCTCCTCGCCGTTCCGGCGGTCCAGGCGGAGGCCCGCCCGCGGCACACCCCCGCCAAGGCGCAGCCCAGCGCCGCGATCAAGGCGCGCCAGACCGTCCTGAACGATTTCAACGCGCGGATGAGCCGCCTGGACGCGCTCATGGGCACCCCGAGCAGGTCGTCGGTCCGCGCGCGCTCGGCCGAGGCCGGCCGCTAGGAAACGTGACGCGCCGGTCGCCCGGACTCCCGCGTCGATTCAGCGGCCCAGGCCGCCCGCCTCCTCCACGAAACGCGCCACCGCGTCCGCGCCCGCGCCCTTGCGCAGGGACGCGAACACGTACGGCCGGGTGCCACGCATCCGCTGCGTGTCGGATTCCATCACCGACAGGTCGGCGCCGACGAGCGGCGCGAGGTCCGTCTTGTTGACGATCAGCAGGTCGGACCGGGTGATGCCCGGACCGCCCTTGCGGGGGATCTTCTCGCCGCCGGCGACGTCGATCACGTAGAGCGTGATGTCGGCGAGTTCCGGCGAGAACGTCGCCGCGAGGTTGTCGCCGCCGGATTCGATCAGCACGAGGTCGAGCTTCGGGAAGCGCCGGCTCATCTCGGCGACGGCGGCGAGATTGATCGAGGCATCCTCCCGGATCGCCGTGTGCGGGCACCCCCCAGTCTCGACGCCGAGGATGCGCTCCTCCGGCAGGGCGCCCGCGACGGTGAGGATCCGCGCGTCCTCCTTCGTGTAGATGTCGTTGGTGATGGCGCAGATCTCGTAGCGGTCGCGGAAGCGCTTGCAGAGCTGCTCCATCAGGGCGGTCTTGCCGGAACCGACAGGTCCGCCGATGCCGACGCGGAGGGGGCCGTTCGTGGAGGTCATGCTGCGGGCTCAGGATCGGAAGATGCGGGAATACTGGGTCTCATGGCGGAAGGAGCCGAGATCCAGGCGGAAGGTGGCGGCACCGAGGGCGTCGAGATCCGCCGCGGCGGCCGCCTCGGCGAGCCCGGCGAGGCGCGGCGCGAGGGCGGCCACGACTCGCGTGCCGGCGGCCTGACCCACGGGCGCCGCCCGGAGGGCCGCGGAGACGAGGTTCTGCAGGAAGGCGAGGCCGTAGGCGGCGAGCACGGGGCCCGGATCCATGCGGTGCGCGCCGGCCGCGAGGCCGACCGCGACCGGGTAGGCGACCGGCCCCGGCAGATTGCCGGCCAGGGCGTCGAGGGCGTCGCAGGGCCACGCGCCGCGCGTCGCGTCGAGGAAGCTGCGGCCCTGCTGGCTCGTCTCCAGGTGCAGCTCCCGCGACGGCGCCAGGGCCAGGGCGAGGTCGTTGACGGCGACCAGCGCGGCGCCGTCCGCGGACAGCGCCGCCGCGTGGGCGTGGGTGGCCAGGATCAGGTCGTTGCGCAGGGCGCCGCGCTCGCAGACGTCCCGGAGCCACGCGGTCAGGCTCGCCTCGTCGCGGACGTCGCCCGCTTCGACCGCCCATTCGAGCCCGTGCGAGTAGGCGTAGGCCCCGACCGGGTAGCCGGGCGACAGCCACGCCATCAGGCGCAGCGCCTCCAGGGCGTCAGCCCGCGGCATGGTGGTGCTGATGGCCGCCGTGCGGGTGGTCGTGCCCGTGGTCGTGCCCGTGGCCGCCGGAATAGGCGCCGCCCTCGGGCCGGAACGGGCGCTCCACCGGCTCGGCGGTGCCGCCGAGGCCCCGGACCATCTCGGCGAGGACGTGGTCGTGCACGATCCAGACCGCGTCCGGGCCGATCTCGGCGGCGATGTGCCGGTTGCCGATGTGCCAGATCAGGCGCTTGAGGGCGTGATCGCCGGCGGCCCGGATCTCGAGCAGGCGCTCCGGCGCGGCCTCGACCCAGACGAGGCGTCCGTCCTGCAGGACCAGAGCGTCGCCGTCCTCCAGCACGGTCGGCTCCGGAAGGTCCAGCAGGAAGCTCAGCCCCCCGGCGCCGCGCATGGCGACGCGGCGGCGGTGGCGGTCGCCGTGATCGAGGACGACGCGGTCGACGATCTCGCCACCCGACAGGGCGTCGCGGCGGAGGATGCGGGTGGCGCGGATCATGGTCGACGGTTCGGGCTGGATACTCGGGCGCGGTCAGACAACGTCCGTCTCCGGCGTGCCCGGATAGAAGCCGAGCTCACGGATCTGCTCGATCGCGTAGGGACAGGATTTCGGAAAGACGGATCCGGGCAAGCCCGTCTCGCTCGCGGCCCCGAGAACAGCGACGGAATAGGCCTTCGCGAGCACCGCATCCGGCCAGGACTGGAGGCTGGGGCTCATGTCGATCAGGTCATCGATCCGGATGCGCTGGTCGAGGATGGTCGCGCGCCAGCCGTACTTCCGCTTCTCCGGCTGGAATTCCCACTTCAGCAGGTGCAGCAGCAGGATGGCGAGACGGCTCCGGATCTCGGCTTTCTGGGATCCGCCCAAGCTCTCGATCTCCTCGGCGACGTTGGCGCGGTCCAGATCCGGCCAGCGCCCGGCCCGGAGCAGGGCTGCCTGCTCCTCGGTCCAGAGGCAGAGATCGGTCGTGTAGAGGTCGTCCCTCGCCGGAAGCTGGGCGATCTTCGTCATCGCGGCTCTCCTGCCACCGAGCCCATCCTATCTCAGAACAGGAAGTAGCGCTGCGCCATCGGCAGCACCTCGGCCGGCTCGCAGACCAGCAGCTCGCCGTCGGCGCGCACGTCGTAGGTCTCCGGATCGACCTCGATGACCGGCGTGGCGTCGTTCAGCACCATGCTCTTCTTCGAGATGCCGCCGCGGACGTTCTCAACGGCGACCAGCTCCTTCTGCACGCCCAGCCGCTCCCGCAGGCCGTCCTCCACCGCCGCCCTTGAGACGAAGGTAAGGGCGGTGGCGAAGGGCGCCCGGCCGTAGGCGCCGAACATCGGCCGGTAATGCACCGGCTGCGGCGTCGGGATCGAGGCGTTCGGGTCGCCCATGGGCGCGGTTGCGATGCTGCCGCCCTTCAGCACGAGGTCGGGCTTCACGCCGAAGAAGGCCGGCGTCCACAGCACGAGGTCGGCGAGCTTGCCGGGCTCCACCGAGCCGATATGCCGGGAGATGCCGTGCGCGATGGCCGGGTTGATCGTGTACTTGGCGACGTAGCGGCGCGCCCGCAGGTTGTCGGTGCCGGACGCGTCGCCCGGCAGGGCGCCCCGCTGGCGCTTCATCTTGTCGGCGGTCTGCCACGTGCGGATGATGACCTCGCCGACCCGGCCCATCGCCTGGCTGTCGGAGGACATCATCGAGAGCGCGCCGATGTCGTGCAGGATGTCCTCGGCCGCGATGGTCTCGCGCCGGATGCGGCTCTCCGCGAAGGCGAGATCCTCGGGGATCGACGGGTCGAGGTGGTGGCACACCATGAGCATGTCGAGATGCTCGTCGATCGTGTTCCACGTGTAGGGCCGCGTCGGGTTGGTGGACGACGGCAGCACGTTCGGCAGCCCGGCCACCTTGATGATGTCCGGCGCGTGGCCGCCGCCCGCGCCCTCGGTGTGGAAGGCGTGGATAGTCCGGCCCTTGAAGGCCGCGATCGTGTCCTCGACGAAGCCCGATTCGTTGAGCGTGTCGGTGTGGATCATGACCTGGATGTCGTGGGCGTCCGCCACCGACAGGCAGGTATCGATCGCCGCGGGCGTGGTGCCCCAGTCCTCGTGCAGCTTCAGCGCGCAGGCACCCGCCCGCACCATCTCGACGAGGCTCTCCGGACGGGACGCGTTGCCCTTCCCGGCGAAGGCGAGGTTCATCGGGAAGGAATCCGCCGCCTCGATCATCCGGGCAATGTGCCAGGGGCCTGGCGTGCAGGTGGTGGCGAAGGTTCCGTGCGCCGGGCCGGTGCCGCCGCCGAGCATCGTGGTGACGCCCGAGCAGAGCGCCTCCTCGATCTGCTGCGGGCAGATGAAGTGGATGTGGCTGTCGAAGCCGCCCGCCGTCAGGATTTTGCCCTCGCCGGCGATGACCTCGGTGCCAGGCCCGACCACGATGTCGACCCCGGGCTGCACGTCCGGGTTGCCGGCCTTGCCGAGCCGGAAAATCCGGCCGCGCACGATGCCGACATCGCACTTCACGATGCCCCAGTGGTCGAGGACCACCGCGTTGGTGATCACCGTGTCGACGGCGCCGTCGGCGTTCGTGGCCTGGCTCTGGCCCATGCCGTCGCGGATGACCTTGCCGCCGCCGAACTTCACCTCCTCGCCGTAGGTGGTGAAATCGCGCTCGATCGTGATCTCCAGGCTCGTGTCCGCGAGCCTGATGCGGTCGCCGACGGTCGGGCCGAACATGTCGGCGTAGGCCGAGCGCGGCAGGCTGGCGGGCTTGGGCGTGTTGGCCATGATCAGAGCTTGCCCATCACGTCGCCGCGGAACCCGCAGACGGTGCGCCCGCCGGAGAGCGGCACCAGCGCCACTTCCCGCGTCGATCCCGGCTCGAACCGCACGGCGGTGCCCGGCGCGATGTCGAGGCGCTTGCCGCGGGCCTGCTCCCGCGGGAACACGAGGCCCGGATTGACCTCAAAGAAGTGATAGTGCGAGCCGACCTGGATCGGCCGGTCGCCGACATTGGCGACCTCGATCACGGTCCGCTCGGCGCCGGGGTTGAACACGATCTCGCCGGGCAGAGTCGTCACCGCGCCGGGGATGTCGGACGAGGCCGCACCGCGGATCGGGTGATGCACGGTGACGAGCTTCGTGCCGTCCGGGAAGGTCGCCTCCACCTGGATGTCGTGGATCATCTCGGGCACGCCCTCCATGACCTGATCGGCGTTCAGCACGGTGGCGCCGGCCTGCATCAGGTCGGCCACGGTGCGGCCGTCCCGCGCGCCCTCGACCACGAAGTCGGTGATCAACGCCACCGATTCCGGATGGTTGAGCTTCACGCCGCGGGCGAGGCGGTTGCGCGCCACCTGCGCCGCCATGGCGATGAGCAACTTGTCCTTCTCACGGGGCGTCAGCAGCACGGGCAACCTCGTCGTCGCGGCGGCCGGAGCAAGGATCATGCGCGCGGCGCGGTCAAGGGCGGGCGTCGGCCGTTGCAGGACCCGGACCAGCGGCCGTCGCGGCCCGCCGGAATCACGGAGGCGTCACGGCGTCATGGCGATGAAGCCGGCGAACAGGTCGGGGAGGGCCGCGCCCTTCACGGCACCCGGCAGGTCGCGGGGGTGGATGAACTCGTCCCGGAACCAGGGATAGCGCTTCGGATCGAAGGAGGCCCGCAGCCAGTCGATCGTCCGCCGCACGCGGGTGATCCGCTCGGCGTCCGGGTGATAGGTCAGCCAGATGTCGACGCTGAAGCGGCCGAGATTGTCCACCGGGACGACCTGCGCGCCGATCGCGCTGGCATAGGTCGGCAGCAGGCCGATCCCGGCCCCCTTGGCGATAGCCCAGTAATACGCGCTGCTGACGTTGATCTTCAGGGTGATCGGGACCTTCGCGGGGAAGCCCGGCACCGTGCTCACGTAATCCTCGAGGGCGACGGTCTGGCCGCCGTCCTGCACCACGATCCGGTGGCGCTCCAGGTCCTCGGGGCGAGCCGGGAGCCCGTAGGTCTCCTCGTAGCTCCGCGCGGCGTAGGGCACCATGTGGATCCGGCCGAGCTTGACGATGCGCAGGTCCGGGCTGGTCGGCCGCGTCAGCTGGATCGCGACGTCGGCCTCCAGCCGCAGGACGTCGGCGGATTCCATCGCGCAGCGCAGGTCGACGGTCAGGCGCGGGTTGGCGCGCTGGAACTCGACGAGCCGCGGCGCGAGCCAGAAGGCGCCCAGCCCCTCCGTCACGGCGATCCGCACCTCGCCGGTCTCGGCGAAGGGCGCGCCCTCGCCGGTGCGCACCAGGCTGAACGCCGCCACCTCCATACGGCCGGCGGCCTCGAGGATCGCGTGGCCCTCGGCGGTGAGGCGGATGCCGTCGACGTGGCGGGTCAGCAGCGGCGCGCCGATCAGCGCCTCGAGATCGTCGATCCGGCGCCGCACCGAGTTCACCGACAGGCCGAGCTTCGTGGCCGCCGAGCGGAAGCTACCGGACCGCTGGAGCGCCAGGAAGACCCGGATGCTCTGCCAGTCGGGCATCGGGTCCCGGATCGCCTCCGCCTGTTCCATCGACGGAACACCCCTGTTTCAAATTTTGCACATACAGACAGAGCGCTAGATGCGAAGTGCTTAACCGTCAATCCGTACCCGAATGACAGGTCATCCGATGACGGTGCACATTGCTCGCGCGCAGTTCGTGGCCAAGGACGCCGATCAACTCGGTACAGCGCCAGTCTCTCCCGAGCCGCGGCACGCGCTGAATGCGCTCGAGGTCGGCCGAATTGCCAGGCACCTCGTCATCTTCACGCCGACCCCGGACGATCTGGCGCGGCTGATCGCGGCGGCGCGCGCGGATCTGCCCGATCTCGCGCCCCTGCGCACCGTCCAGCGGGTGATGTCGATCAATCCCGACAGCGTCCTGGCGATCGCCCAGCGCCACCGGTTCGACGCCGCGGATCCGCGGGGCGAGGGGTTCGTGGCCTGCCTGATGCTGAACGCCGACGGCCTGGCGGCGCTCAAGGGCGGGACGCTCGACGCGTCCGACCCGCCCGCCGCGCTGCTGACCGGCCAGCACGAACGTCCGGCCGGGATCTACGTCTGGGCCGTCTACGCGCGGCGGCGCCTCTCCGGCGGCGTCGGCCTCGTCTTCGACCGTCTGTCGAGCCCGACCTACCGGGGCGTCGACTTCTACGCCCGCGCGGCCACCCCCGAGGGGGCCGACCTGCTGACCACCCTCGGCTTCACCGCGCAGACCTCCGCCCGCGGTGCCCTGTACCATTTCGCCCGCGCGTCGAAGGCGGAGCCGGCGCCCCCGTACGACACCCACCGGTCCGGCGGGACCGGCATCAGCGTCGCGGTCGCGCGGAACATGGAGGACCTGTCCCGCGTGATCGCCCTGCGCGCCGCCGTCTACATGGCGGAGCAGGCCTGCCCGTACGAGGAAGAGTTCGACGGCAACGACCTCTCGGCGACGCACCTGATCGGCTACGTCGGCGACGAGCCGGCGGGCTGCCTGCGAATCCGGTTCTTCGCGGATTTCGCCAAGATCGAGCGCCTCGCGGTCCGGGCCGAGTTCCGCAACACGCGCCTGTCCTTCGCGCTGGTCCGCGCCGGGATCGAGCTGGCCCGGGTCAAGGGCTACCGGCGGCTCTACGGCCACGCTCAGAAGCGCCTCGTCGGCTTCTGGAGCCGCTTCGGCTTCCGGGTCTTCGAGGGCGCGCAGGAGCTGGTCTTCTCGGATTTCGACTACGTCGAGATGCTGATGGAGGCGGAGCCGCACCCGCAGGCGATCGGCCTCGGCGCCGACCCCTACGTCATCATCCGGCCGGAGGGGCGCTGGCACCGGGCGGGCGCCCTCGACCGCTCGCGGAGCCGCGCCGTGACCCGCCCGTCCGTCGACCGGGCGGTGGCCGCGCGATGAACCGGCCGATCAACCCGGCGCTGTATCGCCGGCCGCGCAGCGTCCCGGCCCTGGTGCTGGTGGACATGCAGCAGGAATACGAGATCGCGGGCCGCCCGCTCGCCCTGGCGGGGATCGAGCCCGCGCTCTCCAACTGCCGGCGCGCCCTCGCGCATGCCCGCGCGAGCGGCATGCAGGTCGTCTACGTCCGCTGGATCGGCGCGCCGCTGTTCCAGGCGGGCAGCCGCTTCGTCCGCTGGATCGAGGGGTTCGAGCCGCACGGCTGCGACATGATCTTCGACCGGGACCGCCCGTCCTGCTACGCCAGCCCCGCCTTCGCGGACGCGATGGAGCGGGGATCGCCGCCGCTCGTCATCGCGGGCTTCGCCGGCGAGTCGTCCTGCCTCGCGACGGCGGTCGACGGCTTCCACCGCGGCCAGGACGTGACCTTCCTGTCCGACGCCTCCGCGAGCCACGACCTCGACGGCATCTCCGCCGACGAGATCCACCGGTCGGTGAGCGCGGTGATGCGGGTGTTCGGCGACGTCACCGACACGCAATCCTGGATCGCGGCCTCGGCGCCTTTCAGGCCCCTGCCCACAGCTTCGAGACCCACGCACGCCAATGACTGACCGAAGCCAGAATCACGGGATTCCGGAGGGGGTCCCGGCCGGCGACGATGTGGACCTGCGCCTTGGCCGGCACGCGATCGAGCTGCTGCAGGCGGCGCGCGAGGCCGGCGAGCCGACGCTGATCGCGCAGGCCGAGGCCATGGCGATGGCGGTCGGCTTCGTGCTGGCGAGCCGGCTGCCGGGCGGCGCGCCGGAGACCGCGTGATCAGTCGGCGCCGTCCTCGCCGCCGATGAGGCGCATCGCGCGCAGGCGCGCGGTCCGCTCGTCCTGGGCGCGCCGGTCCGCGTCGAGCGCCCGCCAGAGCACGACGAGCTCATCCGCGACAGGCGAATCGACGGTTTCGTCGGCATCGCGCGCGATATTGGCGTGATCGAAGGCGTCCATGTTCGAGGTTCCGCGCCTTGAGGTGCGGTCCGCTAACAGGACAGGATCGCGATCGTCCAGCCCGAAAGTTGAGCAGATCCTGTACAAGCCGACGGGATCGTCACGCGCGGCGCAATCCATCGCCGGCAAACCGAACACCGGATCGTAGATCGGCGAGGATGGGGAGGCTGACGGCGGTCGATCGACCGGGGCGATGATCCGGCTGGACCGAATTGCATCCGGAGCCGCTGTTTCGGCGCCTGCCCGGACATGAATTCAATAATCTATTGACGATCATCGATGAATACGCGACCGGCCACGCCGCCCGCCGCCTCGAACAGTGTCCGCACGGGGCCGCGCACGCCGCGAGCGCTCAGAAACATCTCGGACACCGAACTGTGACAATCCCGACCGGTATCGGCCAGGGCCCGGGCGCCGCACGGGTGCGTCCGATCGGACCGCGAGCACCTCAGGCCCGGGATCGCGTCAGCGCGGCGATGATGGATTCGACCACCACGATCTGCTCCTGCACGGCGACCAGCCGCGGCCCGGCATCCGCGCCGTCGCCCAGCACGAAGGTGCCCTTCTGCCGCCGCGCGTCGCGCAGCTTGCGCACCGACGCGACGATGACCTGCCGCTCCTCGATCAGCGCGTCGCGCAGTTCGTTCAGGCCGTCCAGTTCCAGGGTCGAGGCCATGCGGCGTCCCGGTCTCACATCCTCGGCGCGGCGTCGGCGGCCATCCCGCGCGGGCACGCCGGGCGCCTGTCGTCCGCGCGGGGCGTCCGGCCCCGCGGCGCGGCCCACTCTCGGCGGCGGTAGCACGCTTTCCGCTCACGGAACATTGCCGCGATCCGGGGAGCGCCGCGATGTCCGGCGCGGCCATTGTATGCTATTGAATGCAAAATTATCCCGGTCCGCGAAGCGGTCGGATCAACGGGCGGATAGCGGCGCATGCTGAGTGAGGACGTGCACGACCGCGACGGGTCTCGCGCGGACGAGACGGTCACGGACCGGCGCCACGGCGACGCGCGCCGCGCCGCGACGAAACCGGCGAAGAAGCGCTCGGGCGCGGCCGGCCTGATCCTCCTGCTGCTCGCCGTCGCGGGCGGCGGCGCCTACGGCTACACGCGCCTGAATCAGCCCGCGGTGAAGTCCCGGGCGGCGGCCCCGCTGCCGGTGCCCGTCACCCTCGGCACGGTCGAGCAGGGGCCGTTCGCCCTCGTGTCGAACGGTCTCGGCACCGTCCAGGCGTACAACACCGTTCAGGTGCGCACGCGCGTCGACGGCGAGATCCAGCAGGTCGCGTTCCGCGAGGGTCAGACCGTCCGCAAGGGCGACGTGCTCGTGCAGATCGACCCGCGGCCCTACCAGGCGGCGCTGGATCAGGCGAAGGCCAAGAAGGAGCAGGACACGGCCAACCTCGGCAACGCGAAGGCGGACCTCGTCCGCTACACCGGGCTGGGCGCCTTCGCCTCCCGGCAGCAGACCGAGACGCAGACGGCCCTGGTCGCCCAGCTCACCGCGCAGGTGGCGTCCGACCAGGCGGCCATCGACAACGCCACGACGCAGCTCGGCTACGCCACGATCCGCGCGCCCATCGACGGCGTCACGGGCTTCCGGCAAGTCGATATCGGCAACATCGTCAACGCGGCCGGCCAGACCCCGATCGTGACGATCACCCAGGTCGAGCCGATCTTCGTGGTGTTCACGGCCCCGGAGGATCAGCTGCCCGCCATCACCGCGGCCCTCAAGGCCGGTGACGTGCCGGTGGAGGCCTGGACGTCGGACGGGCTGACCAAGCTCGCCGACGGCAAGCTGGCCCTGTTCAACAACCAGGTCGACACCGCGACGGGCACGATCCGCCTCAAGGCCGTCTACGAGAACAGGAACCACGCGCTGTGGCCGGGCCTGTCGGTCTCCACCAAGATGCGGGTCGGCACGGTCGCGGTCGCCACGACGGTGCCGGACGACGCGATCCAGCACGGGCCCGACGGGCTGTTCGCCTTCGTGGTGGACGATGCCAGCCGGGCGCATCAGCGCGCACTGAAGGCGGGCCGCTCGGATTCGGGGCGGACGCGCGTTCTCAGCGGCGACCTCCGGCCCGGCGAGCGGGTGATCGTCGCCGGCCAGTACAAGGTGCAGGACGGCAGCCTCGTGGCCGATCCGCACGCGGCCCACACCGCGCAGGCGGAGGCGGTCCAGTGACGCGCGCGACACGCCTCACGGCGGGCGCGTCCCCGCGCGGGGCCCGGCCATGAAGGGCGGCATCTCGGCGCCGTTCATCCGGTTCCCGGTGGCGACCACGCTGATCATGGTCGGCATCCTGTTCCTCGGGATCGTGGCCTACCCGCTGCTCGGCGTCGCGCCGCTGCCGCAGGTGGATTTCCCGACCATCCAGGTGACCGCGCAGCTCCCCGGGGCCAGCCCGGAGACGATGGCCTCGTCGGTGGCGCAGCCCCTCGAGCGGCAGTTCTCGCAGATTCCCGGCGTGTCGCAGATGACCTCGACGAGCTCCCTCGGGATCTCGACGGTCACGGTCCAGTTCGACCTCAACCGCAACATCGACGGCGCCGCGAGCGACATCCAGGCGGCGATCAATGCCGCCAGCGGCCAGCTCCCGAAGAACCTCCCGACCCCGCCGACCTACCGCAAGGTCAATCCGGCCGATTCGCCGATCCTGCTGCTCTCGGCCACCTCCGACAGCATGCCGCTGATCGACGTCGACGACGCGGTCGACGTCCAGCTCGCCCAGCGGATCAGCCAGATCTCGGGCGTCGCGCAGGTCTTCATCGGCGGCCAGCAGAAGCCCGCCGTGCGGATCCAGATCGACCCGGCCAAGCTCGTGGCCAAGGGCCTGTCGCTGGAGGACGTGCGCGCGCAGCTCACCCTCACCACGGTCAACAACCCGAAGGGCAGCATCGACGGCGGCAGCCACAGCTACACCATCTACGCCAACGACCAGCTCACCGCAGCCCACAACTGGAACGACGTCATCGTCGCCTATCGCGACGGCGCGCCGCTGCGCGTCCGCGACATCGGACAGGCGGTCGCCGGCCCCGAGGACACCAAGCAGGCCGGCTGGACCAACGGCAAGCGCGGCATCTTCCTGGTCGTGTTCAAGCAGCCCGGCGCCAACGTCATCGACACGGTCGACAGCATCAAGGCCCAGCTGCCCCGCCTGACCGCCACACTGCCGGCCGCCATCAAGGTCGGCATCCTGAGCGACCGCACGCAGACCATCCGCGCCTCGGTCGAGGACGTGCAGTTCACCCTGCTGCTGACGATCGTGCTGGTCGTCGGGGTGATCTTCGTCTTCCTGCGCAGCTTCTGGGCGACCGTGATCCCGAGCGTGACCGTGCCGCTCGCGCTGCTCGGCGCCTGCGCGCTGATGTGGATGGCGGGCTACACCCTCGACAACCTCTCGCTGATGGCCCTGACGATTTCGGTCGGCTTCGTGGTCGACGACGCCATCGTCGTGCTGGAGAACATCAGCCGCTACGTCGAGGAGGGGATGCGGCCCATGGAGGCCGCTTTCAAGGGCGCGGGCGAGATCGGCTTCACCATCGTGTCGATCTCGGTGTCGCTGATCGCCGTGCTGATCCCGCTCCTGCTGATGGGCGGCATCATCGGAAGGCTGTTCCGCGAGTTCGCCGTGGTGCTGTCGATGACCATCGCGGTCTCGGCCTTCGTGTCTCTGACGCTGACCCCGATGATGGCCTCGCGGCTGCTGAAGGCCCACGACGCCGAGCGCCACGGCCGCCTCTACCGCATGAGCGAGGCCGCCTTCGACTGGCTGCTGGCGGTCTACGCCGACGCCCTCGACGTCGCGCTGCGCTTCCGCCGCGTCACGCTGCTGGTCTTCTTCGCCACGCTGGCGCTGACCGGCTACCTGTTCGTCGCCATCCCGAAGGGCTTCTTCCCGCAGCAGGACACCGGTTTCATGATCGGCGTCACCGAGGCGTCGCAGGACATCTCCTTCTCGGCGATGAAGGCGCTGCAGGAGAAGGTCGGCGCGATCGTCCAGGCCGATCCCGCGGTCGCCACCGTCGGCATGTCGCTCGGCGGCAACGGCCAGGCGCTCAATTCCGGGCGCATGTACATCACGCTGAAGCCCCGCGACGAGCGCGACGTCAACGCCTTCCAGGTGATCGGCCGGCTGCGCCCCAAACTGGAACGCGTCGAGGGCATCCGGACCTTCATCCAGGCGACCCAGGACGTGCGCACCGGCGGCCGCACCTCGCGGACGCAGTTCGAGTACACCCTCCAGGACCCGGACCTCGCCGAGCTGAACACCTGGGCGCCGCGCATCCTCGACAAGATGAAGACGCTGCCGGAGCTGCGCGACGTCGCCACCGACCAGCAGACCCGCGGCACGACGCTGACGCTGTCGATCGACCGCGACGCCGCCTCGCGCTACGGCATCACGCCCCAGCTCATCGACGACACGCTCTACGACGCGTTCGGCCAGCGCCAGATCGCGCAGTACTTCACGCAGCTCAACAGCTACCACGTCGTCCTGGAGGTGCTGCCGGCGCTGCAGGGCAGCGTCGAGAGCCTCGACAAGATCTACATCAAGGCGCCGATCGGCGGCGGGCAGGTGCCGCTCGCGGCCTTCGCCCGCTGGACGACGGTTCCGGTGGCGCCGCTGGCCGTGAACCACCAGGGGCAGTTCCCGGCGGTGACGATCAGCTTCAACCTCGCCCCCGACGTCGCCCTCGGGCAGGCCACGGAGGCGATCGGCCGGGCGATGCGGGAGCTGCAGGTCCCGCCGACCGTGGTGAGCGGCTTCCAGGGCACCGCCCAGGCCTTCCAGCAATCGCTCTCGACGGTGCCGCTGCTGATCCTGGCGGCCCTGTTCGTGGTCTACCTGATCCTCGGCATCCTCTACGAGAGCTTCATCCACCCGATCACCATCCTGTCGACGCTGCCCTCGGCCGGCGTCGGCGCCCTGGCGGTGCTGATGTGGGCGGGGTTCGACTTCAGCCTGATCGCGCTGATCGGCATCATCCTCCTCATCGGCATCGTGAAGAAGAACGGCATCATGCTGGTCGACTTCGCCATCGTCGCCGAGCGGGAGGAGGGCCTCTCGCCCGAGGTCGCGATCCGGAAAGCCGCTCTGCTGCGCTTCCGGCCGATCCTCATGACCACGATGGCGGCCCTGCTCGGCGGCATCCCGCTGATGGTCGCCACCGGGACCGGCTCGGAAATCCGGCAGCCCTTGGGCTACGCCATGGTGGGCGGCCTCGCGGTCAGCCAGGTGCTGACGCTGTTCACCACGCCGGTGATCTACATCTACCTCGACCGGCTGGCGCACCACTTCTCGTTCCGCGACAAGCCGCGGGCGGTGGACGGGGCGCTCGATGACCCCGAGCCGGTGGAGGAGGTCCGCGGCCCGCCAACGCTGCGCGCGGCGGAGTGAGGCCGACCGCCGTCTTCGCGAGCGGAGCGAAGCGATCCAGATACGCCGCGCTCGCCGACGTCGCGCTTCCCTGGATTGCTTCGCTCCGCTCGCAAAGACGCTGAGCGCGGCGAAAGCGACGTCCCGAAGCCAATGGCCGGGCAGCCCTGTCACCGCGGCCCGCTTGGCGGGGCTTCTCGCCGTTCCAGTTCATGCGGCACCGGCCCTCTGAGACCGCGGGAAGCCGAAGGATGCGGATGAGCCAGAACCTGCCGCTGCGAGGGCTGACCGTGCTCGCCCTGGAGCAGGCCGTCGCCGCGCCCTACTGCACCTCGCGGCTCGCCGATGCCGGGGCCCGGGTCATCAAGATCGAGCGGCCGGAGGGGGATTTCGCCCGCGGCTACGACGCGGCGGTCAACGGGCTGGCGAGCTACTTCGTCTGGCTCAACCGCGGCAAGGAGAGCCTCGTCGCCGACATCAAGGATCCGGCCGACGGCCGCCTGCTGCACGCGATCCTCGCCCAGGCCGACGTGTTCGTGCAGAACCTCGCCCCCGGCGCGGCGGCCCGGGCGGGCTTCGGCTCGGCGGAGCTGCGCGCGCGCTACCCCCGGCTGATCACCGTCGACATCTCCGGCTACGGCGCCGGCAACGCCTACAGCGACATGAAGGCCTACGACCTGCTGGTCCAGGCCGAGAGCGGGCTCGCCGGGATCACCGGCCACCCGGCGGGGCCCGGCCGCGTCGGCGTCTCCGTCTGCGACGTCGCCTGCGGGATGGACGCCCACGCCGCGGTCCTCGAGGCGCTGATCGCGCGCGGGATCACCGGGCAGGGCTGCGCCCTGGAGGTCAGCCTGTTCAGCGGCGCCGCCGACTGGATGAACGTGCCGCTGCTCTACTTCGAGGGGACCGGCAAGGCGCCCCAGCGGGTCGGCCTCGCGCACCCGTCGATCTGTCCCTACGGCGCCTTCCCCACGGCCGACGGCAGCCTCGTGCTGATCTCGATCCAGAACGAGCGCGAGTGGGCGAATTTCTGCGCCGGCGTGCTCGGGGAGCCGGAGCTCGCCCGGGCCGAGGGCTTCGCGTCCAACAACGCCCGTGTGGCCAACCGCGCCGCGGTCGACCTGCGCATCGGCGCCGCGCTGGTGCGGCTGGGCCGCGACGCGGCCGCCGCCCGGCTGAAGGCGGCGGGCACCGCCTACGGTTTCGTCAACACGCTGGCGGACCTCGCCACGCACCCGGCGCTGATCCGCGCGGAGGTCCGGACGCCTTCGGGCCCGGCCCGGATCGTGGCGCCGCCGGTGCTTATCGACGGCGCGGTCCGCGCCCTCGGGCCGGTCCCCGCGATCGACGAGCACGGGGCGCGGATCCGCGAGGAGTTCGCGCCCCGGGCTCGAGGACGGTGATCTGACGGCACATCGGAATGAGCGGGAGGAGACGATGAGACTGAACGGCAAGATCGCGCTCGTGACAGGGGCCGGCAGCGGCTTCGGGGCCGGGATCGCCCAGCGCTTCGCCGCGGAGGGCGCCAGGGTGGCCTGCGTCGACATCGACGGCGCGGCGGCCGGGCGCGTGGCGGCGGCGCTCGGCGAGAACGCCATCGCGATCGCCGCCGATGTCGGTCTGGCCGCCGACGTCGCCGCCAGCGTCGCCGAGACGCGGCAGCGCTTCGGCGTGCCGAGCATTCTCGTCAACAACGCCGGCACCACTCACCGCAACAAGCCGCTGATGGAGGTCACGGAGGAGGATTTCGACCGGGTCTTCCGGGTCAACGTGAAGTCGATCTTCCACTACGTCCGGGAAGTCGCCCCGCTGATGCGCGACGCGGGCGGCGGCGCGATCCTCAACGTCAGCTCGACGGCGGCGCTGCGGCCGCGCCCGGGTCTGACGTGGTACAACGCCTCCAAGGGTGCGGCGAGCCTCGCCTCGAAGTCGCTGGCCCTGGAGCTGGCGCCCTGGAAGATCCGGGTGAACGCCCTCTGCCCGGTCATGGGCGCCACGGGGCTCCTCGAGCACTTCATGGGCGTCCTCGACACGCCCGAGAACCGCGACCGCTTCATCGCCACGATCCCGCTCGGGCGCCTGTCGGAGGCGAGCGACATCGCCGCCGCCGCCCTGTTCCTCGCCTCCGACGAGGCGGCGTTCATCACCGGCGTCGATCTCCCCGTCGACGGCGGCCGCACGGCCTGAGGAGCCCCCGATGGAAGCCTATACCGAGATCCGCGAGGCGGTCGCCAAGCTCTGCGCCGGCTTCCCGGGACCGTACTGGCGGGCCCTCGACCGGGAGATGGCCTACCCGACCGACTTCGTGAACGCGCTGACCGAGAGCGGCTACCTTTCGGTGCTGATCCCCGAGGCGTACGGCGGCTCCGGCCTGCCGCTCTCGGCGGCCGCCGCGATCCTCGAGGAGGTGCAGCGGGCGGGCTGCAACGGCGGCGCCTGCCACGCGCAGATGTACACGATGGGCACGCTGCTGCGGCACGGCTCGGAGGCGCAGAAGGCCGAGTACCTGCCGGGCATCGCGGAAGGGCGCCTGCGGCTCCAGGCCTTCGGCGTGACCGAGCCCACCTCCGGCACCGACACGGGCAGCCTGAAGACGACGGCGCGCCTGGAGGGCGACCACTACGTCGTCAACGGCCAGAAGATCTGGACCAGTCGCGCCGAGCACTCGGACCTGATGCTGCTCCTCGCCCGCACCACGCCGCGGGCCGAGGGCATGAAGCGCACGGACGGGCTGTCGGTGCTCCTCGTCGACATGCGCGCGGCCAAGGGCAACGGCCTGACGATCCGGCCGATCCGCACGATGATGAACCACGCCACCACGGAGGTGTTCTTCGACAATCTTCGCGTTCCGGCGCAGAACCTCATCGGCGAGGAGGGCAGGGGCTTCCGCTACATCCTGTCCGGCATGAACGCCGAGCGGATCCTGATCGCCGCCGAGTGCGTCGGCGACGCCAAGTGGTTCATCGACAGGGCCCGGACCTATGCCGGCGAGCGGTCCGTCTTCGGGCGGCCGATCGGTGCCAACCAGGGCGTGCAGTTCCCCATCGCCAAAGCCTACGCGAACATGCGCGCGGCCGAGCTGATGGTCCGCGAGGCGCTGACCCTCTACGAGGGCGGCGCCAATCCCGGGGCCGAGGCCAACATGGCCAAGATGCTCGCCGCCGACGCCTCCTTCGAGGCCGGCAACGCCTGCATCCAAACCCATGGCGGCTTCGGATTCGCCGAAGAGTACGACGTGGAGCGCAAGTTCCGCGAGACGCGCCTCTATCAGGTCGCGCCGATCTCCACGAACCTGATCCTCGCCTACCTGTCCGAGCACGTGCTCGGCCTGCCGCGCTCGTACTGACATGACCGATCTCAGCGCCTGGATCGGCCGGACGCGGGCGGCGTCCGACCTCGTCACCCCGCGCCTCCTCGCCGAGTTCCGCGCGACCTTCGCGCCGCATCTGGCGCCGGTCGCCGACGGAATCGCGGAGCCGGCCCTGCACTGGTGCCTCGCGCCCGAGACGCCGACGGCCGACTCCCTCGGGCCCGACGGCCACGCCGCCAAGGGCGGCTTCCTGCCCCCGGTGCCGCTGCCCCGGCGGATGTGGGCGGGGGGCGAGATCGAGACGCTCTCGGACCTGCGCGCGGGGGACACGGTCACGCGCACCGAGACCGTGCGGGACGTCGCCTTCAAGAGCGGGCGGAGCGGGAGCCTGTGCTTCGTCACCGTCGACCACACGGTCTCGACAGAACGGGGCGTCGCGATCCGCGAGCGGCAGGATATCGTCTACCGCGAGGCGGCGGGCGCGCAGACGGGAACCGGCGCCGCGCCCGAGCGCGACGGTTCCGAATCCTACGCGGTGATCTGGGAGGTGCCGGCGACCCCGACGCTGCTGTTCCGCTACTCGGCGATGACCTTCAACGGCCACCGCTTCCACTACGACCAGCCCTACGCGACGCGGGTGGAAGGCTACGCCGACCTCGTCGTGCACGGCCCGATGCAGGCGACGCTACTGATGAACCTCGCCGCGACGCTTCTCGGACGCGTGCCGCGGACGTTCACGTATCGCGGGATCGCGCCGATGACGGCGAACCAGGTGTTTCGGGTCTGCGGGCGGGTCGCCGGGACGGCGTTCGAGGGTGTGACCCTCGACGCGGGGGGCCAGGTCTGCATGCGGGCCCGGGCCGACGGGTGAGCGGCCGCGGACGCTCGGTCCGCATCCGAGACTAGGCCGGAATCGGCACCGCCGTCGCGCCGCGCGCGGGCAAAAGCGGCGCAGCGGCCCGCGGACGCGTCCGCGGGCCGGCCCCGGGCGGGATCAGGCCAGCTTCAGGCCGACGTTGACGTTGCCGCGGGTCGCGTTGGAGTACGGACAGACCTGGTGGGCGGCGTCGACGAGCTTCTGCGCGTCGGCGCGGTCCAGGCCCGGGAGGCTGATGGTCAGGTCGGCGGTGATGCCGAAGCCGCCCTCGGAGCGCGGGCCGATGCCGACATCGGCGGTGACGGTGGTCTCGGCCGGGACCTTCAGCTGCAGCGACGGCGCGACGGCCTTCATGGCGCCGAGGAAGCAGGCCGAGTAGCCGGACGCGAAGAGCTGCTCCGGGTTCGCGCCCGGACCGCCCGCGCCGCCGAGCTCCTTCGGGGTCGAGAGCTTGACCTCGAAGCTGCCGTCGGCAGTCCGGGCGGCGCCGTCGCGGCCGCCGGTGGCCGTGGCGGTGGTACGGTACTTCACGTCTACGGGCATGGGACTCTCCGGTTTGGGGATGCCGCCGGCATGTAGGCGCCGACTCGCCTCCGCACAGCCCATTTAGATTGCGCGCAATCTAATTTCAAGGATCGATCAGCGCGAAGCGGTCGACATCGACGAGCCCACGATCGGTGATCTTCAGGTGGGGGATCACCGGCAGGGGCAGGAAGGCCACCTGCAGGAAGGGTTCGGGAAGGACGACCTCCAGGCTTCGCGCCGCGTCGCGCAAGGTTACGAGCGACCGGCGGATGGCGTCGAACGGCATGAGACTCATAAGCCCGGCGACCGGCAGCGCGATCTCGGCCAGCACCCGGCCGCCCTCGACCACCACGAAGCCGCCCTCGATCGCGCCGAGCCGGTTCACCGCTACGGCCATGTCGGCGTCGTCCGCCCCGACCACCGTGATGTTGTGGCTGTCGTGCCCGACCGACGAGGCGATGGCGCCGCGCTTGAGGCCGAAGCCCTTCACGAACGCGACGCCGACGCCGCGCGCGCCCGGCTGTGTCCGGCCGTGGCGCTCGACCACCGCGACCTTGATGACGTCCTGGTCGAGGTCGATCCGGCGCTCGCCGCCGGAATAGGGCAGGGTCAGGTCGTGCCGCAGGGTGATGATCTTGCCGGGCACGACGCCGATCACCGGCGTCGACGGCCCGGAGCCCGGAGCGGCGAAGTCGGCGGCCGTCACGTGCCGCGCCCGCACGCTCCGGCGGCCGATCGGCTCGATCGACGCGCGCGCGTCGAAGAGCGCGGCGTCCACCGGCCGGCCCGCGCTGAGGACTTGCGACACGGCACAGGCGGGGAGATCGTCGAGCACCACGAGGTCGGCGCGCTGGCCGGGCGCGACGAGGCCCCGGTCGTGCAGCCCGAAGGCGCGGGCCGCCGACCAGGAGGCCGCCCGGTAGGCGGCCAGCGGCGGCACGCCGAGGGCGATGGCCGTGCGGATGACGAAGTCGAGGTGCCCCTCCTCGGCGATGTCGAGGGGATTCCGATCGTCGGTGCAGAAGGCCAGGAACGGCGCCGTCCGCTCGGTCAGGATCGGCGCGAGGGCGTGCAGGTCCTTGCACACCGAGCCCTCGCGGATCAGCACGGTCATGCCCTTGGACAGCTTCTCGCGGGCCTCCTCGGGCGATGTCGCCTCGTGCTCGGTGCGGATGCCCGCCGCGATGTAGCCATTGAGCGCGAGGCCGCGCAGGAGCGGCGCGTGCCCGTCGATGTGCCGCCCCTGGAAGGCCGCGAGCTTGTCCAGCACGCCCGGGTCGCCCGCCAGCACGCCCGGAAAGTTCATGAACTCGGCGAGGCCGATCACCTTGGGGTGCGTCGCGAAGGGCAGGAGATCCTGCGCCTCGATCCGGGCGCCCGAGGTCTCCAGGTGGTCAGTGGCTGGCACGCAGGACGAGAGCTGCACCCGCAGATCCATCGCCAGCGTCTCGGAGGATCTGAGGAACCACGTGAAGGCGTCGGTGCCGAGCACGTTGGCCATCTCGTGCGGGTCGCAGATCCCGGTGGTGACGCCGTGCGGCAGGACGCACCGCTCGTATTCCTGCGGCGGCATCAGCGACGACTCGACGTGGAAATGCGTGTCGATGAAACCCGGCACCACGACCTTGCCGGACACGTCGATCTCCCGGGTGCCGCTATACGCTCCGAAGGTCCCGACGATCCGGTCGCCGCAGATCGCGATGTCGGAGGCCACCAGATCGCCGGTGACGAGGTCGAGGAAGCGGCCGCCCTTCAGGACCAGATCGGCCTCGGCCCGGCCCTGACCCTGCGCGATCGCGCGCCGGAGGAAATCCACCTGTGTCATCGCGATCCGCCCCTCCCGCCCGCCATCCGCCAGAAGCATGCCACGGGTGCCGGTCTCCCGGCGACGCTTGCGGATGCGCGGGCGCGGGCGCAGAAGCCCTTCACCTTTGAACCAGTCGAAGCTCTCGATGCCTGCCTATCGCTCACGCACCACCACCCACGGCCGCAACATGGCCGGTGCCCGCGGCCTCTGGCGCGCCACCGGCATGAAGGATTCGGATTTCGGCAAGCCGATCATCGCGGTGGTGAACTCCTTCACGCAGTTCGTGCCGGGCCACGTTCACCTCAAGGACCTCGGCCAGCTCGTCGCCCGGGAGATCGAGGCGGCCGGCGGCGTCGCCAAGGAGTTCAACACCATCGCGGTCGATGACGGGATCGCGATGGGCCACGATGGGATGCTGTACTCGCTGCCGTCCCGCGAGCTGATCGCCGATTCCGTCGAGTACATGGTCAACGCACACTGCGCCGACGCGATGGTGTGCATCTCGAACTGCGACAAGATCACCCCCGGCATGCTGATGGCGACGCTGCGCCTCAACATCCCGACCGTCTTCGTCTCGGGCGGCCCGATGGAGGCCGGCAAGGTGCAGCTGCCGGGCATCGCCAGGAAGGTCGACCTCGTCGACGCGATGATCGCGGCGGCCGACGACCGGATCTCCGACGAGGACGTCGCCGTCATCGAGCGCTCCGCCTGCCCGACCTGCGGCTCCTGCTCGGGCATGTTCACGGCGAACTCGATGAACTGCCTCACCGAGGCGCTGGGTCTGGCGCTGCCGGGCAACGGCTCGGTGCTCGCCACCCACGCCGACCGCAGGCGCCTCTTCGTCGAGGCCGGCCACCTGATCGTCGATCTGGCCCGCCGCCACTACGAGCAGGACGACGCCAGCGTGCTGCCGCGCGCGGTCGCGAGCTTCCAGGCGTTCGAGAACGCCATGACCCTCGACATCGCCATGGGCGGCTCGACCAACACGGTGCTGCACCTGCTGGCCGCCGCCCACGAGGGCGAGGTGCCCTTCACCATGGCCGATATCGACCGGCTGTCCCGGCGGGTGCCGGTGCTGTGCAAGGTCGCCCCGGCGGTAGCCAACGTCCACATGGAGGACGTCCACCGGGCGGGCGGCATCATGGGGATCCTGGGCGAGCTCGACCGGGCCGGCCTGATCGACACCGGCGTCGGCAACGTCTCGGCCGGAACGCTCGGCGGGGCGCTCGCCCGCTGGGACGTGCGCGGCGAACCGGCCGCTTCGGTCCAGACCTTCTATCGCGCGGCCCCGGGCGGCGTGCCGACCCAGGTGGCGTTCAGCCAGGAATCGCGCTTCGACGCGCTCGACCTCGACCGGGAGGGCGGCGTCATCCGCGACGCGGCGCACGCCTACTCGCAGGATGGCGGCCTCGCCGTGCTCTACGGCAATCTCGCCGAGCAGGGCTGCATCGTGAAGACCGCGGGCGTCGACGCCTCCATCCTGACCTTCACGGGCACCGCCCGCGTGTTCGAGAGCCAGGACGCGGCCGTCGACGGCATCCTCAACGGCAAGGTCACGGCCGGCGAGGTGGTGCTGATCCGCTACGAGGGCCCCCGCGGCGGCCCCGGCATGCAGGAGATGCTCTACCCGACGAGCTACCTGAAATCGAAGGGTCTGGGTAAGGCCTGCGCGCTCGTCACCGACGGACGGTTCTCCGGCGGGTCGTCGGGCCTGTCCATCGGGCACGTCTCGCCCGAGGCGGCCGAGGGCGGCCTCATCGGCCTCGTGCGCGACGGCGACCGGATCGCCATCGACATCCCGAACCGGCGCATCCACCTCGATGTCGAGACGGCGGAGCTCGACCAGCGGCGGGCCGCCCAGGAGGCGGCGGGCTGGCAGCCGGCGAAGCCGCGCAAGCGGAAGGTGAGCGCGGCCCTGCGCGCCTACGCCATTCTCACGACGAGCGCGGCGCACGGCGCGGTGCGCCGGGTCTGATCAGCGGAGTTCGAGGACCAGGGCGGCGATGGCGGCCAACAGGGCCGCCGCCGCCACCGCGGCGCCGATGAGGCGCGCGCGGACGGACCGGGCCGTGTTCGCGGGCGCACCGTTCACCGACAGGGCAGGGGCGGATAAGGCATCCGGGATGCGCCCCAGCGCCCGGAGCATCAACGGCTCGATCGCCGCGTATCCGGCCGGGCTCAGGTGGAGCCCGTCCGTCCCGTGATCCGGCCGGAGGCCGCCGGACTCGGACACCAGCACGGCGTGGTAATCGATGAACGTCGCGCCGTGCTCGTGGGCGTGGTCCCGGAGCCACGCGTTGACCGCCGCGATCATGGCGGGGGCGTCTCGCACCTCCGGGTTCCACGGGATGCCGTCCACCGGCGTGAGCGAGCCGATCCAGGCCTTCACGCCCAGGGCGCGGGCCTCGTCGAGCATGCCGGCGAGCGTGCGGCAGATCTCCTCGACCGGGACGAAGACACCCTCGTTGCGGCCGATATCGTTGACGCCGCACAGGAGATGCACGCCCCGGGCGCCGGTCTCCGCGAGGTCGCGGGCGAACCGCATGGTGATCCAGCGCGCCGTCTGCCCGGAGCCGCCACGGGGGATGAGGTCGTAGGCCTCGAAAGTGCCGGCCCGGTGGAAGCCCCAGAGCTCCGTGATCGAGTCGCCCACGAAGACGATCGGTTCGGCCATGGCTCAGGCGGCCGTCGCCGCCCCGACCGTCTCGACCACCTCCGCCTGGAGACGGTCGGCCATCACTTGGCGCCCCTCCGAAGTCACGTGGACGATGTCGGTGAACAGGGCACGGGTGTCGGCCTCGAACAGCCGGCTCAGGTTCCGCGCCGCGAAGGCCCGGTCGGCCGTGTCCAGCCGCCCGAGGACACTCTCGAAGCGCTCGTACTGGCGGTCGAGATAGGCGAGGAACGCGCCGGACGCGGCGCCGGCCTCCGCGCCCGCGAGCGTCCCCTTGCGGACGACCGTCGGCTGCAGGAGGAACCGGACCGGCGCGCCGATCCCGGGCGCGAGCCGCGCGAGGCGCCTGAGCGCCAGCTCGAACTGCCGCACCACCTCCCATTCCCAGATGTCGGACTGCCAGTTCGTCAGCGCGCGCAGGTTCTCGAGGCGATTGAAGATCATCGCCTGCAGGCCGTCATACGACAGGTCCTCCGCGTCCTCGGCGGATTTCCTCGGGTCGAAGAAGTAGTCGTAGAGGCTCTCGTTCGCGAAGTGATTGTAGGGAACGCCGGCCCGCGGATCGAAGCTCCAAGGCTGGAAGATGTCGGTCGCGCCGCCGACCACCAGGATGACGTCGGGCTGCAGGTCCATCAGCCGCGTCGTGATCAGGGCGATCATCTGGTTGAGACAGGCCGAGACCGCGCCGAAATTGTAAACTCGCGCGCCGAGCCCGTGCGCCTGCTTCAGCCCGGTCTCCAGCCGTCCGGGCACGGTGTCGGCGAAGACCTGGCCGTCGATCAGCGTACTGTCGCCGACGACGAAGACCCGCAGCGTCTCGGAGGGCGGCCGCGCGTCCGCGTGCGCGTCGTTGCGATACCCGAGGGCGTCGTAGCGCCAGCCCTGACCGGACGCCTCGGTCAGCGGCTTCCCGGCGAACTGCGCGTAGGGCGCGGGAAACCGGCTGTTCGCGTCGAAATTCTGGAAGCTCTGCAGGAACTTCCGCCGTCGCGCGTCCGCGCTGTCGTCGGGCGGCCGGTGGGCCATGGTCCGTCTCCTCGCCGGGCGGATGCCCGGTGGCTGTGCGATGGTCGGTGAGCCGGGCGGCGCGACGGCGGGCCCGCTCAGCTCCGCAGCGTCGCGTGGTTCTCCAGGAACCAGCCGTAGGTCTGGCGCAGGCCGTCCTCGAGGGCGATCTCCGGCCGCCAGCCCATCGCCCGCAGCCGCGACACGTCCATCAGCTTGCGCGGCGTGCCGTCCGGCTTGGTCGCGTCGAACGCCAGCTCCCCCGCGTAGCCGATCACCCGCGCGAGCGCCTCGGCGAGCTGACGGATGGTGCAGTCCTCACCCGTCCCGACGTTGATGTGCGAGAGGTCTGGGCGCGTGTTCGCGGCGTAGACCGCGTCGTCCATCTCCATCACGTAGACGCTGGCCCGCGCCATGTCGTCGACGTGCAGGAACTCGCGCATCGCCCGGCCGGTGCCCCAGACCGTGACCTTCGCCAGACCCTCCCGCTTCGCCTCATGGAAGCGGCGCATCAGCGCCGGCAGCACGTGGGCGTTCTCGGGATGGAAGTTGTCGTTCGGGCCGTAGAGGTTCGTCGGCATCACGCTGCGATAGCGGCGCCCATACTGGCGGTTATAGCTCTCGCACATCTTGATCCCCGCGATCTTGGCGATCGCGTAGGGCTCGTTGGTCGGCTCGAGCAGCCCGGTCAGCAGGGCGTCCTCGCGCATCGGCTGGGGCGCGAGCTTCGGGTAGATGCAGGACGAGCCCAGGAACAGCAGCCGGTCGACGCCGTGCGTGTGCGCGGCGTCGATCAGGTTCGACTGGATCAGCAGGTTCTCGTGGATGAACTCGGCCGGGTAGGTGTTGTTGGCGTGGATGCCGCCGACGCGCGCGGCGGCGAGGTAGACCTGGTCGATGCGGTTCTCGGCGAAGAAGCGCCGGACCGCGGCCTGATCGAGGAGGTCGAGGGTCCGGCGGTCGGCCGTGAGGATCCGCTCGTGACCGAGCTCACGCAGGCGACGCACGATCGCCGAGCCCACCATGCCGCGATGGCCCGCCACGAAAATGGTCTGACCTCGACCGTCCATCACGCGTCCGTTCCCTGCCGAAAGCTCGGATTTCCAAGCCCCTATAGCCCCTTTGCGGCGCGATATCGCCGCGCAAACACGCGTTTTCTGAGGCGGGCCACGGGGCGCGCGCCGGCCTCCGCGAACCGCGTCATTGTACGGGAAACGACGAGATCAAATACAACTGAAAGTTAGCGTTAATCATTCTACCAGAAGCTGCGTCTCGTTCCTGCTTGCCGACCAACGGGTTGCAGGGCCGGATCGGAATCGCTCCCCGGCCGCGCAGCAATGGAGTTCCAGATGCGTCCCTTGACCGTCGTCCCGGTTACGCCGCGGACTGCGATGATCGCTGTCATCCGTCCGGGCGCCGCCCGCGCGATCCCGATCGCGGCCGGGCTCCTGCTCTGCACGGCCCTGGCGACGCCCGCCCAGGCGCAGCTCCTGCGCGGCGCGCTGGATACAACCACGAATGGCATCCTCGGCACCGGGCTCACGATCGGCACGAGCAGCCCCGGCAGCGGCGTGCTCGGAACCGGCCTCAATGTCGGCACGACGAGCGGCGGGCTTCTCGGCACCGGCGTCACGGTCGGTACCACTGATCCCGGCACCGGCGTGCTGGGGACCGGCCTCAACGTCGGGACCACCGGCGGGGGTGTGCTCGGGACCGGCGTGCTCGTCGGCACGACCGGTCCGGGAGACGGGCTGCTCGGCACCGGTCTCACCCTGGGCACCGCGGGAGGGACCGGAACGGGCGGCTGCGGCACCTGCGGCGGCACCGGCGGGGGTGGGACCGGCGGAGGCGGAACCGGTGGTGGTACCGGTGGCGGGTCCAATCAGGGCATCTACATCATCACCGGCAACGTGACGCAGTCCCAGGGGCAGACCGTCATCAACGAACTGAGGCTCTCGCAGCTCACGAGCGTTACGGGCGTCGCCGCTAACAACACCAGCAACCAGGCCGCGCCGATCGCCGTCGGCAGCGACGCGCTGGCGGTGGGCTACGGTTCGAGCGCGGCCGGGACGGCCTCGACCGCGGTCGGCACGGGCGCCAGCGCCGCCAACACCGGCAGCGTCGCCCTCGGCTACGCGGCCAGCGCGCAGGGCCTCGGCGGAACGGCCATCGGCACGGCCTCCGCGGCGTCCGGAGCCGGCAGCACCGCCCTGGGCTTCGTCGCCGGCGCGACCGGAACCGGCTCGACCGCCGTCGGTGCGGCCGCCTCGGCGGCCGGCAACAACAGCGTCGCGCTCGGCAACGGGGCGGCCGCCAATCAGGCCAACACGATCGCGATCGGCGCGAACGTGAAGACGACCCAGGCCAACCAGGTCGCGATCGGCAATTCCGCGAACACCTACACGCTGGCCGGCATCGCCTCGCAGGCGAGCGCCGCCGCCCAGAGCGGAGCGACGGCCTTCGTGACCACGGACGCGAACGGTAACCTCGCGGCCTCGGCCTACGGACCGTCGACGATCGCCGGCCTCGGCAACCGGATCGATTCGGTGCAGGCGCAGGTCAACAACCTGGAAGCGAAGACCGACTCGGTCCAGCGCTACGCCATCCAGACCCGCAAGGAGGCCCGGCAGGGCGTCGCCATGGCCATCGCGATGGCGACCGCGCCGATGCCGTCGGCGCCGGGCAAGACGACCTGGGCCACCAACGGGGCGACCTACCGGGGCGAGTGGGCCGGCGGTCTCGCTGTGGCGCACCGGTTGCCGACCTGCTGCGTCCCGATCGCGGTGACCGCCGGCGTGGCCTACGGCGGCGACAACGCCGTCGGTGTCCGCGCCGGCCTCGCGGGCGAGTTCTGACGCGACCATCGCCGCCAGGGACGCGCACGATTTCGTCCTTGCGCGGCGGGAAAGGACCGCGATAGTGTCAAGCAATGCTGACACTCGCGGTCGACCATCGGGTTGCGCAAGAGATCGATCGGCGCCCGCACGCCGTCGTGGTCGGCTCGGGCTTCGGCGGCCTCGCCGCGGCGGTCCGGCTGGGCGCGCGCAGCTATCGCGTCACCGTCTTGGAGCGCCTCGCGCAGCCCGGGGGGCGCGCCCGCGTCCACCGGCAGGACGGCTTCACCTTCGACGCCGGTCCGACCATCGTCACCGCGCCCCAGCTCTTCGAGGAGTTGTGGCAACTCGCCGGCCGCAGGCTCGCCGACGACGTGACGCTGGTGCCGATGGATCCGTTCTACCGGATCCGCTTCGCCGACGGCACGTCCTTCGCCTACAGCGGCGACGTGGACCGGATGCGCGCCGAGGTGGCCCGCTTCGCGCCGGACGACGTCGCGGGGTACGAGCGCTTCATGGCGCACAGCCGCGCCGTCTGCCGGATCGGGTTCGAGCAGCTCGGACACGTGCCGTTCGGCAGCGTCGGCGCGATGCTCAAGATTGCCCCCGACCTGCTGCGCCTCTCGGGACACCGCTCGGTGCACGACGTGGTGGCGCGCTTCATCCGCGACGAGCGGCTGCGCACGGTCTTCAGCTTCCATCCGCTCCTGATCGGCGGCAACCCGTTCCGGGCCAGCGCCATCTACTGCCTGATCGCCGACCTCGAGCGGCGCTGGGGCGTTCACTTCGCGATGGGCGGTACGGGGCAGCTGGTCGACGGGCTGGTGCGGCTGATCCGGTCGCAGGGCGGCCGCCTGCGCCTCGGCGTCGAGGTCGCGCGCATCCGGGTCGAGGCGGGGGCGGCCACCGGCGTCGACCTGACCAGCGGCGAGACGATCGCGGCCGACGTCGTGGTGTCCAACGCCGATTCGGCCGTGACGCACGCGCGCCTGCTTCCGGAGGCGCAGCGCTGGAGCCCGGGGCGGTTCCAGCGGGCCCGCTCGTCGATGGGACTGTTCGTCTGGTATTTCGGCACCAAGCGGCGCTACCCGGCGGTGGATCACCACACGATCCTGCTCGGGCCCCGATACCGCGGCCTGCTCGCCGACATCTTTGACCGCAAGGTGCTGGCCGAGGACGCGAGCCTCTACCTGCACCGTCCGACCGCCACCGATCCGAGCCTCGCCCCGCCGGGATGCGACGCCTTCTACGTGCTGGCCCCGGTGCCGAACCTCGCCGGCGGCCAGGATTGGCAGACCCTCGCCGAACCGTATCGGCGCCGGATCGCCGCCCTGCTCGAAGCGAGCGTGATGCCCGGCCTGTCGGAGGCCATCGTGACCTCGAAGGTGACGACGCCGCTGGATTTCCAGGACGATTTCCTGAGCTACCGGGGCTCCGGATTCGGCCTGGAGCCGGTGCTGACGCAATCGGCCTGGTTCCGTCCGCACAACCGGTCGAGCGCAGTCCGCAACCTCTACCTCGTGGGGGCCGGCACGCATCCGGGGGCCGGCCTCCCCGGGGTGCTGTCCTCCGCCCGCATCCTCGACAGCGTGGTCCCCGATGCCCGCGTTACCGCCTGAATTCGCCGCCGCGGCCGACCGGACCGCCTGCCGGATGGCGATCCGGGCCGGCTCGAAGAGCTTCTTCGCGGCCGGCCAGCTGCTGCCGGCCGACATGCGCGAGGCGGCTTACGGCCTCTACGCCTTCTGCCGGCTGTCCGACGATCTCGTCGACGATGCGGCGAGCCCGGCCGACCGGCGCGGCGCCGTGGCGCGTCTCGAGGCCCGGATCGGCCAGGCCTATGCGGGCCGTCCCGCCGACGCCCCGGCGGACCGCGCCTTCGCGGAGATCGTCGCGGTCCACGCGATCCCGGAAGCGCTGCCGCGCGCGCTGATCGAGGGCTTCGCCTGGGACGCCGAGGGCCGGCGCTACGCCGATCTCGGGGCGCTCCACGCCTACGCTGCCCGGGTCGCGGGCTCGGTCGGGGCGATGATGTCCCTGATCATGGGGACCCGCTGTCCCGACGCGCTGGCCCGCGCCTGCGATCTCGGCGCCGCGATGCAGCTCACCAACATCGCGCGCGACGTCGGCGAGGACGCGCGGATGGGCCGCCTCTACCTGCCGCTGGACTGGATGCGGGAGGCGGGGCTCGATCCGGACGCGTTCCTCGCCGATCCGCGGCCGAGCCCGGCCCTGGCCGGCGTGGTGGCCCGCCTCCTCGCCGAGGCGGACAGCCTCTACGCGCGCGCCGAGGCGGGCATCGCGGTGCTGCCACGCGGCTGCCGGCCCTCGATCCGGGCGGCGGGGCTGATCTACGCCGAGATCGGCCGGGTCGTTGCGGCGCAGGGCTACGATTCGGTCCGCCACCGCGCCCGGGTCACGACGGCGCGGAAGCTCGCCCTGATCGTCCGCGCGATCCGAACGCCCGCGGACGCCGCCGGCCTCGGCGCGGCCCCGCTTCCCGAGACGGCGTTCCTGATCGAGGCCGTGGCGGCCGAGCCGGTCCTGCCGATGCGCGCGCGCCCGGCGCTGCGGCCCTGGTGGGACGTCGGCGGCCGGGTCGTGCACGTCCTCGACCTGATCGAGCGGATGCGCGAGCGCGAGGCGTTCGGCCGCTCCGCACCGTCCTGATCGACGCGGCGGAGGCTCATCGGTGCGCGACGGGCTGTTCGCCGCCCTCGATATCGGACTCGTCTTCGCCCTGGCGCTGGGTGTCGGGGTCTGGCAGCTCATCGCGGTCCGCCGCAGCATCCGCCGCGACCGGGACGGCAAGGTGGATTGAGGCCACGGTTACCGACGGCGGCCTCCGGGCCGTGACGGCGCGGTGAGCCACTACCCCGCGATCCGGCCGCCCTCATCCGTCGCGGTCACGCGGTCGGCGGATTCGGCGAGCGCGACGTCGCCCTCCAGCAGGCACCCGACCGGGCGGCCGTCCACGAAGCCGAGCCGCACCCGGATCTCGGACAGGCGGCCCATAGCCCGACCCTGCAGGATCCGGATCGGACGATCGTCCGGCTCGATGAGGCCGTCCTGCAACAGCCCGAAGGCCAGGGCTGCGGCCGCGATGCCCGTGGCGGCGTCCTCGGGATAGCCGGAGGCGCGGGGAAACTGCCGCGCCTCGAACAGCCGGGCCGGGCCGTCGAGCACGGCGTAGGGGTAGAGCCCGGTCGACCCGATCCGCGTGCAGGCAGCCTCGACGGCATCGCTGGCGGGCGCGAGGGCGTTCAGCGCCGCCGCGTCGCGCATCGGCACGAGCGTCTTGATCCGGGACGTCACAGCGTTGTGGACCGGCCGCGCAGCGAGGGCGTCGCGCCCGATTCCGAGCGCCGCTTGGGCTGCGGCGCTCTGCTCGTCCGTCAGGGGCCGCACGCGGCCGACCGACTGCGTGATCGCGACGCTCCAAGCATCCGCGCCGCGCGGGCTGACGAACCCCGTTACGGAACCGCTGCCGGTGGCGATGCGGACCGACCCCTCCGGGATGCGCCCCTCGCGGGCGAGCACCCACAGGACGCCGATCGTGGCGTGGGCGCACATCTCCATCTCGTGGTTCGGCACGAAGAAGCGCAGGTGCAGATCGTGGGCCGGGTCATCGGCCGGCAGCGCGAAGCCCGATTCGTGGCCGTACCGCCGGGCGACGCCCCGCATGGCCTCCGCGTCGAGGGCCCGCGCGTCGGAGACGACGGGACAGGGATTGCCGCCCGTGCCGGCGTGCGTGAAGACGTCGACCACAGTCACGCGGGGCATCGGCCGGCCCTCACTGGAGGTGGCGGGTATAGGTGTCGCCGGCCGCCGCCTTGAGGGCCGCGCCCGCCTCGCGGCCGATCCGCTCCGCCTCCGCGACGGGTCCCTGCCGGGACGCCGCCCAGTGGCGGCTGCCGTCGGGCAGGAAGAGCAGCCCGTCGATCCGCAGAGTGTCCCCGTCGATCTGCGCCAGGGCGGCGATGGGCGTCCGGCAGGATCCGTCGAGTTCCGCGAGCAGCGCCCGCTCGGCCGAGACCGCGATGGTGGTCCGCGCGCAGGCGATGGGCGCCAGGAGGTCGCGGATCGCCGCGTCGTCCGAGCGGCACTCGATGCCCAGGGCGCCCTGCGCCACGGCCGGCAGCATCTCCTCGACCGACAGGACGCTGCGCGCCATGCTCTCGAGGCCGAGGCGCTCCAGGCCCGCGATGGCGAGGAGCGTCGCGTCGCACTCGCCGGCCTTGAGCTTGCGCATCCGGGTGTTGGCGTTGCCCCGCAGCGGGACCACTCGGAGATCGGGCCGCCGCATCAGCACCTGCGCGCCGCGGCGGAGTGACGAGGTCCCGACCCGGGCGCCGGCCGGCAGCCCGGACAGGCCGTCGGCGTGCGGCGACAGGAACGCGTCCCGCGGGTCGTCGCGCGCGAGGATGCAGGCGATGGCGAGGCCGTCGGGGAGCCAGGTCTCCACATCCTTCATCGAATGCACGGCGACGTCGACCTCGCCGGCGAACAGGGCCTGCTCGAGTTCCTTGGTGAACAGGCCCTTGCCGCCGATCTCGGACAGGGGCCGGTCCAGGATCTTGTCGGCCACGGTGGTCACGACCACCAGTTCGGTCTCGAGGCCCGGATTGGCCGCCACGATCCGGTCGCGCACCATCCCGGTCTGCGCGAGCGCCATCGGAGAGCCGCGGGTGCCGATGCGCAGGGGGCGGTTCAACATCTGTTCCGGATCGCTTCGCTGGACGAGACACTGCCTTATAGACCGAGCGCGGCGGCAGGCCACATTCCGTCAACCGGTTTCGGGCCAGGGTCTCGCGGCCGTGAAGGCGGGCCGCCCCGCTTTCGCCGGACTGCGCGCCTAGCGGGACCCCGGCGGGTTCTGGAGCCTACAGGTCTTATCGCGATGCTGATCATGCCGAGCCGCCGGCAGTTCCTGACCGGGCTCGGCGTGGGCGCCGGCCTCACCGCCGCGACGGGCGTCTACGCCTTCGACGTCGAGCCGCTGCACCGGCTGGTGGTCACATCCTACGCGCCGTCCCTGCCGCGCTGGGATCCGGCGCTGCGCCTGCGGGTGGCGGTGCTGGCGGATTTCCACATCTGCGAGCCGTACATGCCGTTCGACCGGGTGGCGGAGATCGTCGCGGCCACCAACGCCCTCGCGCCCGATCTGGTCCTGCTGCTCGGCGACTACCCGGCCGGGCGCATCGCGTGGCGCAAGCTGCCGCTCGACCAGTTCGCCCGGATGATGACCGAACTGAAGGCGCCCCTCGGCACGCACGCGATCCTCGGCAACCACGATTGGTGGGACGACCACGCCGTCCAGCGGGCCGGCCGCGGCGTTCCGGCGGTGCGGCGCCTGCTGGAGGCGCAGGGCATCCCGGTTCTGGAGAATCAGGCCGTGCGCCTCGTGAAGGACGGGCGGCCGTTCTGGCTGGCCGGGCTCGGCGACCAGCTGCCGTTCCTCAACGCGTGGAACACGTTCAGCCTGGCCGACCTGCCGCGAACGCTGCGAGCGGTCACGGACTCGGCGCCCGTGATCCTGATGGCCCACGAACCCGACATCTTCGTCTCCGTGCCCGACCGCGTCTCGCTGACCCTCGCCGGCCACACCCATGGCGGCCAGGTCCGGCTGTTCGGCCACGCCCCCGCCATCCGGAAGGTGCGCGGCCACGATTACTCCTACGGCCACATCGTTCAGGACGGCCGCCACATGATCGTCTCGGGCGGTTTCGGGATGAGCCGGATCCCCGTGCGGATGGGCGTCCCGCCGGAGATCGTCCTCCTCGAACTCGGCACGTCGGACGCGTCCGCGACCGCCAGCTGAGCGCGCGAGCGCGTCACGCGGACGCCGACGGTCGCCGCATCGGTGAAGTAGATCCAGGTCGCGCACAATGGATGTGTCGCCTGCGCGCGCGATCCCGCAAGTCACAGCGGTCATTCGCAGGCATTGACGCGGGTTTGACACACCGAGATGTGCGTGAGAGCGTCCCGCGTCGATTCGATCTGGGGACGCTCATGCCGATCCTGCTCGGCCTCATCGGGATCATCGTCGCGGGACTGTTCTGGATCTTGCGGACGCACGGGACCGTCAAGGGCCTGCAGGAGGTCAACCGGGACACGAAGGGGCTTCAGCGCCGCGCCGTCTCGACCTTCCAGAACCTCGTGGGGACGCCGTTGCAGCGCGTCCGCGATCCGCGCCTGGCGGCGGTGATCCTGATGATCCAGCTGGTCCGGACCGGCAGCCCCCTCACCGCCAGCGAGAAGACGCGGATCCTCGAATACATGGAGCGTCCGCTCGAGGTGGATCGGATCTCGGCAACCTTCGAACGGGCCTGGGGCTACACGCAGGCGCGTCTCCCGTTCTCGCAGGTCGCCGACGCCCTGGCGCCGCTGCTGCGCGACGCGCTGACGGTGTCCGAGCGGGGCGAGCTGATCGCGATGCTGACCCAGGTGGCCAGCGCGCATTCCCCGCCCAGCGAGTTGCAGCGGGAGGGCATCGCCCGCCTCAAGCGGCGCCTCCTCGTCGGCGAGGGACCCGTCCTGGTCAGGGGACGGGGCGAATCCGCCTGATCCGCATCGGGGTGGGGCGCGGCGCGCCGGAACGCCGCGCCGCTCGCCTTTCCGGACCGCCGCGCTACCTCGCGGGCATGCGCGCGCTCCTGCCTCTCCTCGTCTTCACCGCCCTCTCGGCCGGCGCCGGCCCCGTCCGGGCACAGTCCTGCGACGGGCTGGTCGACAAGGTCACGGCCGAGACGGCGGCCAAGACGGCCGAGCGCCGGAGCGACTACGCGAGCTTCACGGCCGGTCCGGACATGACCCTGACGCTGGCCTGCGGCGGGCCAAACCTGTCCTCTGTGGGCGCGCAGTTTCGCGGGGCGAACCCGCCCGACCGCTACTACGACCTGTTCGGGCAGGCCGGGCACGCGGTGACCGGCATCGACGCCGCCGTGATCACCGAGGCCGCGCACCGGGCCCAGGCGACGGCCACGAAGCTCAGGCACAGCAACGTCGATCTCGGCGGGGCCCGGGTCACCTGCTCGGCGATGGTGTCGCCCGACAAGGGCCCGCTGACGCTGTGCGCGGTGATCGAGAACAGCAACCGCAGCTGAGACCGGCGGCGGCGCGGCCGCCGGCCCGTGCGCCCGCCTCAGAGCGGGATGTTGTCGTGCTTCTTCCAGGGCTGCTCCATCTTCTTGGTGCGAAGCATCCCGAGGGCCTTGGCGATCCGGCGGCGGGTCGAATGCGGCATGATCACCTCGTCGATGTAGCCGCGCTCGGCCGCCACGAAGGGCGAGAGGAACCGGTCCTCGTACTCGCCGGTGCGCGCCGCGATCTTCTCCGGGTCGCCGATCTCGCTGCGGAAGATGATCTCGACCGCGCCCTTCGCGCCCATCACGGCGATCTGCGCCGTCGGCCACGCGTAGTTCACGTCCGCGCCGACGTGCTTCGACGCCATGACGTCGTAGGCGCCGCCGAAGGCCTTGCGGGTGATGATCGTGACCAGCGGCACCGTCGCCTGCGAGTAGGCGAAGAGCAGCTTGGCGCCGTGCTTGATCAGGCCGCCGTATTCCTGCGCCGTGCCCGGCAGGAAGCCCGGCACGTCCACGAAGGTGACGATCGGGATGCCGAAGGCGTCGCAGTAGCGCACGAAGCGCGCGGCTTTCCGCGAGGCGTCCGAATCGAGCACGCCCGCGAGCACCAGCGGCTGGTTGGCCACGAAACCGACGGTCCGGCCCTCGATCCGGCCGAACCCGGTGATGATGTTGCGCGCGTAGGCGGACTGGATCTCGAAGAAGTCGCCCTCGTCCACCACGCGGCGGATCAGCTCGCCCATGTCGTAGGGCTTGTTCGGGTTGTCCGGGATCAGCGTGTCGAGGGACGCGTCGATCCGATTGACGTCGTCGAAGCTCTCCAGCTCCGGCACGCCGTCGATGTTGTTCGCCGGAAGGAAGTCGAGGAGGCGGCGGATCTGGAGGATCGCCTCGACGTCGTTCTCGAAGGACCCGTCGGCGATCGACGACTTGGTGGTGTGGACCTTGGCGCCGCCGAGTTCCTCGGCGGTCACGACCTCGTTGGTGACGGTCTTCACCACGTCGGGGCCGGTCACGAACATGTAGCTCGTGTCGCGAACCATGAAGATGAAGTCGGTCATGGCCGGCGAGTAGACGTCGCCGCCCGCGCAGGGACCCATGATCACCGAGATCTGCGGGATGACGCCCGAGGCCATGACGTTGCGGCGGAACACCTCGCCGTAGCCGCCGAGAGCCGCGACGCCCTCCTGGATGCGCGCGCCGCCGGCGTCGAAGATACCGATGATCGGGGCGCGCATCTTCAGCGCCATGTCCTGAACCTTCACGATCTTCTGGGCATGCGCCTCGGACAGCGAGCCGCCGAACACCGTGAAGTCCTTCGAGAAGAGGAAGACCGTGCGGCCGTTGATCGTGCCCCAGCCGGTCACGACGCCGTCGCCGGGGATCTTCTGCTTCTCCATGCCGAAATCGGTGGAGCGGTGCTGCACGAACATGTCGAACTCCTCGAACGACCCGTGGTCGAGGAGGAGTTCGATGCGCTCGCGCGCCGTCAGCTTGCCGCGCTGGTGCTGGGCCTCGACGCGCTTCTCACCGCCGCCGAGCCGGGCCTGCGCCCGCCGCTCTTCGAGCTTGTCGAGGATGTCCTTCATGGTTGTTCCCGCCCTTCCCCTGCCTGTGACCTGCGACCCGGATCGGGCCGGGTCCAAGCTTATGCGTTCACCGATCGAGCGCCCTTAGCACGCGCTTTTCGGGTGGCAAACCGACGCGGGGAGCCGCGGGATCAGACCTTCGGGGGATAGGGGATGATGGTGGACGGTGCAGGGATCGAACCTGCGACCTTTCCCGTGTGAAGGGAACGCACTACCGCTGTGCTAACCGTCCGTACCGGCGTGCCGCCTGAGCGCACGCCATCGCCGCTCGCCCGTGGGGGCGCCGCGACCCGGTGGCGGGCCTTCTAGAGCGCGGCGGGCCGCGACGTCAAGCGCGGCCGGCGATGTTGGCCGACAGCCGGACGATCGTTCGAGCAGGCGTCCAACTACGCACCGCACTCGGCTGAGCGCCGCCGTCGCCGGCCCGGGGCACGCCGACGTGCGCGTGCGTGAGGTTGACAAGGGCGCCGGCCCGGTGCGCTGTGCGGGCATGCACGATGGGCCAGCGGGCGCGAAGCCCGGCAGCGACGTGACGGTGGAGGGCGCGGCGAGGCCAGGACGGCCGCGCGTCGCGATCACGTACTGCACCCAGTGCAACTGGCTGCTGCGCTCCGCCTGGATGGCGCAGGAACTCCTCTCGACGTTTCGCGATGATCTGGGCGAGGTCGCCCTCGTCCCGGCCACGGGGGGCGCTTTCAACATCCAACTGGACGGGGTGCTCCTGTGGGAACGGGTGCGCGACGGCGGTTTCCCGGACGTGAAGGCGCTGAAGCAGCGCGTGCGCGACCACCTCGACCCGACACGCGATCTCGGTCATATCGACCGGTCATGAGGCGAGGGAACGGCGACGAGCCCGCGTGGCACCGCGGGCCGGGGACGGACCCCGCTTGAGTCCGGACCATCACGCCGAGGGCGCGGGCGTCCCCGCGGTGATTCCCGCGCGCCGTTCCTGGCTGTCGCGGCGGCTGCACCGCTTCGGGCGAAACGGCTTCTCGACCCAGGTCTACCTGATCGCGCTGGTGATCGCGCTGATCGGCCCCGGCCTGCTGTTCACCAGCATCCTGCTGATGCGCTACGCCTCCGCCGAGCGGGCGCGGTTCGAGCAGGACGCCCGCGAGAACGTGCGCGGCATCGGCCTGTCCCTGGACCGCGACACCGCCGGCCTCGTGTCGGTGCTGCAGACTCTGGCGACCTCACCGCGGATCCGGCAGGGCGACTTCGAGGCGTTCGACGCCCAGGCGCGCCTCGTCCGCGAATCGATCGACCTGGACGTGCTCCTGCGCCGGCCCAACGGGCAAGAGATGGTGAATACCGGCGTGCCGCGCGGCGCGCCGATGCCGATCGTGACGCTACCCTTCGACCAGGATCTGGCCCGCGGGACGCAGCGCGCCATGGTGAGCGGCTACGTGCCGGGCCCGACGCCGAGCGAGGCCACCTACGCGGTCGGCGTGCCCGTGATGGTCGACGGCGAGGTCGGCTATATCCTGAGCTTCACCGTCCCCTTGTCGCGTCTGCAGGGCATCCTGTCCCGGGAGGTCGTCCCGGGCTGGACGACGGGGATCAGCGACAGGTCGGGCATCGTCCTGGCGCGCCTGCCCGATCCCGAGGCGGTGGTCGGCAAGCAGCGCCTCGCCAGCCTCCGCCAGGTGCAGTCGTCGACGCCCGGGGTCTGGGAGGGCCAGGATCGCCAGCACAAGCCGGTGGTGGTGATCGAGGCGCGCTCGCGGCTCACCGGCTGGATGGTCGCGACCAGCATCCCGCAGGCCCTCGTCGACGCGCGGGTGCGGCGCTGGATCTGGGCCTTCGCGGGCTTCGGCCTGCTGGTGCTGGCCACCTCGTCGCTCCTGGCGGTGAACCTCTGGTCGCGGGTCTCGCGCCCCCTCCGGCTGCTGGCCGCTTCGGGGCCTGCCCTGGCCCGGGGCGAGGCGATCCCGCGCGTGTCGTCGCCGATCCACGAGATTCAGCGGCTCGGCGTCGTGCTGTCGGAGGCGTCTCTCCGGCTGCGCACCCGGGAGGAGGAGCGCGACCGTGCACTCGCCGAGACAAAGCGCGGCCTGAGCGCCCTGAGCGAGTCCGAGGCGCGCTTCCGGCACATGGCCGATTCGGCGCCGGCCCTGATCTGGATGACCGACGAGACCGGCGCGGTCAGCTTCGCCAACCTCCATTTCGAGCACCTGTTCGGGCTGCCGGCCGCACGGTTCAACGACGACGGCTGGCACCAGATCGTGCATCCCGACGACCTGGAGAATTTCCGCAGCGCCTTCACGGAGGCGTTCGAGGCCCGGATCCCGTTCCGCACGGAGGCGCGGGTGATCGACCGGACGGGCGCGGTGCGCTGGCTCCAGTGCGAGGGCGTGCCGCGGCTCGACGACGCCCAGAACTTCCTGGGCTACACCGGCTGCAACATCGACATCACCGACACGAAGAACGCCGAGGAGCACCTCCTGCTCCTGATCCACGAGTTGAACCACCGGGTGAAGAACACCCTGGCGACGGTGCAGTCGATCGCGGCCCAGTCGCTGCGCGGGCTGGAAGGCGCCGAGGCCGACGCGGCGCGCGCCGCCTTCGAGGCGCGCCTCCTCGCCCTGGCGCGGGTGCACGACGTGCTGACCCGGGAGAGCTGGGAGGGGGCGGAACTCTCAGCCGTTGTAGCGGACGCGATCCGGCCGCTGGAGGCCGGCGACGGCCGGGCCTCGCGGTTCCAGGTTCAGGGACCGGCCCTGCGGCTGCCGCCGCGGCTCGCGCTGTCCATCGCCATGGCCCTGCACGAGCTCGGCACGAACGCCGTGAAGTACGGCGCGCTCTCGACCGAGGGCGGCACGGTCGAGATCGCCTGGACGGTGCGGCGACTGGACGAGATGCAGCTCTCGCTCCGTTGGTCCGAGCGCGGCGGCCCGCCGGTGAAGAAGCCGACGCGGACCGGATTCGGCTCGCGCCTGATCGAGCGCAGTCTGGCGCGCGAGCTCGCCGGCGAGGTGGTGCTGAGCTACGAGCCGACCGGCGTGGTGTGCACCATCGACGCCCCGGTGCCGTCGCCGGGCCTCCTCGAGCGCAAGGGCGTCGCCGCCCCGACGCGGATCGCGCCGCTGCCGCTGGCCGGGTAGGCCACACGGCGCGGCGCGCGCCCCTCAGTGGTACGGGTCGGCAGCGTCGCGCAGGCCGTCGCCCATGAAGTTGAAGGCGAGCACCGTCACCAGCACGGGCAGGACCGGCAGGAGCAGCCAGGGGTAGAGCTGCACCGCCGCGAGATTCTGCGCCTCGTTGAGCAGCACGCCCCAGCTGGTCACCGGCGATCTGAGTCCGAGGCCCAGGAACGACAGGGCGGTCTCGCCGAGGATCATGGTCGGGATCGACAGCGTCGCCGACGCGATCAGGTGGCTCATGAAGTTCGGGATCAGGTGACGGCCGATCACCCGGGTCGGCGAGGCGCCCATCAGCTCGGCGGCCTGGACGAAATCCTCCTCCCGCAGCGCCAAGAGCTTCCCGCGCACCGCCCGCGCGAGCCCCGGCCAGTCGAGCAGGCCGAGGATCACCGTGATGCCGAAGAAGATCAGCAGCGGGCTCCAGTTCGGCGGCAGCGCCGCCGACAGGGCGAGCCAGAGCGGCAGCTCCGGCAGGGAGCGCACCACCTCGATCAGCCGCTGCACCCCGGCATCGACGACGCCGCCGAAATAGCCCGCGATGCCGCCGAAGAAGAGCCCGAGCGCGAACGAGATGGCGACGCCCACGAGGCCGATGGTGAGGGAGATCCGGGCCCCGTAGATCATGCGCGAGAACAGGTCACGCCCGAGCTTGTCGGTGCCGAGGAGGAACAGCGTGCCGTTCTCCGGCGGGCAGACGAGGTGCAGGTCGGTGCGGACGAGCCCCAGCCAGTCGTAGCCGTCGCCCCGGCAGAGGAAGCGCAGCGGCTGCGGGGCGGCGGCGTCCACCTTGTAGTCCCGGCGGAACGTGTCGAGGTCGAGATGGGCCCGGTAGGGATAGACGAACGGCCCGACGAAGCGGCCCTCGTGGAACAGGTGCACGCCCTGTGGCGGCGCGTAGAGGAAGTCGCCGTTGCGGCGGGCCTGTCCATAGGGCGCGAGCTGCTCGACGAACGGCACGGTCGCGTAGAGCGCGAGCAGGATCAGGGCCGAGGCCACGGCGAGGCGGTGGCGCAGGAACTTGCGGAGGATGAGCCGCCACGCGGAGGCCGTGGCGACCGGGCTCTCGGTCCGGGCCTCCGGCTCGAAGGGCGCCGGATCGACGAAGTGTCCGGATGCGGGCAGCGCGTCGGTCATCGCGGGGCGAGTCATCGCAGGCCCATGCGGATGCGCGGATCGAGCCAGACCAGGATCAGGTCCGAGATCAGCATGCCGACGAGGGTGAGGGCCGCGACGAACATCAGGATGAACCCGGCCATGAACTGGTCCTGGCTGCGCAGGGCCTCGAGGAGCAGCGGCCCGACGGTCGGCAGGCTGAGCACCAGGGAGACCAGCACCGACCCCGAGACGAGGTGCGGGAGCAGGTTGCCGATATCCGCGACGAACGGGTTGAGCGACATCCGGAACGGGTATTTCAGCAGCGCCTGCAGGGGCGGCAGGCCTTTGGCGCGGGCGGTCACCGTGTAGGGCTTGGCCAGCTCGTCGAGCAGGTTGGCGCGCATGCGCCGGATCATGGCCGCGGTGCCGCCGAGGCCGATCACCAGCGTCGGCACGATCAGGTGCGCCATGAGCGAGCGGACCTTCTCCCAGGTCCAGGGCTGGTTGGTGAGGGCCGAATCGTAGAGGCCGCCGATCGACAGCCCGAACCACCGGTTGGCGTAGAACAGCAGGATCAGGGCGAGCAGGAAGCCCGGCACCGCGAGGCCGACATAGCCCAGCAGGGTGACGACGGCGTCGCCGAGCGTGTTCCGGTGCGTCGCGGAGTAGATCGCCGCCGGGATCGCCACGAGGTGGACGAACACCACCGCCGTGAGGTTGATCAGCAGGGTCAGCCACAGGGCGTCGCCGACGACGTCCGCCACCGGCTTGTCGTACTCGAACGACCAGCCCCAGTCGCCCTGGAGCAGCCCGGAGAACCCGACCGATCCGGGCAGCACGCCGATCCACATCAGGTACTGCTGCCAGACCGGCCGATCGAGCCCGTACTGCTTGATGAGCAGCTCCGCCTTCGCCACGGAGCTCGCGTCGCCGGTGGCCCGCAGCTCCATGATCCGGTTGGTCAGGTAGTCGCCCGGCGGCAGCTTGATGATCACGAAGACGAGCGCCGAGATGACCAGCAGCGTCACCGCCATCGTGACGACGCGGCGGAGGATCTGGACGATCACCGGGCCTCCGCGCGCTTGTCGGCGCCGGTTTCGGTGCCCTTGTCCCAGAACAGCTCGTCGAGGCGCTGCACGCCGATCATCGCGGTGGGCTCCCAGGAATAGAGGGCGCGCTTCGGGAGGTTGATCAGGCGATCGGCGCCGACCACCGGCTGGAGCGCGCCCGCCACTGTGCCGATCACCCAGGTGTTGTGCGCGTGGTTCATCAGCATCTCGCGCCAGATCGCGGCCTGCCGGCCGGCATCGTCGGTGTGGCGCCACTCCCGGTCGAGCTCGATGAGGCGCTGGACCTCCGGTACGTCGCAGGGCTCGCCGCTCTTGCCGCGGCTCTCGACGTTCATGCTCCACAGCGGCCAGGAATAATGCTCCGGCTGGGCCGGACTCAGCTCGGTCGGGGGCATGATCGCGGTCGGGACGGCGAGGTCGAGGCCCTGGGCGGCGACCATGACGGTCACGCCCGCGATCGAGCGCCGGTGCAGGTTCGTGCGCTCCTGCGGCTTGGTGATCAGGCGGATCCCGACCTCGCGCCAGAACTCCGTGATGAGCAGCAGCGCGTCGAGGACCATCTCGGCCTCGCCGTCGCTCTCCACCACCAGCTCCAGGGCGCGACCGCCCGGGAGCAGCCGCGTGCCAGAACCGTCGCGGGCCGTCAGCCCGATCTCGTCCAGCAGCTTGGCGGCCCGGGCCGGGTCGTAGGCGGCGTTGAGGGTCCGCATCTCGGGCTCGAACAGCGCGCTCTCCGGCACGATCGTGTCGTTGCCCTCTGTGCCCAGGCCGAACAGGAGCGTGTTGTTGAGGGTGCGCCGATCGATGGCGAGCGACAAGGCGTGCCGGTAACGCGCGTCGCGGTTGAGCTGCCGCCACGCCGGATCCGTCGTGGTCAGGTTCGGGTAGAGCGCGATCTCCGAGCCGCGGGCCACGGGCCACAGGTTGGTGCGGTAGCGATGCGCCGCCTCACCCTCCTTGAGGCTCGGGATGTCGGGCATCATCAGCCCGCGGAACATCAGGTCGGCCTCGCCGGCATTGGTCTTGGCGACCAAGAGGCCCTGCGAGGCCACGTCCATCACGATCGAATCGACGTAGGGGAGCTGCGTGCCGGCCGTGTCGACCCGGTGGTAGCTGCGGTTGCGCTCGAACCGGAACCGGGTGGCCGGCGAGCGGGTCCGCGGGACCCAGCCCTGCAGGGTCGGGCAGTCCGGGTTGTTGAGCTCGTAATTGTCGTCGAGGCGATTGTGCAGGGCCGCCCAGCTGCGGAGCTTCAGCGCCTTGGCCTTCGCGTCGGCCGCTTCCTTGCCGACGTAGCGGGCGTGGTACGGCTTGAGATAGTGCGACGGCCGGTAGATCAGCGGGTCGCGCGGTGCCGCCAGGGCCGGCAGGAACATCGGGTTCGGCCGGTCCCAGCTGTAGCGGACGGTGACCGGATCGAGGAATTCCACCTCCGGGAGCTTGCCGTCGACCCGGAAGAAGGCCGCGGGCCCGTCGGGGCTCAGGGCCTTCTCGTTGGCGACATCCTCCCAGTAGTAGCGGAAATCCTCCGCGGTGAACGGGTGTCCGTCCGACCAGCGGTGGCCCTGGCGGAGCGTGAACGTGAAGCGGCCGCCCTCAACGTCGACGCGCTCCAGCACGTCGGGCCGCAGGTTGAGGTCGGCATCGTAGCCGACGAGGCGGGTGTAGCCGTAGACCGACAGGTAGCGGACGTCCCGCGCCTTCGCGATCAAAGTGCGGATCGTGCCGCCCGCGCTGCCGAGGCGGCGTCCGTGGGCGGCGAGGTCGGCCACGTAGGGGGTGGTCGGCGGGCCGGGCGCGTCGGCCGGCGGGGTGTCGGCGAAGGCCCGCGACGGCGCGCGCGACCAGATCAGGCTGGCGCCGAGCCCGGCGAGCAGGGCGCGGCGGGACACGGTGCTGTCGTTCCCGCCCCGCAGCGGGAGAGCGGACGCGGTGCCGTCCTGAATGTCCCAGGCCTTCATGAGCTGCCCCGCAACGTCACGGAGGTGAGCCGGGCGGGCGAGTAGCCGGTCGCCCTGTGCAGGTCGTCGAAGGCGTGGGACCGTGCGATCAGCCCGGCGGCCTGCCGCACCAGGGCGTCGTCGGCCGGCTGCTCGAAATGGCGGCCGTTCCGCGTCCACCGGATCGGCTCCGGGCTGCGCTCGGGCCCGGTGATCATCGCGATGGTCGGGTGCGCGGGGCCGCCATGGGCGTGGATCCGGTGCCCGGCCGCGTCGTCGTCGAACAGCAGCCGGGTCAGACCGCGCGCCCGCGCCTCCACGACCCGCCGGCCCTGGGCGACGTGGTCGTCGAAGAACGCCACCGTTCGCGCCGGGTCGAGCATGGACCAGTCGGCGGTCGACCAATCCGCCGTGCTGTAGCGGGCCTGCCGGTCGCGGTACTGCAGGCCCGACAGGTCCGGATCGTGGCAGAAGATCTGCGCCTGCGGGCGGGCCTGCCGGATCACCCAGGTCGTGAGCCCGCGGAAGACGCCCGATTCGATCACGAAGTCGGGCTTCAGCGCCCGCATGGCGACGTAGAGCTGCAGCGCGCCGTTGAAGCCGCTGCCGCCGCGCCGCTGCCGGACGGGGGCGGTGGGTATCAGCGCCCAGAATGCCCGGACCTGCTCCAGCACGTCGCCGTCGGGGACGAGGCCGGCGGCGGCGAGATCGCGTTCCAGGATGGCGGCGGCCGATTCGAGCAGGGTGGCGACTTCGCGCGGCGAGGTCGGCCGGTGGGTCCAGTCGGGGGCGGCCGGGACGAGGTCGTAGCCCAGGCGGTCGAAGAACGGCGACAGCACCTTGCGGCGCAGGCGCTCCAGCATCACGGGCGGCCGGGCCTGCATCACGCGGCCTCCGCGCTGTGGGCGGCGCTGAAGCGCACCCGGTGTCCGGTCTCGACCGGACGCATCGCCCCGGCCTCGTCGGGGGCCAGGCGGAACGGCTCCTCCCAGCGGGTCGGGTCGTTGCGGTCGGAGGCGACGGCCGCGAAGTCGAGGGGATGGTCCAGGCTCGGGTCGGGCACGGCGGCGAGCAGCGCCCGCGTGTAGGGATGGACGGGCCGGCGGAACAGGGCCGCGCGGGGCGCCTCCTCCACGATGCGGCCCCGGCACATCACGCTGATCGTGTCCGCCATGTAGTCGATCACTGCCAGATTGTGGGAAACGATGAGGTAGGAGAGGCCCAGGGCGGCCTGGAGATCCTTGAGCAGGTTCAGGATCTGCGCCTGGACCGAGACGTCGAGGGCCGAGACCGGCTCGTCGAGCACCAGCAGCCGCGGCTTCGGGGCGAGCGCACGGGCGATCCCGATGCGCTGCCGCTGCCCGCCCGAGAAGGCGTGCGGGTACCGGCCGAGACCGCTGGGCTCCAGGCCGACCATGGCCATCAGGGCGCGGCAGCGCTCCCGCCGCTCCGCCGCCGGGACGCCGTGGATCTCCATCGGCTCCGACAGGATCTGCCGGACGGTCATGCGCGGATCGAGGGACGCGTAGGGGTCCTGGAACACGAACTGGACCGTGCGGCGATAGGCGAAGAGGGCGTCGCCGCTCAGGCCGTGGACGTCCCGCGGGCCGCTGCCGTCGTCGAACAGGATCCGCCCGGAATCCGGCCGGAGCGCCCGCATGATCATCTTCGAGACCGTGGTCTTGCCCGACCCGGACTCGCCGACGAGCCCCAGCGTCTGGCCCGCCGCCAAACTCAAGGAGACGTCGGACACGGCGTGGACGATCCGCGGCTTCTGCCACAGCCGACCGGCGCGCAGCGTGAAGCTCTTGCTCACCCCCTCCACCTGCAGGATCGGCCCGGCCAGGGGCGCGGGCGCCTGGCCGGGCGGGATCTCGGCCTTGGCCGGGCGGATCGGTGTGAGCCGCTCGCCGGGCGCCATGTCGAAGCGCGGCACCGCGTGGAGGAGCGCGCGGAGATAGGCGTGGCCCGGCGCGCGCATCACCGTGTCGCGCGGGCCCGCCTCGACGAGGCGTCCGCGGTAGAGGACGGCGACGTCGTGGGCGATGTTGGCGACCACGCCGAGGTCGTGGGTGATCAGCAGGATCGCCATCCCGGTCTCCTCCTGGAGCCGGGCCAGCAGGGCGAGGATCTGGGCCTGGGTGGTGACGTCGAGCGCGGTGGTCGGCTCGTCGGCGACGAGGAGGGCGGGTTTCAGGATCAGCGCCATGGCGATCATGGCGCGCTGGCGCAGGCCGCCGGACAGCTCAAACGGGTAGGTCCGCAGGGCGCGGTGCGGGTCCGGGAAGCCGACCCGGGCCAGCGCCCCCTCGGTCCGGGCATCGGCCTCCTTGCGGTCGGCCCCGGTGTGGATGCGCAGCGCCTCGCCGATCTGGTCGCCCACCGTGTGGAGCGGTGACAGGCAGGTCATGGGCTCCTGGAAGATCATGGCGATGCGCTGGCCACGGATCGCCCGCATCGCCTCGCCCTCGGAGGGGAGCCGCGCGATGTCGGCCTCGACCTCGCCGTCCCGGAACAGGATCTGACCGCGGGTGATGGCGGCGGAGGGCGGCAGGATCCGCAGAATCGCCTGGGCGGTCACCGACTTGCCCGAACCGGACTCGCCGACCAGGGCGAGGGTGCGGCCGCGGTGAACGTCGAGGGACAGGCCGTGCAGCGCCTCGAACGGACCGCTCTCCGTGCGGAACGCGACCGCGAGGTCGCGGATGGACAATAGCGGGCTCAACCCGTCCTCGCGATCTGTGAGACCTGAGACTTAGATGCCGCCGGCCCCTTGTCCATCGCGGACGCGCCGAAGTGCGCCCGAACATCCACGACCTGTATCGCCGGGTGCCGCAGGAGGTTGGCCACCAGCGCGCCGACGAAGTCCCAGACGGCCTCGTCGTGGACGCGGTGGTGCGTCAGCAGGCCGAGCGGCCGCTCCGGCGCGCCCGCGATGTCGGCGGCGAGGCCGCGCAGCAGGGCTTCCGGATCGCGCAGGGACCGGCTGCCCCGCCAGTCGATCGGATCGAGGGTGGCATCGAGCCGGCGCAGACCCGGGATCGGCGGGCCGGGCACGGCCGAGAGGCCGCGATAGCCGAGATCCGGCAGGGCGGCGGCGAGTTCCGGCGCGACGCGGTTCCACGGCGGTACGAAGACAGGCAGCAGCGAGCCTTCCGGCAGACGCTGCCGGGCGATCCGGAGGCCGGCAGCGGCGTCGGCGATCAGGGTGTCGAGCGGGCGGTGCGCGCCGAACTCGGCCCGCTTCTCGCCCGGCGGGGCGTGGTTGTGGTGGGCGAGGCCGTGGACGGCGACGGATACACCGGCAGCCGCTTCGAGCCGCCGCGGCAGCGAGGCGTCGATGCCGGCCGGGATCGCGGCGAGGAGCAGCGGGACGCCGTGGTGCTCGGCGAGACCGATGAGGCGGTCGAGGTCCGGACCGCCCGCGACCGCGTCGTCGTCGCGCCAGAACAGCGGCACGCGCAGGCCCCGCGCCGCGACGGCGTCGAGAGCACGGCGGAGAGCGTCGAGGGCCGGCTCGGCCGGCTTAGCCCGGACGGGGCGCGATCGCTCGCCCCCGCGGAGGGATTCGACCAGCGCGACCGTGCGCGCTGCGCCGTCCCGATCGATCCCGTGATCGCCGGGCGCGGGGAGGACGCCCCGCGCCGCGATGGCCTGCACCAGGGTCCCGGGCGTCAGCTCCGATTCCGGCAGCACCCGGGCGAGGCCCCGGGCGGCGAGGCGCTCGGCGCGCAGGCGCTGCTCGGTCTCGCCGCCGGCCTCGAAGGGCACGAGGACAGCGGGTGTGCCGGTGGCGAGGAGATCGACGGCCGTGTTGTAGCCGCACTGGCTGACCGACAGGGCGGCGCCGGCCAGGAGCGCGCGATAGTCCGGCTGGGCGCGACCGAGTATGCCGGGCGCGAGACCGTGACCGATCTCGGACAGCTCGGCCTCGGGGACGCCGTGGCCGGCCAGGATCCGCCAGCCGAGATCCGGCCGAAGCCGGGCGGCGCCTGCGGCCGCGCGCAGCAGGACCAGCCCGGCCGGTCCGGATCCGGCGGCGACCACCACGCCGGAGCGGCGCGAGGCCGGCGCGGGCACGGTCCCCTCGTCCACGTAGCCGGTGTAACGCACCTTCGCGGCGGTGGCCGCGTCGAGGGGCCACGAGGCCTCGAGGGGGATCAGGGCCGGGTCGCCGTGCACCAGCACGGCGTCGTAGAGGTCCGCCACACGCGCGTGCGCCTGGGCGATCCGCTCCGGCTTGGTCGAGGCCACGAGGACGTCGCGCACGGAGGCGAGGACGAGCGGGCGCGGTCGCCGGGCGCGGGCCGCGTCCACCAGGGCGAGGAACTCGGCCGCCAGGGCGCGCCGGCCGAACGGGAACAGCTCGGTGATCACCGCGTCCGGCTCGAAGGCCGCCAGGGTGTCGACCATCAGGGCCCGGCGGCGTTCGAGGAGCGCCGGCCCGGCCGGGCTTCCGTCGGGGTCCAGCAGCGTCGAGAAGTCCGTGCCGGCGATCCGGAGCGGCGGCAGCTGCACGCGGCGCAGCCCGTCATGTCGGACCATCGGTGCCGGGACGCCGCCCGAGACCAGCATCGTCTCGTGGCCGGCCGCCGCGAAGGCGCGGGCGATGGCGGCCGCGCGGGTGAGGTGCCCCGCACCGAGCAGATGCGTGACCGCGATCAGGACGCGCACGCGGACAACTCCGATTCGCGGGCGGCCGCGCCCTGCGGCAGACCCGCGGACGCGCGCAGCCGGCCGGCGATCAGCGCGATCGCCGCTTCCTCGGAGAAGTCCTGCACGAGCCGGGCCAGGGCCGCCGCGCCGAGCCGCTGACGGAGGCCCGGATCGCCCGCAAGACGGACCAGGGCCTCGGCCAGCGCCGCCGGCTCGCCGGGCGGGGTCAGGACGCCGTGGACACCGTCGGTGATGAATTCTGGCGTGCCGGCGAAGGCGGTCGCCAGGATCGGCAGCGCCTGGCTCGCGGCCTCCATCAGCACGTTCGGCAGGCCGTCGCGATCGCCGCCGGGGGCGGGCTTCGTCGGCAGGACGAAGAGGTCCGCCGCGCGCATGGCCTCGACCACCGCGGGCTGCGCCAGGGCGCCGCGGAAGCGGACCCGCTCCGCCACGCCGCAGGCAGCGACCCGGGCCTCCAGGGCTTCGCGCCGCTCGCCGCTGCCGATCAGGTCGAGCCGCCAGTGCAGGTGCGCGGGCAGGGCGGCGAGGGCGTCGATGAGGTCGTCGTGCCCCTTCTTGGCGACGAGCCGGCCGACACAGAGGAGCCGGAGGGGGCGGTCCGGGTCCGTCCCGTCGCGCGGCTCGCGCGGCGGCGGCGCGTCGGGGAACCGGGCGAGATCGAGCCCGTGATAGGCGAGCAGCGTCCGGCCCGGGGCGAGGCTGTCGAGCCGGGCGAGGCCGTCACGGGTGCAGGTCACGCCCCATTCGGCGTCGCGCAGCTTCTCGGCCAGTTCCCAGTCGGGCGTGGTCCAGATGTCCTTGGCGTGCGCCGAGAAGCTCCACCGGCGCCCGGTCAGGAGCGCGGCGTAGCGGGCGACGCTGGCCGGCGTGTGCAGGAAGTGCACGTGGATATGGGCGACCTCGGCCGGCAATTCCCGGGCGAGGACCAGGGCCTGCCCGAGGCGCCGCAGCCGCGACGCCGTCGGGTCGCGCCGGAGATCGCGGGCGAACAGCGCCAGGAGCGCGGGCAGGTTCGGCCGCCGGAGCGCGGCGCCGAGGCCCCGGAGCACCCGCAGCGGCGCGTCGCGCAGGTACTCGGGCAGGTAGGCGGCCTCCGCGCGGATCTGCGCGTGCATCGGATGGCGGGCCCGATCGGTCGGGCGCCGGAGGGACCAGATCTCGAGAGCCAGGCCGCACCGTTCCAGCGCCAGCAACTCCTGCGCGATGAAGGTCTCGGAGAGCCGCGGATAGCCCTTCAGCACCACGGCGACCCGCTTGGTGCTCACGAATAGGCCTGCAGGTACGGCCGGGCCGCGACGTCTGCGCCGCCGCGGGCGGTCAGCGCCCGGACGCGACGCGCGACCGCGTCGAGGCCGTCCAGGAGACCCGGCACCAGAACCCGCGACGGCGGGTCCTGTCCCGGCAGGTCGCGGAGCGCCGCCGCCATGCGCCCGGGCGCCCGGCCTTCCGCCTCCATCAGCACCCGCGCGAGGCCGAGCCGCTCGGCCGCCAGCGCCCGGATCGCCTGTTCCCGCCGCGGCTCGGTCCGGGGCACGAGGATCGCCCGGCGGTCGAAGGACAGGATCTCGCAGAACGTGTTGTAGCCCCCCATGGCGACGACGCCGGCCGCCTTGCGCATCAGGAACTCGATCTCGCTGTCGAAGGTGATGGCCGCGATCCGGTCGCCGAGGCGGCGGATGCGCGCCATGAACCCGTCGCGGATGCCGGCGTCGAGGAAGGGACCGAAGGCGATGAGCGCGGGGAGGGGGATCGCGGGATCGGCCTCGTAGGCGGCGATCACCCAGTCGATCAGGGCCGCCCCGTCGCCGCCGCCGCCCGGCGTCACCAGGATGAAGGGGCCGTTCGCGATCGGGGGCTCCTCGCGGCCGGCGCGGCGCTCCGGGAGGTCGCGGCGGAGATAGCCGGTGTAGATCAGGCGCCCGTCGATGCGGGCGGCCATCTCGGGCTCCATCGGCAGCGCCGCCAGGGGCTCGTGGATCCGGCTCAGCCCGTACACCCAGATCTCGTCGTAGAAGCGCGCCATCGTCTCGGCCGCGCCCTTGCGCTCCCATTCGGGGACGAGGCGGTCGGCGTCGTCGAGGACGTCGCGCAGGCCCAGGACGAGGCGGATGTCGCGGGCCGCGGCCTTCTCCAGCACCGGCAGCAACTCGCCGTGGAAGCCGGCCGGTTCCTTGTCGACGATGATCAGGTCGGGCCGGAAGGCGTCGCAGGCCTGGGCGATGATCGCGGAACGCTGCGCGACGGTGCGCGCCAGCGGGGTCGCGCCGTCGAGGCTGGCATAGCCGCCGTCGGCGAACTTGGTCACCGGCGGCAGCCTGACCGTCCGGACGCCCGCGGCGAAGGCGAAGCGGTCGACCACGGGCGAGCCCGAGACGATCATCGCCCGGGCGCCGCGGTTGCACGCCACGATCGCGTTGGCGATCGCCCGCGAGCGGCGCAGATGGCCGAGCCCGAAGGTATCGTGGCTGTAGATCAGGACGCGCGGGGCCGGAGACGCCTCGTCCAGTCGCATCGATGTGATCGCCCCGGTTTGACGGCGCGAGGATCGCAGCCGCCGCCCTCTTGCACAAGCCGGGCCGGGCCGCAAACACCCCTGTTAACGGGCCCGGAACCGCGCGCGCCTAGGCTGCCGCGGAATCCGGACGCGGAAATCCTCCGTCATGCCTGCGCCCCTCCACACCCGTGCGCCGGGCTCACCCTCAGCACGCGCCGCCGCGCTCCGGTCGGATCTCGCGCATCTCCTGAGCAGCGATGACCGGCTGTTCGCCTTCGGCCGGCGGGCGGCCTGGGTGCTGGTCCCGCTCGGCCTCGCCCTGGTCCTCCTCGTCTACGGGACCGGCCCGGACCCGCGGCGCAACTGGTACGGCGACCCCCTCGGCAACGACTTCGTCCAGGTCTGGGTGGCGGGCCGCTCGGCGCTGGAGGGGCGGGGAGCGGACCCCTACGACCTGCCGGTGCACCTGGCGAACCTGAAGGCGGCCTGCGGGCAGGCGTGCCGGTTCGCGTGGCACTATCCCCCGGTGTTCCTCCTGCCGGCGGCCGCGATGGCACTGCTGGATCTGCAGCCGGCCTACCTGCTCTGGACCGCGCTCTCCCTCGCCCTGTTCGCGCTCGCGATGCGGGTCGCGGCCGGCCGGCGGGACGCGGCCCTCGTCGCGCTCGCGCACCCGCTCGTGCTCTGCAACCTCGTCTACGGCCAGAACGGCCTGTTCACCGCGTCGCTGCTGACCCTCGGCGCGGTGCTCGTCGATCGCCGACCGTGGCTCGCCGGGCTCTGCTTCGGCCTGCTGGCCTACAAGCCGCACTTCGCGGCGCTCGCCCCCCTGCTCCTGCTGGTGACGGGACGGCGCGCGTGCCTGGCCGCCTGCGCGTCGACGGTGCTGGCCCTCTGCCTCGCGTCGCTGGCGCTGTTCGGGACGGCGCCCTGGACCGGCTTCCTCGGCACGCTCGGGGACACGAACCGGATCATCCTGCAGAACGCGGCGGCGAGCCTCAACCTCAACGCCAGCGCGTTCGGCGCGGTGCGCCTGCTCGGCGGCTCGATGGCCGCCGCCTGGACGGCGCAGGGTCTCGTCGCCGTACTGGCGCTCGGCCTCGCCTGCCGCGCCTGGTCCCGGCCCACAGACCCGACGCTGCGCGCGGCCGCGCTCCTCGTCTCCGCGCCGCTGCTGTCACCGTACCTCCCGGTCTACGACCTGGCGCCCCTCGTACCGGCCGTGCTCCTCCTGGCGCTCGCCGCGCACCGCGCCGGCGGCCTGCGGCCGCGCGAGCGGGCCCTGCTCTGCGCGGTGCCGCTCTTCGCGGTCGTCCGGGAGGCGGCCGCGCTGACCGGCTTCCCCCTCGGCCTCGTGCTGAGCATGGCGACCTTCGCCTGCATCGCGGAGCGCGTCATGCCGCGGAGCGTCACCCCGAGCCGACGGCGATCCGGGACGGGGGGCGCCGAGGCCCTCACGGAGCCAGCGGCCGCGGGATCCGGAAGGGCAGCATGAGTCGCACCATCGGGTTGCGGAACCGGTCGAGCGACAGGCTCTCGTGCACGGCCCGGACCGGCTCGCCGCCCAGGGTCGAGGCGAGCAGCGAGCGGGCGTAGAACGGCGTGTCCTCGTAGGTCGCGAGCACCCGCGAGCGGCCGCCGTCGCTGCGGGTCTCGCGCGGCATCCGCCAGAAGCGCGTCGCCGGGAGCGCCGCGCCGGGCGGCGGCCGGATCTCGCGGCGGCTGCCGTCCGCGGAGAACCGGAGCGACAGGTTCTGGCCACCGCCGTCGCGGTGATGGACGTCGTAGAGGATCGCCGCGCCGTCCGGCAGGTCGGCCCGGCACCATGTCCACCGCGAGAAGGCGGCCTCCAGCGGTTCGTCGCCGTCGTTGGTGTCGAAGTAGCCGCTCCCGCTCCAGCGAAGGTTCGGCGCGTCGAAATCCACCTCGACCCGCGAGGAGGGCGACATCGGCCACCAGCGGTGGCGCCCGGCCCGGTCGAGATGGAACGGGCCGCCCGTGAACCCGCGCGGTTCGAGACGCACGGTGCCGCGGATCCTCCGGGGCAGGGGCGCGCCGCGCTCGTCGATCCGCACCGTCAGCGCCGTGCCGTCCCAGTGCATGGCGCTGGGTCCGACGGCAATGTGGTCGGCGCTGCGCGACAGGCTGGCGGCGCGGCGCTCGGTCATGGCGAAGCGGCCGCGGTCGCCGTAGAGCACCACGTTCATGGCGCAGTGGGCGAAGGGGTCCTTCTCGGCGCTCCAAGCGTAGTAGGGCGAGAACACGCTGCCGATGAACGCGATGATCGTGAGGCCCTGGCGGCCGTCGTCGCTCACCGCATCGACGTACCACCACGCGTAGCCGCCCCGCGCGACCGCGCCATCGAATCGCGGTCGTCCAGGATCGCTGCCGCTGCCAGCCGCCCCGACTGCGCCGCCATCGGCACGCCCGGGCCGGGATGGATCGAGCCCCCCGCGAGATAGAGGCCCGGCACCGCCGTCCGCGCGCCCGCGCGCTTGAAGGTCGTCGCCCATCCCTGTGCCGCCCGACCGTAGAGGGCTCCGCCCGTCCCGGGGAAGAGGGCGTCGAAATCCCGCGGCGTCGTCGTGACCGCCGACGACGTGAAGTCCAGGGTGAGCCCGCAGGCCTCCAGCCGGCGGATCAGGTTCCTCTCGCATCTCTCGATCTCCGGCGGCTGAAGGGGGCGCTCCCGGCCATCCGCCGGAGCGTTGACGAGCAGGAGCAGGCGTTCCGGCCCCCGCGGCGCGGCGCCCGCCGCGTCCCGGTCCTGGGCACAGACGTAGACGGTCGGGTCATCGGGCAGGCGGCGGGCGCGCAGGAGCGCGTCGAACTCGGCCCGGTAGTCGCGCGAGAAGAACACCGTGTGGTGCGCCAGCGGGAAACCCGCCGGCACCGCCTCCGCGCAGAGCGTGACCGCGGAGAGCGAGCGCTCGCCGGGCGCGAGCCGCTCGCCGGCGGCGGCCGCATCGGGCCCGAGCAGCCCCGCCCCCAGGGCCGCGCAGTCCGCGTTGCAGACGACGTAGTCGGCGGCCACAGTCGTGCCGTCGCTCAGGCGCACGCCGGTGACGCGGCCGCCGTCCGCGAGGATTTGCGCGACCTCCGCGCCGTACCGAAAGGTCGCGCCGCGCTCCGCCGCCAGATCGGCCACCGCCCGCGCGAGGCCGCTGAGCCCTCCCGCGACGGTCCAGACGCCGGCCTGCTCCACGTGGGCGACGAGCATCAGCGTCGCCGGTGCCGTGAAGGGCGAGGCGCCGCAATAGGTGGCGTAGCGGCCGAACAGCTGGAGCAGCCGCGGGTCGCGAAAGTACGCCCCCAGCGCCGACCAGAGCGTCGTGAAGGGCTGGATCCGCCAGAGATCGCCGAGGCCCGAGAGCCCGACCCGCTGCGCGAGGCCGGCGGGACCCGTCCGGCCCTCGCGGATGAAGGGCCCTTCGAGGGTGCGGTAGACCTCTGCGGAGCGGGCGCAGAAGCGCCGGTAGCCGTCCGCCTCGCGCGGTCCCGCGAAGGCCGCGATCGCGTCCGCCGACGCGTCGATATCGGCGAAGAGGTCGAGACGCTCGTCCCGGCTCCAGGCATGACGGGCGAGGAGCCTCGCCGGTGACAGGGCGACCCGGTCGCCGAGATCCGCCCCGCACTCGGCGAACAGCTCCTCGAGAACCCAGCGCATCGTGAAGACGGTCGGACCGGCCTCGACGGCGCGGTCCCCGACCGGGACGGCGCGCATCTTCCCGCCGGGCTGCGGCGCGCGCTCGAGGATTGTCGTCTCGAAGCCGGCATGGGCGAGCCGCAGGGCGGCGGCGAGGCCACCGATCCCGGCACCGATCACGACGACGCGCTCCTGCGCCACGGCCGCTCCGAACTCCCCCACCACGGGATTGATCTCCCCTCCGCAAAGTGTCAATAAGAAATGACACCTGTTGCTGACAACCGCATACAACACGGGAGGCAACGATATGGAGTCCGGTCGGCGGATCGAGATGGCGCTGGATCGCGCCGTTGCGCACGCGGAGGCGCCCGGCGCCCCGCCCCTTCTGGCGGAGGCTCTCCGCTACGCGGTGTTTCCCGGCGGCCATCGGATCCGGCCGCGCCTCTGCCTCTCGGTAGCCCGCGCCTGCGGCGACGACGACCCGGCGGGGTCCGTGGCGGCCGCCGCCGCTATCGAGCTCCTGCATTGCGCCTCGCTGGTCCACGACGACCTGCCGTGCTTCGACGACGCGCCGATGCGGCGGCAGAAGCCATCCGTCCACGTCGCCTTCGGCGAGCCGATCGCCGTCCTGACCGGCGACGCCCTGATCGTCCTCGCCTTCGAGACCCTCGCGCGGTCCGTCGGGCCTCATCCGGCGCGCCTCGGGCGCCTCGTCGGACTCCTCGGTCGCGCAGCGGGGTCGCCGTCTGGCATCGCGGCCGGGCAGGCCTGGGAATCGGAGGCGCATATCAGCCTCAGCGACTATCAGCAGGCGAAGACGGGCGCCCTGTTCGCCGCCGCGACCGTGGCCGGCGCCGCGGCGGCGGGCGCGGAGCCGGAGCCCTGGCGCCGCCTCGGCGAGTGCCTCGGCGAGGCCTATCAGGTCGCCGACGACCTGCGCGACGTCGCCTGCCGGCAGGAGGAGATCGGCAAGCCCGCCGGGCGCGACGCGACGCTGGGCCGCCCCAACGCCGCCGCCCTGCTGGGTACCGGCGGCGCGATGGAGCGCCTGTCCCGGCTGACCCGCGAGGCGATCGCGGCGATCCCGCCCTGTCCGGGCGTGGCCGCGCTCACCGCCGAGATCGAGGCGCAGGCGCGGCTATTCCTGCCCGCGAGCCTGCGCGCGGTGGCGGTCTGAGCGCCGGATCGCTCCCCGGAACCGGCACGGTGCCGCCCGTTCCGCCCGCGTGGGCGGACAGGTGGCTCGCGTGGCGCAACCGCCTCGTCGCCAGCCCCCGGTTCCAGCGCTGGGCAGCGGGTTTTCCGCTGACGCGCCGCATCGCGCAGCGCAACACGCGGGCGCTGTTCGACCTCTGTGCCGGCTTCGTCTACGCGCAGATCCTGACCGCCTGCATCCGCCTCGACCTGTTCGCGATCCTCGCGGAGGGCCCGCAGACGGTCGACGCGCTGGCGCGGCGGCTCGACCTCACGCCCGACGCGGCACGACGCCTGCTGCGCGCCGCCGAGTCCCTCGGTCTGCTGCGCGCCCTGTCGAATGACCGATTCGGGCTTGCCGACCTGGGCGCGGCCCTCGTCGGCAATCCCGGCATTGCCGCCATGATCGAGCATCACGCGCTGCTCTACGCGGATCTCGCGGATCCGGTCGCCCTGCTGCGCGGACAGGCCCAGCCGACCCGCCTCGCGGGCTACTGGCCCTACGCGGCCGGGGCGACGGGCGACGCGCGCACGGTGGCGCCCTACAGCGGCCTGATGGGTGCCTCGCAGGCGCTGATCGCCGAGGACGTGCTGGACGCCTGCGACCTGTCGCGCGTCCGGCACCTCATGGATGTCGGCGGCGGCGAGGGCGCCTTCCTGCAGGCCGTGGCGGCGCGGCACGCCGGCCCCCGCCTGACCCTGTTCGACCTGCCGGCCGTCGCCGACCGCGCCCGGGCGCGCCTCGACCAATCCGGCCTCGGCGACAGGATCGCCTGCCGCGGAGGCGACTTCCACGGCGGGCTGCCCGCGGGCGCCGACACGATCACCCTGGTGCGGATCGTCCACGATCACGACGACGCGCCGGCCCAGGCACTGCTGCGGGCGGCCTACGCGGCGCTGCCGCCGGGCGGCACGCTGCTCATCGCGGAGCCGATGGCCGGGACGCCCGGCGCGGAGCCGGTCGGCGACGCCTATTTCGGCTTCTACCTCCTGGCGATGGGCTCCGGCCGGCCGCGCCGGGCCGAGGAGCTGCGCGCGATGCTCGCGGCCGCAGGTTTCACCGCCACGACCGAGCATCCGACACGTCGCCCCCTGCTCGCGCGGGTGCTGAGAGCCCAAAAAACAGGCCCCGCAAAGTAAGTGTGACTTGACGCTGACCTGTGTCTATCTAGGATGACACATAGCGGCTTCGCACCAGAGAGAGTCGCAACGCAAAGGGTGGACACTTCCAGCCATGGACGCTCTGGCCGTCATTCTGGAAAACCCGGAGCACCTCTCGGTTCAGCGCCTGGCCCTGACGCCGCCCACTGACGCGGACGCGGTCGTGGCGGTGTCCTGGAGCGGGATCAGCACCGGCACCGAGCGCCTGCTCTGGTCGGGGCGGATGCCGCCCTTCCCGGGCATGGGCTACCCCCTGGTGCCGGGCTACGAATCCGTCGGGACGGTCGTGGAGGCGGATGCCGACGCTTCGGTCCGGGTCGGCCAGACCGTCTACGTCCCGGGGGCCCGCTGCTTCGGCGCCGTTCGCGGCCTGTTCGGAGGCGCCGCGTCCCATCTGGTCGCACCGGCCGCCCGCCTCGTGCCGGTGGACGCGGCCCTCGGCGAGCAGGCCTGCCTCCTGGCCCTCGCGGCGACCGCCCATCGCGCCCTCGGGCGCCTCGCCCCCGGGGCGGCGCCGCTCATCGTCGGGCACGGCGTCCTCGGCCGGCTGCTCGCGCGGCTGACCCTGGCTGCGGGCGCCGCGCCCACCGTCTGGGAGACGGACCCCGTGCGCGCAGCCGGCGAGCACGGCTACACCGTCGTCGCGCCCGACGCGGATCCCCGGCGCGACTACGCGACGATCACGGATGTCAGCGGCAACGCCGCCGGCCTCGACGACCTGATCGCCCGGCTCGCACCGGGGGGCGAGATCGTCCTCGCCGGGTTCTACGAGGCGCCCCTCAGCTTCGCTTTCCCGCCCGCCTTCATGCGCGAGGCCCGGATCCGGATCTCGGCCGAGTTCAGGCCCGAGGACACGGTGGCGGTGACGCGGATGATCGAGAGCGGCCGGCTCTCCCTCGAGGGGCTGATTACCCACCGTGCCCCGGCGGCACAGGCCCAGGACGCCTACCGCACCGCGTTCGCGGATCCGGGCTGCCTGAAGATGATCCTCGACTGGAGGGACGCCGCGTGAACGTTCAGCTCAACAAGGCTGCCCTGTCCCAGGCGACTCAGCTCCGCGCCGAGGCCGCGATCGAGCCCGATGCCGTGTCCACCGCACCGGCGAAGAAAGAAACGCAGATCATCGCGATCTACGGCAAGGGCGGCATCGGCAAGTCGTTCACCCTCGCCAATCTCAGCTACATGATGGCCCAGCAGGGCAAGAAGGTCCTGCTGATCGGCTGCGACCCGAAGAGCGATACGACCTCGCTCCTCTTCGGCGGCAAGGCCTGCCCGACCATCATCGAGACGTCGACCAGGAAGAAGCTCGCGGGCGAGTCGGTCGCGATCGGCGACGTCTGCTTCAAGCGCGACGGCGTCTACGCCATGGAGCTCGGCGGTCCCGAAGTCGGGCGCGGCTGCGGCGGCCGCGGCATCATCCACGGCTTCGAGCTTCTGGAGAAGCTGGGCTTCCACGAGTGGGGCTTCGACTTCGTCCTCCTCGACTTCCTCGGCGACGTGGTCTGCGGCGGCTTCGGACTGCCGATCGCCCGGGACATGTGCCAGAAGGTCATCGTCGTCGGCTCGAACGACCTGCAGTCGCTCTACGTCGCCAACAACGTCTGCTCGGCGGTGGAGTATTTCCGCAAGCTCGGGGGCAATGTCGGCGTCGGCGGCCTCGTGATCAACAAGGACGACGGCACCGGCGAGGCCCAGGCCTTCGCGGAGGCGGCCGGCATCCCGGTCCTGGCCTCGATCCCGGCCGACGAGGACATCCGCCGCAAGAGCGCGAATTACGAGATCATCGGCAAGCCGGACGGGCGCTGGGGCACCCTGTTCGCGGAACTCGCCGCCAATGTCGCGGAGGCCGCGCCGCACCGCCCGACGCCGCTCTCGCAGGACGGGCTGCTCGGCCTGTTCTCCAGCGAGACCACCGGCCGCGACGTCGTGCTGGTTCCGGCGACCCACGAGGACATGTGCGGCGTCGCCCACGTGTCCAAGCCGTCCCTCGAAGTCGTGTACGACGAGGTCTGACGCGCATGGCCGTCTCCCTCGACATCGCCGATCTGCGGGCCCGCAAGGCGCCGGCCACCGTCGACCTCGCCGCGGCGCAGAGCGACGGCCTGGGTTGCCACGCCGGCAAGGACGCGATGGTGGCGGCCGCGGAAGCCGCCGGCCTATCGGAGACCCTGGCGCAGCTGCGCGAGGATTATCCCCAGGGCCCGCACGACCAGCCGCAGAGCATGTGCCCGGCCTTCGGCTCGCTGCGGGTCGGTCTGCGGATGCGCCGCACGGCGACGATCCTGTCGGGCTCGGCCTGCTGCGTGTACGGCCTGACCTTCACGTCGCATTTCTACGGGGCGCGGCGCAGCGTCGGCTACGTGCCGTTCAACTCCGAGACGCTCGTCACCGGCAAGCTGTTCGAGGACATCCGCGAGGCGGTCCACGCGACTGCGAAGCCGGAGGATTACGACGCCGTCGTCGTCATCAACCTCTGCGTCCCGACGGCCTCCGGCGTGCCGCTGCGCCTGCTGCCGAAGGCGATCGACGGCGTCCGGGTGATCGGCATCGACGTGCCGGGCTTCGGCGTCCCGACCCACGCGGAAGCGAAGGACGTGCTCGCCGGCGCCATGCTCAAGGTCGCCCGCGCGGAGGCCGAGCAGGGGCCCGTCGCCGCCCCCCGCGGCGGCCGTTCCGAGCGCCCGAGCGTCGCGCTGCTGGGCGAGGTCTTCCCGGCCGACCCGGTGGTGATCGGATCGCTCCTGGAGCCGCTGGGTTTGGCGGCCGGCCCGGTCGTGCCGACCCGGGAATGGCGCGAGCTCTACGCCGCCCTCGACTGCGCGGCGGTGGCGGCGATCCACCCGTTCTACACGGCGTCGATCCGCGAGTTCGAGGCGGCGGGCCGCCCGATCGTCGGCTCCGCTCCCGTGGGCGTCGACGGGACCGCCGACTGGCTCGACCGGATCGGCGAGGCCTGCGGCGTGCCCCGCGCCACCGTCGAGGCGGCCAAGAACCGGATCCTGCCCGGCATCCGCGGCGCGCTCGGCGCGATGCCGATCAAGGGGCGGATCACGCTCTCGGGCTACGAGGGATCGGAGCTGCTCGTGGCGCGCCTCCTCGTCGAGAGCGGCGCCGAGGTCCCCTATGTCGGCACCGCCTGCCCGCGCACGCCCTGGTCGGAGGCGGATCGCGACTGGCTCGAGTCTCGCGGAACGGAGGTCCGCTACCGGGCCTCCCTCGAGGATGATCTGTTCGCCTTCGAAGCGCTGAAGCCCGATCTCGCCATCGGCACGACGCCGGTGGTGCAGCGCGCCAAGGAGCGCGGCACGCCGGCGCTCTACTTCACCAACCTGATCTCGGCGCGCCCGCTGATGGGCGCGGCCGGCGCCGGGTCGCTCGCCACGGTGATCAACGCCGCCCTCGGCAACAGGGCGCGGTTCGACGCCATGCGCGACTTCTTCGAGGGCGTCGGCACCGGCCACGCCGCGGGTGTCTGGCAGGAGGTGCCGCAGAAGCGCCAGGGACCGAAGATCGAGGGCCCCAAGAAGCCGATCGGGGAGATGGCCTGATGCTCATCCTCGATCACGACAGGGCCGGCGGCTACTGGGGCGCGGTCTACGTCTTCACGGCGATCAAGGGCCTGCAGGTCGTCATCGACGGCCCCGTGGGCTGCGAGAACCTGCCGGTCACCTCGGTTCTGCACTACACCGACGCGCTGCCGCCGCACGAGCTGCCGATCGTGGTCACGGGCTTGGCCGAAGAGGAACTCGGCCGGCACGGGACCGAGGGCGCGATGAAGCGCGCCCACGCGACCCTCGATCCGGGTCAGCCGAGCGTGGTGGTCACCGGCTCGATCGCCGAGATGATCGGCGGTGGCGTGACCCCTGAGGGCACCGGCCTCCAGCGCTTCCTGCCGCGCACCATCGACGAGGACCAGTGGCAAGCGGCCGACCGCGCCATGCGCTGGCTCTGGCAGGAATACGGCGCCAAGAAATTCGCCAAGAAAGGCATCCCGGCCCGGCCCGAGAAGAAGCCCGGCGAGAAGCCGCGGGTGAACCTGATCGGCCCGGCCTACGGCACCTTCAACATGCCCTCCGACCTCGCCGAGATCCGGCGGTTGGTCGAGGGGATCGGCGCCGAGGTGAACCTCACCTTCCCGCTCGGTGCGCACCTCGCCGACGTGCCGAAGCTGGTCAACGCCGACGCCAATATCTGCCTCTACCGGGAGTTCGGGCGGCTGCTCTGCGAGGATCTGGAGCGCCCGTACCTGCAGGCGCCGATCGGCATCCTGTCCACGACCAAGTTCCTGCGCTCGCTCGGCGCGATCCTGGGCCTCGATCCCGAGCCGTTCATCGAGCGGGAGCGGCACACCACGATCAAGCCGGTCTGGGACCTCTGGCGCTCGGTGACGCAGGACTTCTTCGGGACCGCGAGCTTCGGCATCGTCGCGACCGAGACCTACGCGCGCGGCGTGCGCCACTTCCTCGAAGACGAGATGGGCCTGCCCTGCCACTTCGCCTTCGGGCGCTCGGCGGGTCTGAAGCCCGACAACGCGGCCGTCCGCGCCGCCGTCGCGGCCAAGCCGCCGCTGGTGCTGTTCGGCTCGTTCAACGAGCGGATGTACCTCGCCGAGTGCGGCGCCCGGGCGACCTACGTCCCGGCCTCGTTCCCAGGCGCGATCATCCGACGGCACACCGGCACGCCGTTCATGGGCTACGCCGGGGCGACCTACCTGGTCCAGGAGGTCTGCAACGCCCTGTTCGACACCCTCTTCCACATCCTGCCGCTCGCCCGCGACATGGACAAGGTCGAGGCCACTCCCACGCGGCGGCACGCCGAGCTGCCGTGGGACGAGGCCGCCCGGCAGGCACTCGACGCCCTCGTCGAGGCCCAGCCGGTGCTCGCCCGGATCTCCGCGGCCAAGCGCCTGCGCGACGCCGCCGAGCGGGCTGCCCGGGACACCGAGGCCGCCGCCGTAGCGCCCGCCCACGTGGCGCGGGCCCGGGCCGCCCTCGCGGGAGGAGTGCCCGCATGAGCCGCCTTTCCGTTTCACCCAGAGGAGACCTGACGATGCGAACGATGGTCCCGACCGGCCGCCAGCACCAGGAAGCGTTTCAGTTCCGGCTGATCCTGGCGGCGACCTACCCGTTCTTCCTCGCCGCCGCGGCGCTGAACCGGTTCCGGCCCAGCCGCGAGACGGCCCGCCCGGGCCTCGCGCCGGCGCGCCGCTCGGTCTTCGGCGAGGCCCGCGCCATGGCGGTTCAGGCGATCCCCTTCGCCTTCATGGGCTGAAACGCCCCTGAGCGAGACGCTTCCGTCCGGTCACGCGGGGGAAGTCGGGCCGTGACAGCCGAAAGGCATCGCGGCTGAACCCGTCGCGCCTCGCCAGAGGCGCGGCCAACACACGGAGGTCTGAACGATGGCGAGTGGACCCGTCACAACAGAAAGACCGAGCAGCCTGTCCGGGCTGACGGAACCGGAAGCCAAGGAGTTCCACGCGATCTTCCTGACGAGCTTCCTCATCTTCACGGCGATCGCCGTGGTCGCCCACATCCTCGTCTGGCTGTGGCGTCCGTGGCTCCCCGGACCGCAGGGCTACGCCTCTCTCGAGGGCGTTCGCGATGCGGCCCACGCCCTCGTCACGATGATCGGCTGAGGAGGATCGGATGCACAAGGTTTGGTTGCTCTTCGATCCGCGGCGCACGCTGGTGGCTCTGTTCACCTTCCTCTTTATCCTGGCGCTGCTGATCCACTTCATCCTGCTCTCGACCGACCGGTTCAACTGGCTGGACGGCCCGAGAAACAACAAGGCGGCCCAGAACACCATCACGCTCGCGCTGCCGCAGATGCCGGCCTGAGTGCCGGTCCGGACCGCGGCGCGCGAGGGCCGCGGTCCACCAACCTTCTTCTTCTCCGGCCTGACTGAGGAGCAGCCGCCATGGCGATGCTGAGCTTCGAGCGCAAATACAGGGTTCGCGGCGGCACCTTGCTCGGAGGCGACCTGTTCGACTTCTGGGTCGGGCCGTTCTTCGTCGGTTTCTTCGGCGTCGTCGGCATGTTCTTCACGGTGCTGGGCACCGCGCTCGTCATCTACGGCGCCGCGATCGGACCGACCTGGAACATCTGGCAGATCAACATCGCGCCGCCCGATGTCAGCTACGGCCTGAGACTCGCGCCGCTGAAGGATGGCGGGCTCTGGCAGATCATCACCATGTGCGCGCTCGGCTCGTTCGTCTCCTGGGCGCTGCGCGAGGTCGAGATCTGCCGCAAGCTCGGGATCGGCTACCACGTCCCCGCGGCCTTCGGGATGGCGATCTTCGCTTACTTCACCCTCGTGGTGATCCGGCCGCTGCTGATGGGCGCCTGGGGCTACGGCTTCCCGTACGGCATCCTCAGCCATCTCGATTGGGTGTCCAACACCGGATACCAGTATCTCCACTTCCACTATAATCCGGCCCACATGCTGGCCGTGACGTTCTTCTTCACGACGACGCTGGCCCTGGCGATGCACGGCGGCCTGATCCTGTCGGCGACCAACCCGAAGAAGGGCGAGACCGTCAAGACGCCCGAGCACGAGGACACCTTCTTCCGCGACACGATCGGCTACTCGATCGGCACGCTCGGCATCCACCGCCTCGGCCTGTTCCTGGCTCTCTCTGCAGGGTTCTGGAGCGCGGTCTGCATCGTCATCAGCGGGCCGTTCTGGACGCAGGGCTGGCCGCAATGGTGGGGCTGGTGGCTCAACCTGCCGGTCTGGCGGTGACAGGTCGGACGCGATCGGAACGAGGGGACTAACGCGGGTCGCCGCCGCCCAGCGCGCGGCACTCCGGGGGAGGGCAGGCCATGGCCTATTACCAGAACATCTTCACGCAGGTTCAGGTGCGCCCGCTCGTGCCGGATCAGGGCGTTCCGGTCGCGGTCGACGAGCGGGTCGGCAAGCCGTTCAACAGCTACCTGTTCGGGCTGATCGGCAACAGCCAGGTCGGGCCGATCTACATCGGCTACATCGCGGCCCTGTCGATCACCTGCGGGGTGATCGCCTTCGAGATCATCGGGCTCAATATGTGGGCCTCGGTGAACTGGGATCCGGTCCAGTTCGTGCGGCAATTGCCGTGGCTCGCCCTCGAGCCCCCCCTCCCGAAGTACGGCCTGAAGGTCCTTCCGCCCCTGAACGAGGGCGGGTGGTGGCTCATCGCGGGCTTCTTCCTGACGGCCTCGATCCTGCTGTGGTGGGTCCATCTCTACAAGCGGGCGCGGGCGCTCGGCCTCGGCCTGCACGTGCCGTGGGCCTTCGCGTCGGCGATCTGGCTCTACCTCGTCCTCGGCTTCATCCGGCCGGTGCTGATGGGTTCGTGGTCGGAAGCCGTGCCGTTCGGCATCTTCCCGCACCTCGACTGGACCGCCGCCTTCTCGCTCCGCTACGGGAACCTGTTCTACAACCCGTTCCACATGCTCTCGATCACGTTCCTCTACGGGTCGACGCTGCTGTTCGCGATGCACGGGGGCACGATCCTGGCCTGCTCGCGCTACGGCGCGGAGCGCGAGATCGACCAGATCGTCGACCGCGGCACGGCCACCGAGCGCGCCGCCCTGTTCTGGCGCTGGACCATGGGCTTCAACGCCACGATGGAATCTGTCCACCGCTGGGCGTGGTGGTTCGCCGTGCTGACGACGCTGACCGGTGGCATCGGCATCCTGCTCACCGGGACCGTGGTCGACAACTGGTACCTCTGGGCGGTCAAGCACGGCGTCGCGCCCTCGTACCCGCAGGTCTACGGCCCGATCGTGGATCCCGCCCATCTCGCACCCGGCATGAAGCCGTGAGGAGGCCGTCATGAAGACGATTCTGGCGGTGGCCGGCGGCGCACTGGCCCTCTTCCTCACCATCGCGATGTTCGGCGGCGCCGGCTGGACCCACCCGCCGATGGCGAACAAGCAGACCGGCTTCCGCGGGACGGGCATGGACCTGATCCGCACCCGCGCCGGCAACGAGGCGCTGGCCGCCGCGAACGTCGCCCCGACCCCGGCCGATCCGGCCGATGCGGGCGGCGACAAGGCCTCGGCCGTCTACCAGAACGTCCAGGTTCTGGGCGATCTCTCGGCCGAGCAGTTCAACCGGCTGATGGTGTCGATCACCGAGTGGGTGGCCCCGCAGCAGGGCTGCACCTACTGCCACAGCACCGAGAACATGGCGTCCGACGAGCTCTACCAGAAGCGCGTCGCCCGGCGGATGCTCCAGATGACCCAGTACATCAACTCGTCCTGGAAGGAGAACCACGTCCATCAGGCGGGCGTGACCTGCTACACCTGCCACCGCGGCAATCCGGTGCCGGCCAATATCTGGTTCGATCATCCGGTCCAGGGAGCGGGGCGCTTCATCCCGCGCAACAACAGCCAGAACCTCGCCTCCGCGGAGGTCGGCAACACCTCGCTGCCCTACGACGTCTATCAGGCCTTCTATCAGCACAAGGAGACGTCTGAGGATGCGGTCCGGGTCAACGCCACGACGGCGCTACCAGAGACCAAGGGCAAGCCGATCCAGGACGCCGAGAAGACCTTCGCGATCATGATCAGCATGTCGCAGTCTCTCGGGGTCAACTGCACCTTCTGCCACAACACCCGGTCGGTGGCGCAGTGGGACACCAGCACGCCCAACCGTGTCCATGCCTGGTACGGCATCCGGATGGTTCGTGACCTGAACCAGGATTATATGGAGCCGCTGAAATCGACATTCCCGCGGAACCGGCTCGGGATCCTGGGCGACGTGCCGAAGATCAACTGCGCCACCTGTCACAACGGCGCCAACAAGCCGCTCAACGGCGCCAACGTGATCGAGCCCTATCCGGAGCTGTCGCACCCGACGATCGCCGTGAGCCTGCCGACCGGCGAGGCCAAGGACCCGATCCCCGGGACCGAGACCCCGACGCCGAAGCCCTGATCCGCCCCGGGGCGGCCGGACCGCCGGCCGCCCCGCCCAAGCTACAGGGAACCTCCGTGGGGTAGAGGCGTCGATACCGGCGGCCAAGCTCGGCCCTCAGGAGGCGTCCGTGACCATCACCATCTCGAACCTCCAGCCGCTGATCGCGATCCTCGCCGGAATCCTGATCCTGGTGATGCCGCGGCTGCTCAACTACATCGTCGCGATCTACCTGATCGTCGTCGGCGTGATCGGGCTCGGAATCCTGCATTGACGGGCCGCGCCCGCGCCGCGGCGGCGCGGACCTGACAGACCGCTCGAGCCGTCAGTCGCGCACGCACAGGGCCATCGCGCGTTCATCTTGCGTTGCGCTGCGGGATGGTCCAACCCCGCCCATCAGCTCGGCCGGCGCCGGGCACCAGATACGGACGGGATCGACATGGCGACCGGCAGCGCGAAGTGGGTCTATGCCTTCGGCGACGGCAAGGCGGAGGGCAAGTCGCAGATGCGCGACCTGCTCGGCGGCAAGGGCGCCAACCTCGCCGAAATGTCCAACCTGGGCCTGCCGGTCCCGCCGGGCTTCACGATCACCACCGAGGTCTGCACCTACTTCTACGATCACGGCAAATCCTATCCGCCGGAGCTCAAGGATCAGGTGGCCGAAGCGCTCGCCCAGGTGGGCAAGCTCACCGGCCGCAAGTTCGGCGACGCGACGAACCCGCTGCTCGTGTCGGTCCGCTCGGGTGCGCGCGCCTCAATGCCCGGCATGATGGACACGGTCCTCAATCTCGGCCTCAACGACGAGACCGTCCTGGCCCTCGCCAAGGAGGCCGACGACGAGCGCTTCGCCTACGATTCGTACCGCCGGTTCATCACGATGTACTCGAACGTGGTGCTCGGCGTTGAGCACCACGCCTTCGAGGAGGCGCTGGAGCAGTACAAGGAGGGCAAGGGCTTCGACCTCGACACCGAGCTCGGCGCCGGCGACTGGAAGACCCTCATCCAGACCTACAAGAAGATCGTGCGCGACGAGCACGGCTCGGACTTCCCGCAGGGCGCGGACGACCAGCTCTGGGGTGCGATCGGCGCTGTGTTCAATTCGTGGATGATCCCCCGCGCGAAGAAGTACCGGGAGCTGAACAACATCCCGGAGAGCTGGGGCACGGCCGTCAACGTGCAGGCCATGGTGTTCGGCAACATGGGCGACACGTCGGCCACCGGCGTCGCCTTCACCCGCAACCCCTCCACCGGTGAGAAGGCGCTCTACGGCGAGTTCCTGATCAACGCGCAGGGCGAGGATGTTGTGGCGGGCATCCGCACCCCGCAGAACATCACCGAGAAGGCGCGAGAAGAGGCGGAGAGCGACAAGCCTTCCATGGAGAAGGCCATGCCCGAGAGCTTCGCGGAGCTGACCCGGATCTACGGGATCCTGGAGTCGCACTACCGCGACATGCAAGACATGGAATTCACTATCGAGAAGGGGAAGCTCTGGATGCTCCAGACCCGCAACGGCAAGCGCACGGCCAAGGCCGCCCTGCGCATCGCCGTTGATCTGGCGGGCGAGGGGCTGATCTCCCGCGAGGAGGCGATCGGCCGCGTCGAGCCCGGCGCCCTCGACCAACTCCTGCACCCGACCATCGACCCGAAGGCCGACCGCAAGGTGATCGCCTCCGGCCTGCCGGCCTCGCCCGGCGCGGCGACCGGCGAGATCGTGTTCAATTCCGAGGACGCGGAGGCGCACCGCAAAGCCGAGCGCAAGTGCATCCTGGTGCGGATCGAGACCTCGCCCGAGGACATCCACGGCATGCACGCCGCCGAGGGCATCCTCACCACCCGCGGCGGCATGACCAGCCACGCGGCCGTGGTGGCCCGCGGCATGGGCAAGCCCTGCGTCTCCGGCGTCGGCTCGATCCGGATCGACTACAAGGCGCAGACCCTGACGGTCGGCGGCACGACGCTGAAGGCCGGCGACCGGATCACCATCGACGGCTCTACCGGCCAGGTGATCCAGGGCGAGGTGAAGATGCTGGAGCCCGAGCTGTCGGGCGACTTCGCCACGCTGATGGAGTGGGCCGACGCGATCCGCGGCATGAAGGTCCGGGCCAACGCCGACACGCCGACCGACGCCCGCACCGCGCGCAACTTCGGCGCCGAGGGCATCGGCCTCTGCCGCACCGAGCACATGTTCTTCGAGGGTGACCGCATCATCGCGGTCCGCGAGATGATCCTCGCCGACGACGCCGAGGGCCGACGGACGGCGCTGGCGAAGATCCTGCCCTACCAGCGGCAGGACTTCCTCGAGCTGTTCACGATCATGTCCGGCCTGCCGGTCACGATCCGCCTGCTCGACCCGCCGCTCCACGAGTTCCTGCCGCACACCGACGCCGAGGTCGCCGAGGTCGTGAAGGCGACGGGCGTCTCCGAGGAGAAAATCCGGCACCGGACGCGCGAGCTGTCCGAGCACAACCCGATGCTCGGCTTCCGCGGCTGCCGCCTCGCGATCGCCTTCCCGGAGATCGCCGAGATGCAGGCCCGCGCGATCTTCGAGGCCGCGGTCCAGGCGGCCGCCGATACCGGCAAGGCGGTGACGCCCGAGGTGATGGTGCCGCTGGTCTTCACCCGCGCCGAGTTCGACATCGTGAAGGCCCGGATCGACGCCATGGCGAAGGCCGTGGCCGAGGAGAAGGGCGCGACCCTCGACTATCAGGTCGGCACGATGATCGAGCTGCCGCGCGCGGCCCTCAAGGCCAATGAGATCGCCGAGACCGCGGAGTTCTTCTCCTTCGGCACCAACGACCTCACCCAGACGGCGCTGGGCATCTCCCGCGACGACGCCGCCACCTTCCTGGGCCCCTACACCCAGAAGGGCATCCTGCCGGCCGACCCGTTCATCACGATCGATCAGGAAGGCGTGGGCGAGTTGGTGCGCATCGGCGTCGAGCGCGGCCGCAAGACCCGGCCGGACATCAAGCTCGGCATCTGCGGCGAGCACGGGGGCGATCCCGCCTCGGTCGGCTTCTGCCAGGAGGTGGGGCTCGATTACGTGTCCTGCTCGCCCTACCGGGTGCCGATTGCCCGACTGGCGGCCGCCCAGGCGGCGCTCGGCAAGGTCGCCGGCAAGGAAGGCTGAGACCGGTCCGGGGGACGCCGAGCGCGTCCCCCTTTCGGCTATCAACCGTCCGTATGAGGATCAGTGGAAAAATTCGCCTTTCGGTCGAACTCGCCTCTTTCTGAGGCGTTCTTCGATTGAACGGGTACGTCCGACGTGCGCCTAATCGGCCCGCGTCGGGTTCAGCATCGCCCGTCAGAAGCGGCCGCCACCATGTCCCACAGCCCATCGCCGCTGTGCCTCGCCGAGACCGAAGCGGTCGCGGCTGTCCCGAGCGTCGCCGTCCGCGCCTATCTCGCTCTCGTCGCCGGTCTCGGCGGTGTCGTCACGGCCGTGATGCTGATGATGTCGGTCGCGGCCAACAGCGGCAGCGAGGCGGAGCGCATCTCGGCGACGCAGGAAGACAGCTACGCGACCACGCTGGTCGGCGCGCTGGCGGTCAACCTGTCCAAGCCTCTGCGCTGAGCGCGTATCCGGCGTCGACCGCCCCGGGTGGCCCGGCCCACTGCGCGGCTCCGATGCGGACGTCCTGACGACGACGGTCGAATCACCGCGCCCCCGACACGGCCCGTGCGGCCGAGCCGGTGAAACGGGTCGGCAGGTCGTCGCCGGGGCTGCGGGGGCTGAAGCGCGTGGTGACCCGATCGGGCGCGGCGCCGACCACCGCGTCGGGCGCGGCACCGCGCAGGCGCGTGGCGGCCACGTGCACGGGCGTGGCGCGGCTCGCCGGGGCAGCGCCCGGGCCGGCCGATACGGAGTCGAACAGGGCGCGCAGTTGCGCCTTGGCATCCGCGTCCGGAGCCACGAGGGAGCGGGCGCGAGCCGGAACCGCCGCCGCCGGCTTGTCGAGGGCGCGGATCTCGGCCGCCGGCGCGAGGTTGGCCATCCCGCGCTCCAGCGCCGCGAACTGCACAGGGCGGGGCGGCGGCAGGGGCATGTTCAGGCTCGCCGCGACGGCGGCCATATCGGCGGGGCGCCGCGGCGGGAGCGGTGCCGTGACGGCGGTCACGGTATCGTCGACGGCGACCGGCTGACTGGCGGTCAGGAGCGCCTTGGCGTCGGCGGGCCTGGTGTCGGAGGGCTTGGTCTCGGCGCCTTTCGCCTGCGCCCGCTCGGCCAGCGAGCCGCGCAGGGCGTCGTCGGCCGCGGGCGCCGCGTAGGCGAGGGCCGCGCGCGCGCCCGCCGGATCCTGCGGATCGGCGCTCGCCACGGCGACGACGGGCGCGCGCCGCGATTTCCGCGCCGTCTCCACCGGAGCCGGCGCCGGCGCGGGCTCCGGTGCCGAGCGCCCGCCGCCGAACAGGCTGGCCAGGAAGCCGAACAGGCCGGGCCCGTCCTCCTCCTCGCCGCTGGCCATCTGCGTCGTGAGGCCCGCCACGGTACCGCCGCGGGCCAGGATCTCGGCCTTGGCCTCCTCGTAGCGGGGAAAGGGGCGGTTGTCGCTCGGGAGCAGGACGGTCTTGCCGTCCGGGAAGAGGCGGGCGAGCTGGTCGTGGGTCATGCGCGGCCACATCCGCACCGAACCCACGTCGAGGTGCACGAACGGCGTTCCGGCATGGGGGTACCAGCCGACGCCGCCCCGCTGCATCCGGAGGCCGACCTCTCGGATCCGGTCGATCGACACGTCCGGCAGGAAGAAGTCCATCGCCTTGCCGAGCATGTGCTGGCTGTACTCGGCCACCATCCTGGAGCGGCGGCGCAGCATCGCGTTGGTGCCCGGGGAGCGGTAGGCCGACACGACGTGGATCGGCTGCGTCGCGCCGACCTGGCGATAAGCCTCCCAGACCGTATCGAACAGCCGCGGGTCCATCTTGGTCGGCTCGTTGACCCGCCAGTCGCGCAGGAGCCAGTTCAGCTGCTCGAGGGCCGCGCGGTCGTAGCGACCATCGCGCTTGAACGTGATGGTCGCGCTCTCCTGCGTGTGGGTGTGGTAGATCGACAGGGACCGGGTGTCGCCGTTGGCGACCGCGTCCTCGGTCTCGGCCGTCCCGGCGATCAGTCCGAGCGCGAGGCCGGACAGGGCGAGGGTGACGTGGCGAAGGGCGCGCGGGAGACTGGGCACGACGGTCCTGATCCTCTCCCGACAGCCTGACCCGACGCCTGTTGAACCGGGTTCGCGACCGAAACGGCTAAGGCTCGACCGTGGCGAAATCGTGCCCGGCTGTGCGGCCGCGCACCTGAAAGTTGCTGGTGGCGCGGGTGGGCTACCACCACCCGCGCGGCGCCGCCTGCTGCGGCGCGGGCGTCCAGAGGCCGGGCTCGCCGTATTCCGGCGCGCTGTCGGCACGGGCGGCGCGACGCTGGGCGCGGCGCGGCGTCTCCGCCTCCTCGTAGCGCCCGCCCGGCCACGCGTCGGCATCCGCGACCGGCCGCTCGGGCGCGCGGCGATGGACGGTCCGGGGCGCGGGCAGCTTCGGGGCGCGCTCGGCCTTGCGCCGCGGCGGCTCGTCCGGGAGCCGCGCGATCGCCGGCCCGCCGCCGGCGGGCAGCCCGAGGGCCGCGCGCATCGGCGCGTCGTAGCCGTAGAGATCCGGAAGGGTGCGGTAGGCGCCGCCGTCGTCCACGAAGGCGGTGAAGTAGGCGAGGTGGACTGGCAGCTTCTCCGGCAGCCGGATGGTGCGCTCGCCCTTGCCGATCAGCTTCTTCAGCCGATCCGCGGACCAGTTCGGCAGCACCGCGTCGGCGAGGCGGAACGGGTCGTCGACGCGGACGCAGCCGTGGCTGAAATCGCGCTTCGCGGCGGAGAACAGCGAGCGGTTCGGCGTGTCGTGCAGGTAGACCGCGTGCTGGTTCGGGAACATGAACTTGATGAAGCCGAGCGCGTTGCGCTCCCCCGGGGGCTGACGCAGCGAGATGTGCCCGCCGCGACGGACGACCTCGTAGCCGCCCCAGGTCTTGCCGCCGTAGCCGGCGAGCTTCGGCGCCATCGTCTTCAGGATCGACGGCGGGACGTACCAGGACGGGTTGACGACCGCGTACTCCATCATCCCGGAGAACAGCGGCGTGCGCGATTCCGGCTTGCCGACGATGACCCGCGCCTCGTCGCGCATTACACCGCCCCGGTAGGCGCGCAGGCGATATTCCGGCACGTTGACGAGGATGTAATCCGGTCCCAGATCGCCCGGAAGCCAGCGCCACCGCTCCATGTTGACGATGAGTTCGGCCTCACCGCCCGTCGGGCGCGCCGTGCGGCCGGCATCGGCGAGGGCGAGCACCGTCTGGACGTTCAGGACGCCGTTCCCAGGTAGGCCGCGGCCGCGCTGGAACTTGGCCACCGCGTCGGCGACCACGGAATCGTACTCCTCCGGCTCGCCGGGCCCCTTGTCCAGGGTCGCGGCCGGACGGCTCTCGAGGTTGAAATGTGCCCGCAGCAGCGGGACGCGGGCATCGCGCATGCCGACGCGCAGGGCCGGCCCGGCCGGGAGGCGCAGCGGCTTCACCGCGGTCGGCGCGGGTCCCCGCAGGGTGGCGAGCCGCGCCTTCAGCGCGAGATAGCCCGGAGTCGCCGGGTTGTAGGCCTGCAGTGCCTCGCCGGCCTTCGCGCCGGCCTCGTCGAGCTTCGCCAGGACATCGTTGCCGGCCGGCAGATCGAGGTGCGGGGTGATCAGCCGCGAGATCGAGGCCAGGTTGATCCGGCCGCCGCGGGCGTCCCGGGCATAGAGAACCGCCGCCGCGGACAGGCGCAGATCGGCGTCGGCGACCGCCTTCTCGTCCGGTTTGTCGGCGAGCGCCGGGACCGTGTAGGCGCGGGGGTCGAGCCCGTCCTCGGCGGCGGCCGCCAGCCGCGCCGACACCGCCTTCGCGGCGTCGGTCCAGGCCCCGCCGGAGATCCAGAGCGGCTTGAAGCTGCGGGCCTCGTAGAAGCTCCGGATCGCGTCGCGGTCCTTGCCGGCGAGGCGGAGCAGCAGGGGCGCGGCATCCGCGAACCGGGCGAAGATTGCGGCGCCGAGCGGGTCCGTCGGGGCGACCGGGGCCGCCGCGGCGGGAGCCGGGGACGGCTCGGCCGCCGGCGCCTCAGGCTTGTAGTCGGGAAGGGCGGTCGCGGCGGGCGCCGACGGGTCCGCCGGCGCGGGCGCCGCCGGCCCCGGCGCGGCAGCGGGCGGGGTCGCGGGGACATCGGTGGCCGGCTGGTCCAGCGCGGCCGTCGCGGCGCGGAGGGAGCCGGCCGGTGCCAGCGTGCCGCCGAGAAGGGCGGCCAGCGCGATGAGGCTGGAGCGCGGGACGCGCATCGTGATCTCCCGGGGCGCGGCGGCAGGACCGCACGCTCAGATTGTGATTATCCGCGCAAGCGTGGCTTTGAGCAACCGCAGTTATCGCGAATAGAGGCTCGGTCCTGCAGATGAATGTGTCATTTCTAATGCTGCTCAGCTTACGATCCGCTCAATCATCTGCCGGCGCGATGCAGCAGGGCCGAGAATTTCAGCGACCGTGGCCGAAACGAATGCGCGCGGTGCGCTAGCGCACGCCGCGCTCGATCAGGCCGCGTCCTCGGTTTTATCGTCCTCCTCCAGCCCCAGATCCTTGAGCTTGCGGTAGAGGGTGGAGCGTCCGATGCCGAGGCGGCGCGAGACCTCGGACATCCGCTGCCGGTAGAATTGGAGCGCGAAGCGGATAATCTCCGCCTCCAGGACGTCCATCGGCTTCATCTCGCCGGTCTCCTCGGCGACGAGCGACATGGCGTGCGGGTCGCGGACCTCGACGCGGACGATCTCCCGCACCGGTTCGGGGGCGTAGGCCGGCATCTGCGGCTGGACCGGCGCTGCCGGGATCCGCACGTCGAAGCCCTCGACCTGCGCGGCGATCTGGGGGAATTCGGAGACCGTCAGCTCGTCGCCGTCCGCCAGCACGACGGCGCGGAACAGGGCGTTCTCCAGCTGCCGGACGTTACCCGGCCAGGGATAGCGCGTGAGCAGGGCCATGGCCTCCGGGCTGATCGCCCGAACGCGCTTGCCTTCCTCGGCCGAGAACCGCGCGCAGAACGAGCGGACGAGGTCCGGGATGTCCTCGCGGCGCGCCCGCAGGGGCGGCAGCGTCATCGGGAAGACGTTCAGGCGGTAGTAGAGATCCTCGCGGAACTTACCCTGCTTCACGAGGTCGAGCAGCGACCGGTTCGTCGCCGAGACGAGCCGGATGTCCACCCGCACCGAGCGCTTGCCGCCGACGGGATCGACCTCGCCCTCCTGGAGGGCCCGGAGCAGCTTCACCTGCGCGTCGAGGGGCAACTCACCGATCTCGTCCAGGAACAGGGTCCCGCCCGAGGCCTCGACGAACTTGCCGGCGTGCTTCTCGGTGGCGCCGGTGAACGCCCCCTTCTCGTGGCCGAACAGGGTGGATTCCACCAGGTTCTCCGGGATCGCCCCGCAATTGACGGTCACGAACGGCTTGCCGCGCCGGTCGCCGGACCCCTGGATCGCCCGGGCCAGGACCTCCTTGCCGACGCCGGACTCGCCCTCGATCAGAACGGGGATGTTCGACTTCGCCGCCCGCTCGGCGAGGCGAATCACCCGCTCCATGTCGGGGCTCTTCGAGGTGAGATCCTTGAAGGTGAGCGCCCCGGAGGCGCGGCGGCGCATGCGGCGCACCTCCTCCTCGAGCGTGTCGACCCGCAGGGCATTCTTGATTGAGACCTGGAGCCGCTCCGCGCCCGCCGGTTTGACCACGAAATCCACGGCACCGGCCCGCATGGCGCTGACCACCGTGTCGATGGAGCCGTTGGAGGTCTGGACGATGACCGGCGTGGCGAGGCCGCTCTTGCGCATCTCGGCCAGGACACCGAGCCCGTCGAGCCCCGGCATCACGAGGTCGAGGAGCACGACATCCGCACCCTCGGATCGCAGCAGGGTCAGCGCGTCCGCACCGGTCTCGGCGATCCGCGCCTCGAAGCCGAAACGGCGCACGGCCGCCTCGGCCAGGCGCCGCTGGACCGGATCGTCATCCACGATGAGCACGGTGGCGGACATGGCGGCTCCCTGAACGGCGCGCGAAGGCCGGACACGCGACGCGGGCTCGACCCGGTCGCGGCCTTCCGATTCGGCGACTGTTTCGTTTCGAGCCGTAGGGTGACCGACAGTCGTAAAGTGCCGCTTAACGACGTTTGCGCCGCGTCGTCACCGATCGCGCGCCGGTCCGACGGTCCCTCCGCGTTGAACGCGTGGCGGCACGCTCGATATCAGGGTACGGGGCCGGAGCCCTTGGAGAGGATCGCACACCATGATGCCGAGCCACACCGCCTCGCCGGTGACTGTCCGCCTGCCGGAGGGCGTGAGTGCCGCGCGCGCCGCCGCGAAGGCTGCCGACCTCGGCCATCTTCCGGAATGGGACCTCACGGATCTCTATTCCGGCCTCGATGATCCGAACTTCTCCGGCGACATGACCCGCGCCGAGGAGGAGTGCCGCCGCTTCTCCGAGACCTACGCCGGCCGGATCGCGGAGCTCGCCGCGGGCCCGGACGCGTCCGCGCGGCTGGCCGAGGCGGTGCGCGCCTACGAAGGCATCGAGGACCTGCTGGGCAAGCTCATGTCCTTCGCGGGTCTCGTCTATTCCGGCGACACCACCGACGAGGCGCGCGCCAAGTTCTACGGCGACACCCGCGAGCGGCTGACCAGCGCCTCGGCGGATCTCCTCTTCTTCGCCCTGGAGCTGAACCGCGTCGACGATACGGCCATGAACGCCGCGATGGCCGAAGGGCCGCTCGCCCACTACGCCCCGTGGATCGAGGACCTGCGGCGGGAGAAGCCGCACCAGCTCGACGATCGCACCGAGAAGCTGTTCCTCGAGAAGTCGGTCACGTCGAACGCCGCCTGGGACCGGCTGTTCAACGAAACGATCGCCGCGCTGCGCTTCACCGTGCAGGGCGAGGAGATGCCGCTGGAGCCGACGCTCAACAAGCTTCAGGATCCGGACGGCGCGGTCCGCAAGGAGGCGGCCGGCGCGATCAGCGCGGTCCTGCGCGGTCAGCTGCGGGTGTTCACGCTCATCACCAACACGCTGGCGAAGGACAAGGAGATCAGCGACCGCTGGCGCGGGTTCAAGGACGTCGCGGACGCGCGCCACCTGTCGAACCGGGTCGAGCCCGAGGTGGTGGAAGCCCTCGTCGACGCCGTGCGGGCGGCCTATCCCCGCCTGTCCCACCGCTACTACACGCTCAAGGCGAAGTGGTTCGGGCAGGAGGCGCTGCCCTACTGGGACCGCAACGCGCCGCTGCCCCGCGTCGAGCAGCGCACGATCCCGTGGACGGAGGCCCGCGACACGGTGCTGTCCGCCTACGACGCCTTCTCTCCGAAGATGGCGGGGATCGCGCGGCGCTTCTTCGACGAGCGCTGGATCGACGCGCCGACCCGTCCCGGCAAGGCGCCGGGCGCCTTCGCGCATCCGACCGTGCCCTCCGTCCACCCCTATGTGCTGGTCAACTACCAGGGCAAGCCGCGGGACGTGATGACGCTGGCGCACGAGTTGGGCCACGGCGTCCACCAGGTGCTCGCCGGGCCGAACGGCGCCCTCATGGCGCCGACGCCCCTGACGCTGGCCGAGACGGCGAGCGTCTTCGGCGAGATGCTGACCTTCCGTCGGCTCCTGGCCGCGACCACGGACACGACCCAGCGCCGGGCCATGCTCGCCGCCAAGGTCGAGGACATGATCAACACGGTGGTGCGCCAGATCGCCTTCTACTCGTTCGAGCGGAAGGTCCATCTCGCCCGCGCCAAGGGCGAGCTGACCACCGATCAGATCAACGCGCTGTGGCTGTCCGTCCAGGCAGAATCGCTCGGTCCGGCGATCACGCTGGATTCCGGCTACGAGCCGTTCTGGGCCTACATCCCGCACTTCATCCACTCGCCGTTCTACGTCTACGCCTACGCGTTCGGCGACTGCCTGGTGAACTCGCTCTACGGCGTCTACGCCCGGGCGGAGGACGGCTTCGTGGACCGCTACTTCGCTTTGCTCGCGGCCGGTGGCTCGAAGCCATACGGCGAGCTGCTCGCGCCCTTCGGCCTCGACGCCAAGGACCCAGGCTTCTGGCAGATCGGGCTCGGCATGATCGAGAGCATGATCGTCGAGCTCGAGAGCATGGAAGGACAGGCCTGAGCCGAGCGCCGCGGACCCCGTCGACCCCCGCGGCGCAGGGACCCACGCCCCTGGTTCGCGGCCGGGGGCGGCTTATCTGCGCATCATCGTCAGACAAGCAGATCGAGTGATGGCCGAGACCGACCGCGAAGCCAACCGCTTTTCCGCCCGCGCCGGGCGCTACGCCAGCGTGGGCGCCAACGTCGGCGGCGTCGCCGCCCGGATGGCCGTGGCACGGCTGTTCGGAAAGGAGGGCACCACCAACGCCGCCGCTCTGGCGCAGGCGCTGGGCGGCCTGAAGGGCCCGATCATGAAGGTGGCCCAGCTGCTGGCCACCGTTCCGGACCTGCTCCCGCCCGAATACGCGACCGAGCTGCAGAAGCTTCAGGCGGACGCCCCGCCGATGGGCGCGGCCTTCGTCCGGCGCCGGATGCAGTCGGAGCTCGGCGCCGGCTGGCAGGAGCGCTTCGGCAGCTTCGACCTCAAACCCGCGGCGGCGGCCTCGCTGGGCCAAGTCCATCGCGCGACCACCAAGGACGGCGAACGTCTCGCCTGCAAGCTCCAGTACCCGGACATGCAGTCGGCCGTGGAGGCCGACCTGAAGCAGCTGGAGGTCGCGTTCGCGCTGCACCGCCGGATGAACACGTGGCTCGACACGCGCGAGATCGCGAAGGAGATCGGCGCCCGGGTGCGCGAGGAGCTCGACTACGAGCGCGAGGCCAAGCACGCGGCGCTCTACGGGGCCGTGCTGAAGGACATCGCGGCGGTGCGCGTGCCGCGCGTCTTTCCGGAGCTCTCGACGAAGCGTCTGCTCACGCTCGGCTGGCTCGACGGGGACAAGATCCTGGGCTTCGCCGACGAGCCGGTCGAGGTGCGCAACCGGATCGCCCAGGCGATGTTCAAGGCATGGTGGCACCCGTTCAGCCGGGCAGCGGTGATCCACGGCGACCCGCATCTGGGCAATTACACCGTGTTCTCGGACGCCGGCGAGGCCGCGGGAATCAACCTGCTGGACTACGGCTGCGTCCGGATCTTCCATCCGCGCTTCGTCGGCGGCGTCGTGGATCTCTACCGCGGCCTGTTGGAGAACGACGATGCCCGCATCGTCCACGCCTACGAGGTCTGGGGATTCAAGGATCTCGACAAGGAGAAAATCGAGATCCTGAACATCTGGGCCCGCTTCATCTACGGGCCGCTGCTCGAAGACCGTACCCGCACCGTCGCCGACGGCGTGAAGCCGGGGGAGTACGGTCGCCGACAGGCCTTCCAGGTCCATCAGGCCCTGAAGGAGCGCGGGCCCGTGACTGTCCCGCAGGAATTCGTCTTCATGGATCGCGCGGCCGTAGGGCTGGGCGCCGTGTTCCTCCACCTCAGATCTGAGCTCAACTACCACCGGTTGTTCGAGGCCGAGATCGAGCATTTCTCGCTCGACGAACTCACGAAACGCCAGGGCCGGGCACTCACCGAAGCCGGTCTGCCGAAACCGGCCTGATTCGACGCGAAGATCCACCGGGAGAGCGATCAACTTGCGTGCGTCCGATTGCGGCAGGTAAACGCTTGAGCTACATCCGACCGCGACCGCAAGAAGTCGCGTCTTAGGGAAACGAGCGCACGATGGCCGAGAGTGACACGGTGGCCGGGCACACCTACAGCCCGGCGATGGACGCGACGACGCACGAGCAGACCTATCGCGGATTTGTCCGGTTCGTCGAAATCGCCACTGGCGTCGTCATCTGCTGGGTGCTGGCCCTCGCCATCGGCGGGATCCGCGAGGCGTGGCTGCTGGCCATCGTCGGCGTGATCGCCTCCGGAGCCGCGGGTGCGGTGGGCGCCCTCGCGCCGGCCGTGGGGTGGAAGGCCCCGCTGGTCGTCGGCATTCTCCTGGTCCTCTACCTGTTCTTCGCCTGAGAGGGCCGTGGGCGGCGGCGTCGAGCGTCGCCGCGGATGACGAACCCGCTCGCGTTCGCCGAGCGGGACGCTGACACATTGTTGGCAATTAAATTGGGCGCAAGTTACATTCCTGCCGCATCCATCGCGGTATCGTAGATCCGCCTCTCGAAAAGCTGCGCCGGTTCGCGCATTCGAAAGGCCGAGCTTTTCCAGGGGAACCCTCGCATGCGCATTGCTGTGCTGTCCGAGACGGACTCCGCGGAGCCGCGCGTCGCCGCGGTTCCTGAGACCGTCAAGAAGTTCAAGACTCTCGGTGCCGAAGTCGTGGTGCAGTCCGGGGCCGGTCAGAAGGCCGGAATCCTGGACTCCGAGTACGAGGCCGCCGGCGCTAGCATCGCTGGGAGCGCCGCCGATGCTGCCGGGGATGCCGACCTCGTGCTCAAGGTGAGGCGCCCGAGCGCCGAGGAGCTGCCGCAGCTGAAGCGCGGCGCCACCGTGATCGCGATCATGGACCCCTACGGCAACGAGGACGCCCTCAAGGCGATGGCCGAGGCCGGGATCGACGGCTTCGCCATGGAGCTGATGCCCCGCATCACCCGCGCGCAGGTGATGGACGTCCTGTCCTCGCAGGCCAATCTCGCCGGCTACCGCGCGGTCGTCGACGGCGCCGCCGAGTACGGGCGGGCCATGCCGATGATGATGACCGCCGCCGGCACCGTGCCGGCCGCCCGCGTCTTCGTCATGGGCGTCGGCGTGGCCGGCCTCCAGGCCATCGCGACAGCCCGCCGGCTCGGCGCGGTCGTCACCGCCACCGACGTCCGGCCCGCCACCAAGGAGCAGGTCGAATCGCTCGGCGCCAAATTCGTCGCCGTCGAGGACGACGAATTCAAGCAGGCCGAGACGGCCGGCGGTTACGCCAAGGAGATGTCGGCCGAGTACCAGAAGAAGCAGGCGGAGCTGGTCAAGGGCCACATCGCCAAGCAGGACATCGTCATCACCACCGCGCTGATCCCGGGCCGGCCGGCGCCGAAGCTCGTCTCCGAGGAGATGGTGGCGTCGATGAAGCCGGGTTCGGTCCTCGTCGATCTCGCGGTGGAACGCGGCGGCAACGTCGCCGGCGCCAAGGCCGGCGAGGTCGTCACGAACGATCGCGGCGTGAAGATCGTCGGCCACGTCAACGTGCCGGGGCGGCTCGCCGCCACCTCGTCGAGCCTCTACGCGCGCAACCTCTACGCCTTCGTCGAGACCCTGATCGACAAGGAATCGAAGGCGCTGGCCATCAACTGGGACGACGAGCTGGTGAAGGCCACGAACCTCACCCGCGACGGCTCGGTCGTCCACGCATCCTTCCAGCCCAAGACCGATGGCGCAGCCTCGGAAGCCGCCTCCGTGGGGCTGGCCAAGTCGGAGGCCAGCAAGGCGTCCGGTGCGGCCACCCCGGAAGGCGCGCAGTGAAGCCTGGCCGAGAGGAGTAGCAGAATGGCAAACGTCATCGTCCCTCCCGATCAGGCGGCCGATCAGGCCCGCGTGCTAGCCGACGCCGCGCGCGCCGCGGCCGCGGTGGCGCGCAACGCCGCCGACCAGGCGCAGGTCATCGCCGACGGCATGGGCCACGGGCTCAGCGCCGCCACCGGCGGCGCGGTCGATCCGACCGTGTTCCGGCTCGCGATCTTCGTGCTGGCGATCTTCGTCGGCTACTACGTGGTCTGGTCGGTGACCCCGGCCCTGCACACCCCGCTCATGTCGGTGACCAACGCGATCTCGTCGGTGATCATCGTCGGCGCGATCCTGGCGGTCGGCGTTCCGCTGATCGAGAAGGGCACGGGCCTCGCCCGGTTCTTCGGCTTCATCGGCATCGTACTCGCCAGCGTGAACATCTTCGGCGGCTTCCTCGTCACGCAGCGCATGCTCGGCATGTACAAGAAGAAGGGCTGAGCCGGTGTCAGAGAACGTCTCCTCTCTTCTCTATATCGTCGCCGGCGTCCTGTTCATCATGGCGCTGCGGGGGCTCTCGCACCCCACGACCTCCCGGCAGGGCAACCTGTACGGCATGGTCGGCATGGGGCTCGCCATCCTGACCACGCTGGTCGGCCACCCGCCGGCGGGTGCCGGCGCCTGGATCCTCGTCCTGCTGGGCTTAGGGCTCGGCGGCGGCGCCGGCGCGGTGATCGCCAAGCGCGTGCCGATGACCGCGATGCCGCAGCTCGTGGCGGCCTTCCACTCGCTGGTCGGCCTCGCGGCCGTCTTCGTGGCCGCGGGCGCCCTCTACGCACCGCAGGCGTTCGGCATCATCGAGAACGGGCACTTCCACAAGCAGTCGCTGTTCGAGATGGGTCTCGGCGTGGCCATCGGCGCCATCACCTTCACCGGCTCGGTGATCGCCTTCGCCAAGCTCGACGGGCGCATGTCCGGCAAGCCGATCATGCTGCCTCAGCGCCACCTCATCAACGCGCTGCTGGCCGCCGGCCTCGTGCTGCTGATCGCCCTGTTCATCGGCACCGAGTCGAAGGCGATCTTCTGGCTGATCGTCATCGCCTCGCTGGTGCTCGGCGGCCTGATCATCATCCCGATCGGCGGCGCCGACATGCCGGTGGTCGTGTCGATGCTCAACTCGTACTCGGGCTGGGCGGCGGCCGGGATCGGCTTCACCCTGGGCAACCTCGCGCTGATCATCACCGGCTCGCTGGTCGGGTCCTCGGGCGCGATCCTGTCCTACATCATGTGCCACGCGATGAACCGGTCGTTCATCTCGGTGATCCTCGGCGGCTTCGGTGGCGACACCGCCGCGGCCGGCACCGGCCAGGTCGAGACCCGGCCCGTGAAGCAGGGTTCGGCCGACGACGCGGCCTACATCATGAAGAACGCCGAGCGGGTCATCATCGTCCCGGGCTACGGCATGGCGGTCGCCCAGGCGCAGCACTCCCTGCGCGAGATGGCCGACATGCTGAAGAAGGAGGGCGTCGACGTGAAGTACGCCATCCACCCGGTGGCGGGCCGCATGCCGGGCCACATGAACGTGCTGCTCGCCGAGGCCAACGTGCCCTACGACGAGGTCTTCGAACTGGAGGACATCAACGGTGAGTTCCCGCAGGCGGACGTCGCCTTCGTGATCGGCGCCAACGACGTCACCAACCCGGCCGCCAAGACCGACAAGGCCTCGCCGATCTACGGCATGCCGATCCTCGACGTGGAGAAGGCCAAGACCGTGCTGTTCATCAAGCGCGGCATGGGCTCCGGCTACGCGGGTGTCGAGAACGAGGTGTTCTTCCGCGACAACACCATGATGCTGTTCGGCGACGCCAAGAAGGTCGTGGACAGCGTGCTGAAGTCGCTCTGAGACCCAGGTCTCCGGCAGCGTCGAGGGGCGGGCAGCGATGCCCGCCCTTTCTCGTTGTGGCGATCGGGTTCGCCGTCGCTGTTGCGGCGGGGCGCAAGATTCCCCGCGCCGGCCGGTGTAGAGTGGCGCCCGTGTCGTCCGCTCCACTCCTCGCCGAATTGCCGCCCTTCCTGGGTGTGGCCGCCTCCGTGACCGGCCGGCGCTGGCAGGAGCGCTGCGGCGGCGCGGCCGTCCAGAATCACATCGCCAAGATGGTCCAGGCCCACGGCCTGCCGGAACTGCTGGCCCGGGTGCTCGCGGGACGCGGGATCGTACCGGAGGCGGCGCCCCGCCACCTCGCGCCGCGCCTGCGGGACCTGATGCCGGATCCGGACACGCTGCTCGACATGGAGGCAGCCGTCCGCCGACTCGTTCGGGCGGTGAAGCGCGGGGAGACCGTGGCGGTCTTCGGCGATTACGACGTCGACGGCGCCGCAAGCGCGGCCCTGCTCGCCGGATACCTCCGCGAGCTGGGTTTGCGCGCGCCGATCCACATTCCCGACCGGATCACCGAGGGCTACGGACCCAACATCGCGGCGATCACCGCGCTCGCGGCCGAGGGCGCGACGCTCCTCGTCTGCGTCGATTGTGGGACGAGCGGCCACGCGCCCCTGGAGGAGGCCGAGAAATCCGGCCTGGACGTGATCGTCCTCGACCACCACGCGGCCTCCGAGGTGCTCCCGCCGGCTCGCGCCGTGGTCAACCCGAATCGCCTCGACGACCTCTCGGGCCTCGGCCATCTCTGCGCCGCCGGCATCGTGTTCCTGACCCTGGTCGCGCTGAACCGCGCCCTGCGGCAGGACGGCTTCTTCGGCGGCCATCGTCCCGAACCGCAGCTCACCGACGCCCTCGATCTCGTCGCCCTGGCGACCGTTGCCGACGTCGTGCCCCTCACGGGCCTCAACCGGGCCTTCGTGACCCAGGGCCTCACGGTGATGCGCCATCGCGGCCGCACCGGGCTCGCGGCGCTGCTGGACGCCGCCTCGCTCGGCGAGCCGCCGGAAGCCTGGCACCTCGGCTTCGTCCTCGGGCCGCGCATCAATGCCGGGGGCCGCATCGGCGATTCGGCACTGGGCGCCCGCCTGCTGACCACGGCGGACCCGAGCGAGGCGGCCCGGATCGCCGCCGACCTCGATCGGCTGAACCGCGAGCGCCAGGCGATCGAGGCGCAGGCCGTCCAGGAGGCCGAGGCCGAGATGGACCGGGCGCTGACGCTGGATCCGGCCCGCACCGTGCTGGTGACCGCCAGCGCCGAGTGGCACCCCGGCATCGTCGGCCTCATCGCCTCGCGGTTGAAGGAGCGCTTCAACCGCCCGGCCTTCGCGTTCGCGATCCGCCCGGACGGCACCGCCACGGGCTCTGGGCGCTCGATCCCGGGCGCGGATCTCGGGCTCGCGGTCCGCGCCTGCGTCGAGGCCCGGCTCGCCAGCAAGGGCGGCGGCCACGCCATGGCGGCCGGCGTCACCGTGCGGGCCGATGACATCCCGCGCTTCGAGGCGCACCTGGCGATACTGCTCGGGGCGAGCGTCGCGGTGGCCCGCGCGGCCGACGCCCTGCTGATCGACGGCGGCCTCAGCGCCGGCGGCGCCACCGCGGAGGCAGTCCGGCTGCTGCAGCAGGCCGGCCCGTTCGGCCAGGGCGCGCCCGAGCCGCTCTTCGCGCTGGGCCGGCATCGCCTCGTCGATGCCGGCGTGGTCGGCTCGAACCATGTCAGGGCGCGACTGCGCAGCCGCGACGGTCAGGTGGTCGGGGCGATCTGCTTCCGCGCGGCCGAACGGCCGCTCGGCCTCGCCCTCCTGAACGGGATCGGCCGGGAGATGCACGTGGCCGGGACCCTGTCCTGCGACCGCTGGCGCGGCGCCGAGCGGGCCCAGCTCCGGATCGTTGATCTCGCGCCGTCCGAACCCTGAGACGCCCCGGCGTCAGGTCCCGGCCATCACGAGCGCCCAGAAGCGCTTGTACCGCGTCGTGGGTGCATCGACCCGGGCGATCCCGATCCTGCGGATCTGCGGGAGCAGCATGTTCTTGTTGTGCTCGGGGCTCGCCTTCCAGCGGGCGAGCACCTGTTCCAGGGTCTCGGAGCCGGCGCTGAGATTCTCGGCTGCCCAGGATCTCGCGAGACCGGCCGACGCCATGCGCGAGGTGAAGCTGCCGCCGACATCGTGGCTGAGCTGGCCGCGGCGGGCGTTGTTACCGGCCTGGAAGGCCGCCGCCTTCACGAGAGCCGGATCGACCACGACCGGGCTCAGGCCGTGCTGGACCCGGTAGGCCGAGATCGCCGCGGCGGCCGCGACCTCGTCGAGCACGGCGGTGTGCGTCGCGTTCTCGCCAGAGGACTCGGGCAGGACGGAGAGACCGCCGCACCCGGCGAGGGCCAGCAGGAGGGCGGCGGCGATGGCGCGACTGAGTTTGGGCACGGTCCGAACGGCGTTGCGTGAGACGGGATCGCTTCCCTCCGGCGCGGTTGCGGCGAAAGCGCGGCGCGCGGCGCGCCGGCAGGATCCCGCCGACCGGCGTGGCGCCAGAGCCACGCCCGGCCGCGGATCAGGCCGCGAATTCAAGCTGCGGATTCAGGCCGCCAGGGCGCTGCCTTTGAGCATGGAGGGCGCGAAGGCCCGCAGGAGATCCGGATCCAGATGCCCGGCGCTGTCCGTCATGATCGACAGCGCCTCGGCGGGCGAGGCGGGCTGCCGATAGGTCCGCCGCTCGGTCAGCGCGGAGAACACGTCGCAGATTGTCACGATGCGCACGAGGTCGGAGATCGCGGGGCCGGACAGCCGATCGGGATATCCTTTCCCGTCCAGACGCTCGTGGTGGTGGCGGACCACGTCGATCACCGCGTCCTCGAAATCGCCGTGCGCCCGGAGCAGATCGGCGCCGATGTCGGGATGGCGCTGCATCAGCCGCAATTCCTCGGCGTTGAGCGGCCCCGGCTTGTTGAGGATCTCCACGGGGATGCGCGCCTTGCCGATGTCGTGCAGGAGCGCCGACCGCACCAGCAGTGCGAGATCGGTCTGACCGAGCCCGATCTGCGAGCCGAACGTGGCGGCATGGCCCGCGACGCCGAGGGTGTGCTGATAGACGCCGATCTCGTGGCGCCAGACCTCGGCAAGCCACTCGGAGATCTCGACCTCGGAGATGGCCGCCAGAACGAGTTCGGTCCCGCGATCCGCGTCGGCGCGCTGCAGCCGGGCCCCGAGGGCGGCGCTGTCGAAGATCTCGGCGACGACGGCGGTCGCGCCCGAGACGCGCTCCAGGAGCCGGCGCTGCCGCAGCTCTGCGGACCGCGTCGCCTCCTCGATCATGGCGAAGACGTTCGCCAGAACGAGTTGCCGGGGCGAGGCGGCCGGCAGCTGACGCAGATAGCGGGTAGCCGGCATGGGTTCGCCGCGCACGAGGACGAGGCGCGGAACCGGCGGTCCGTGGTGGGGGAGGGTCGACTGCACTCTGGCGGTATGGGCCGGCGGCAGGTCGAGGATGACGAGGTGCGGGCGGCCTGACGGTAGCGGCGCGCCGGGCGGGATCGCCCAGCAGTTCATCACGAGCGCGATGGCACGCTCAAGGGCCGATCGTTCGGACGGGCGGTCCGATACGAGGAGGACGAAGGGGCCGTCCGAGAAAACCGAGGCTGCGCCGAGGGCCAACGCGGTAGCTCCTCGCCCGCACGGTCAACGATCGGTTCACCCTACGCGTAAAATTTGAGGAAAGCGTTACCCCTACGCACTCTCTGGTATCGCGGATCCAGCACTGACTTCAGGCGAGCTTTGCGTTCGCGACGTCGGCGGTCGGCTCGACAGTGTCTCGGGCACGGTCGGCGGAGAGGAAGTCCGCGAACTTGACGGTGAGCAGCGCCTGGCAGGCGGCGAAGGCGACAAAGATGGCGAGGAAGCTGGCGATCATCGGATTCTCCGGCGCGGTCTGGAACCGCCTCATGTTGCGACGCAATGCGTGCCATGCTGCTGCGCAACTTGGTATGCCAGATTACGAATACCGATTATGTCGGACATGCATAGGGCGCGCAGATCGAGCCCACAAAGTTCGGACTGATGCCCAGTCATGCATAGAAATGCACAACTGACCGGCTTCGCAAGGTCGTGGCCTCGCCGAAAATGTTCTGCAGCGCATCAACGCTTGCGCGCGATTTATATTCAGGCGCGCGCTGAGCTCGCGTGATAGCCGGCGCGGCGATGGAGAGGTCTTCCCGAGCGCCGCTCGCGCCCTTGGCCCATCATCATGCCGCAGAGGCACGAGGTGTCGTCCGCGCCGGACGATCCGTCAGGCGAGGACTGAACGGTCGCTCAATCCAGATAATCGCCGTAGGTGTCGACGTGCTGCGCGAGGCCCAGACCGTGCTCGCGCACGAGTCTCTCGGCCAGATCGGCATCACGGGCTTCGAGCGCCGAGATGATGGCGACGTGCTCCCGGATGGAGCGCTCCGCCCGATCGCCCTGCCGGAGCGCGGTGCTGCGGATGCCGCGCACGTGCATGAGCAAATTGCTGGTCAGATCGGCGATCGCCTCGCAGTGACCCAGCGCGATGATCCGCTGATGGAATCGGATGTTCGCGTCCGAATACTCGTCCATGTGTTCGGACGGCTGGCCCTCGAAGAACTCGGGGAAAGATTCGCGCAGTGAGCGGAGCTGGCCGTCGGTGGCGCGCGCGCAGGCGAGTCGTGCCGCCATGCTCTCCAGCGCCGTCCAGGCGTGGATCATGCTGACGATCTCGCGCTTGTTCTTCTTGATCACGAAGACGCCGCGCCGGGCCTCGGAGCGGACGAAGCCTTCCTGCTCCAGAACCGTCAGGGCCTCCCGCACCGGGGTGCGGCTGACACCGAGATCCTGCGACAGCTTGCGCTCGTCGAGTCGCACCTCGTCCGGACGCCCGTAGATGTCCATGTTGGTGATGGCCGTCTTGAGCGCCTCGTAGGCCAATGTCCGGAGACTGGAGCTGGCGACGATGGGCTTCACGCTCAGCGGTTCGGAATTCGACATCCCTCGTCCAGTCAGCTCACACGCATGATGTCTCGCACGCATTCTCTGTCGTGCGCTCTCAAACGACCTAACCCAAACCTTTGCGAGATCCTAGTCGATCGCGGAGCGGTCCCACAGACCTGTGACCATTGCCGGCGCTCGGCACCTGAAAAATTGGCCGCGGCGCGGCCATCACCCGTCGCCTAGCGAGATACGTTCGGGAAGGCGATTTAATCCCCGGTCGCAAACCTGTGTTTTTTTGCAGGTTTGATTGACACCCCGGGATTAAATCAGCACCATCTTGCTGGCATACCGTCGACCATCGGACATCAAGGCCGACTCGGCGACGGATGCTGCTGTACTGCAGAGATTATTTGCCTGCGGGCCAAGAATTTTTCGAAGAATTCCGATCACGTTGTTCTGACAAGCTGCGCCGTGGCAGGGCATAAGCCCGGCTCGAGCGCGAACGCCGACAAGAATACTGCCAAGAGGGAACGGTATGTCCGAGATCGTCAAACCGGTTGGGCGCGGCCGCTGGCTGCAACTCGCCTTCGGCGTCGTCTGCATGTGCATGATTGCAAACATGCAGTACGGCTGGACCTTCTTCGTGAGCCCGATGCAGGAGCGGCACGGCTGGGATCGCGCGGCGATCCAGGTGGCGTTCACGCTGTTCGTCGTCACCGAGACGTGGCTGGTCCCGATCGAGGGCTGGTTCGTGGACAAGTACGGCCCGCGCATCGTCACGCTGTTCGGCGGCCTGCTCTGCGCCGTCGCGTGGGTGATCAATTCCTACGCGGACTCGCTCACCGTGCTCTACATCGCGGCCGCGATCGGCGGCACCGGTGCAGGCGCGGTTTACGGTACCTGCGTGGGCAACTCGCTGAAGTGGTTCCCCGACCGCCGCGGCCTGGCCGCCGGCATCACCGCCATGGGCTTCGGCGCGGGTTCGGCACTCACGGTCGTGCCGATCCAGGCGATGATCAAGTCCCAGGGCTACGAGGCGGCCTTCTTCTACTTCGGGATCGGGCAGGGCGTGATCGTCATGCTGATCGCCCTGTTCCTGCGCGCGCCGGCCAAGGGCCAGGTTCCGGAAGTCGCCCGGGTCAGCCAGTCGAAGCGGGACTACAAGCCCTCCGAGATGGTCCGCACCCCGATCTTCTGGGTCATGTACGCGATGTTCGTCATGATGGCCGCCGGCGGCCTGATGGCCACCGCGCAGCTCGGCCCGATCGCCAAGGACTTCAAGATCGCCGACGTCCCGGTCTCGCTCCTGGGGATCACGCTGCCGGCGCTGACCTTCGCGGCCACGCTCGACCGGGTTCTCAACGGCGTGACGCGTCCGTTCTTCGGCTGGGTCTCCGACCATATCGGCCGCGAGAACACGATGTTCCTGTCCTTCGCGATCGAGGGCCTGGGCATCTACGCGCTGAGCCAGTTCGGCCAGAATCCGATCGCCTTCGTGCTGCTGACCGGTCTCGTGTTCTTCGCGTGGGGCGAGATCTACTCGCTGTTCCCGGCGACCTGCGGCGACACGTTCGGCTCGAAGTACGCGGCGACCAATGCCGGGCTGCTCTACACGGCCAAGGGCACCGCGGCGCTGATCGTTCCCTACACCAGCGTGCTCACGACCATGACCGGAAGCTGGCACACGGTATTCCTCGCGGCCGCGGCCCTCAACATCCTCGCGGCCCTGCTGGCGCTGTTCGTCCTCAAGCCGATGCGCGCCGCCTACACCAAGAAGCCCGAGGCGGGCCTCGCGCCGGTGCTGGCGCAGTAGCAGGCCCCGATCGCTCGGCGCCGCGGCGCCGAACCGAAGCGAATGAGCCCGGCGCCGTCTTTACGGCGCCGGGCTTCCTGCATACCGGGAACCGGGCCTTCCGGAGATCGGGCATGGACAGGGACGAGCGGATCGCGCGCGAGGGCGTCGTGGCGGCGGCGCGGGCACTCGACGCACAGGGGCTGAACCGCGGCACGTCGGGCAATGTCTCGGTGCGCTTCCGCGACGGGCTCCTGATCACCCCGTCGGGCGTGCCCACGGATCGGATCGAACCGGACGACGTGGTCCGGATGGGTCTCGACGGCACCCACGCGCCGGATCGGAAGCCGTCATCGGAATGGCGCTTCCACCGGGACATCCTCGCGTCCCGTCCGGAATTCCACGCGGTGGTCCACGCGCATCCGGTCTACTGCACCGCCTTCGCGATCTGCGGAGAGGCCATCCCGGCGGTCCACTACATGATCGCGGCCTTCGGCGGCCCGACGGTACGCTGCGCGCCCTACGCGCCCTACGGCACCGCGGAACTCTCGGACCTCGCCCTCGCGGCGCTCGTCGACCGCAACGTCTGCCTCCTCGCCAATCACGGCATGATCGCGGCCGGGGCGAGCCTGGAGAAGGCCCTGTGGCTCGCCGTCGAGCTGGAGACGCTCTGCCAGCAATACGCCGTCGCGCGGCAGATCGGGACGCCGATCATCCTGTCCGACGACGAGATCGGCACGACGGTCGAGCGCTTCCGCGGCTACGGTCTGAATGCGGCGCGGCCGACCGCGCCGGTGACGACCTGACGCGCGGGTGACCTAGCGCCCGAGAAACTGACCGACCGCCAGCCCGGCCTCCCGGGCGTACTCGGCGGCCGCGACCTTCTTGCCGCCCTCCGCCTTGACCTTGCGGATCTCGAGCCGCCCGCCCTGCGCGCAGACGCTGAAGCCCTCGGCGTCGACGGCGATCACCTCGCCGGGCTTGCCGACGACGTCGGCGAGCTTGCGGATCCGATGCAGGCCGCAGTCGAAGATCTGGAGCTTCTTGCCGTCGTGCGTGGTCCAGGCACCGGGCGCCGGGTTCGCCGCGCGGATCAGGTTGTAGATCTGCTCGGCGTGGGCCGACCAGTGGATCTCCGCCTCGGCGCCGCGGAACCAGCCCTCGTAGCTCGCGGCGTCCTCGTCCTGATCGATCTCGACATGCTGGCCGGCCACGACGAGGTCGGCCGCCTCGAGCATGGCCTCGACGCCCATCGGGAACAGGTTGTCGAAGTAGACGTCGCCCAGGGTCGCGTCGGCGCCGATCGGGCAGGATTTCTGCAGGATCACCGGCCCCTCGTCGAGGCCGTCGGTGGGCCGGAAGATCGTCAGGCCGGTCTGCAACTCGCCCCGGGCGATCGGCCAGTTGATCGAGGAGGGGCCCCGGTAACGCGGCAGCAGGCTCGGATGATACTGGATGGTGCCGTGCTTCGGGATGTTGACGAAGCTCTGCGGCGCGAACTGGAGCACGTAGGCCATGATGCCGATATCGGCGTTCAGGCCGCGCATCGCGTCCTCGGCCTCGGGGCTCTTCAGGCTGGGGAACTGGAAGACCGTCAGCCCCTTCTCGACGGCCGCCGTCTTGAGGACATCCGGCTTGGCGCCGGGCTTCTCAGGCGCGCAGAACACCGCCGCAACCTCATCGCCTCGTTTGAGGAACGCCTCCAGGACCGCTTTTCCGAAATCCTGTTGACCGATGAAGGCGATGCGCATGCAGGCTCCTGGGTGTCATCCGGACCCTGAGCGGGGCCGGGGAGAAACAAACCGAACGCGGGCTCGGCGGCGCGACCGTGCCCCGGCTGTCGAACGGCGTCACCCGGAATCCGGGGCCGCGCTTCACGCACGCCCCCGGATTGTAACATCGGCGCTCCGGGATCTCGCCCCAGGATCGCCGGAGACCGATCACTCCGCCGCGATCTTCTGGACCGCGCCGATCGCGCCGGACTCGGCGATCTCACCGACCTCGGCCTCGGAGTAGCCGAGCACGGAGCGCAGGATCTCGTCGGTGTGCTCACCGAGGAGCGGCGAGCGGGTGACCTCGCTCGGGCTCGCCGACAGCTTGATGGGGTTGCCGACCGTCAAATACTTGCCGCGGGTCGGGTGATCGACCTCCACGATGGTGCCGGTCTTCCGCAGGGACTCGTCCTCGGCGATCTCCTTCATCGACAGGATCGGGCCGCAGGGGATGTCGTACTTATTCAGGGTGTCCATCACCTCGAACTTCGACACCTTCATCGTCCAGGCCTCGATCCGCGTGAAGATCTCGTTGAGATGCGGCAGGCGGGCCTTCGGGGTCGCGTAGTTCGGATCGGTCTTCCAATCCGGCTCACCGATGATGTCGCAGATCGGCTCCCAGACGGCGGCCTGGGTGATGACGTAGATGTAGGAGTTCGGGTCCTGCTCCCAGCCCTTGCAGCGCAGGATCCGGCCCGGCTGGCCGCCACCGGAATCGTTGCCCGCACGCGGGGTCGCCTCGCCGAACGGGATGCCCTCACCGAACTGGCTGTACTCCCTGAGAGGCCCGTGCGCGAGACGCTGCTGGTCGCGCAGCTTGACCCGGCAGAGGTTGAGCACGCCGTCCTGCATGGCACAGTCGACCTTCTGGCCGAGGCCGCTCTGGGTCCGGTGGTAGAGCGCCGTGACGATGCCGAGGGCGAGGTGCAGGCCGGTGCCGGAATCGCCGATCTGCGCGCCCGTCACCATCGGGATTCCGTCGCGGAAGCCCGTCGTCGACGCGGAGCCGCCGGCGCACTGCGCGACGTTCTCGTAGACCTTGCAATCCTCGTAGCGGCCCGGACCGAAGCCCTTCACGGAGGCCAGGATCATCCGCGGGTTGACCTCGTGGATCTTCTCCCAGGTCAGGCCCATGCGGGCGAGGGCGCCGGGCGCGAAATTCTCGACCAGGACGTCGCATTCCTTGATCAGCCGCCAGAGAACCTCTTTGCCCTTCGGGTTCTTCGAGTCGAGCGTGATCGACCGCTTGTTGTGGTTCAGCATCGTGAAATAGAGGCTGTCCACGTCCGGGATGTCCTGAAGCTGCTGACGCGTGGCGTCCCCCGCGCCCGGCCGCTCGACCTTGATGACGTCGGCGCCGAACCAAGCCAGGAGCTGCGTACAGGTCGGGCCGGATTGAACGTGGGTGAAGTCCAGGATGCGGACGCCTTCGAGGGCCTTGGTCATGATCGGTCTCGGAGCTGGAGTCGATTTGGGGATGTCGGAGGGCGGCTCAGGCCGCGCGGGATATCGGTTCGATGCCTGCACGGGCCCGTGTCGCGCGTGCCGCGACTGAGGAGCAGAGGCCTTCCATCCTCGAACGGATCATGTCTGTTCTCCCTCCCACAGCGCGGTCCCGTCGTATCGCGACACCGTCACGCGGACCCGGGGTGACGAGTCCGCCAATTTGTATACCACATGCCATTTGCCGGATGCGAGTGCCTATTGTGGACACCTCCGGCACCGGCCGATGGCCGACCGTAAGCCGGTGCGGGCTCGCGCTCAACACGCTGCACAGCGTGCATGGGGTCCGGGGCGGCGACCCCTTGGCATTCGCCGACAGGCGGTCCATGATTTCGCCAAAATTGCCCCAGCCGCGGGATGAAAAACGCGTCGCGGCCGTGGGTGAAACGATGTAACGCTGCACGAGGAACGCCCATGCTCGCCAGCACCAGCCTGATCAAGTCGTCCTGGATCGCCGTCGACGTCGCCCACGACCGCGCCGAGCGCGTCCTGGTGGTCGAGACCTACATCGCCGTCAGCCCGCTCGAACCGAATTACGACGCCGCGCAGTACGAGCGGGTGCTCGCCTGCGTTCAGAAAGTGCTCAAGACGCACCCGGAGATCGACCGCGCGTCGATCCTGAGCATGCATCGCGGCTCCGGCTGTACGGCTCTGTTCCGCGACACGCCCGCGAAGCAGCCCGCGGCGGCCTGAGGCGTTCAGGCCTCGCCGCCCTCGGTCGGTCGGGACAGGTCCGGCAGCTCGAGGGCGACGCGGGCCGCGTGGAACCACCAGAGCGGGATGTCGCGATTGGCCTTCGCCAGTTCCGACGCCCATCCCTCCTTGGGCATGACATCGGCCCGGTCGGCGAATAGGCGCAGCGCCGCCTCCGCGCGTTCCCGTCGGCACCGCTCCTCGATCGCCCGCCGCTCGGCCTCGGCGCGGGCGTCGGTCTGCTCGATGAGGCGCCGGGTCGCGAGATCGTCGGCGTCGAAGGCGAATTGCTGCCAGAACGCCTCGGCTTCCCGCGCGACATCCCGCTCGCGGCGCAGCGTCGCGAGCGCTTCCTCCGCGGTGTGCCGCGCCGTCTCGGCGGCCTCGGCGCGGGCGACGAGGCGGTTATTCGCTTCAAGCAGCTCCCGCTCGCGCTCGGGCGACATCCGTTGCCGGCGCAGCACCCGCAGCTCCTCCTCGTCGGCATGGCGGGCGGCCATCAGGTCCGCGAGCGGACCGGCCGCCAGGGCGTCGGCGGATCGGCGATAGCGCTCGCGCAGGCCCGGGTGGCGGGCCTCAAGGTCCGTGTCGGTCCAGGCGGCGCGATCCTCCCCGTCCGTCCGCTCGCAATCGTACAGAGCCTGCGCCAGGGCTTCGCGCAGGTCGTCCGGAAATCGTGCCGCGGCGTGTCCGTTCATGAACCTGCATTCGCGTTGAGCGATCGACAGAACCTAGAACGCGCGCGACCGCCGGGAGAGACCGTCGCTGTGTGACGAACGCGTTTTTTTTCGACGTGGCTCGGCCGCGCGGCGGCGGCGATACGCGCCTGTCCACCGAGGCATTCCGGCCGGGATGACAGCGTCCCCGTCATCCAGCCTCTGGCGCGCATCCTGTCTGCCGGTCTCGTCTGACCGGGGTCGCGGAGGATCATCGCTGACCCTGCTTGCCTGAGCCTGTGTGGTGCGCACCGGGATGCCGATCGCGGTGGCCGATCCGTTCTGGTCCCGGCACCGGTCTCGGTGCTCGCCGACGCGGCTCGATGTTCGGGAGCTTCATGCGTCTCGGAATCGCGATAGCGCCGACGGATGAGCCGGGATACATCGCGAGGAGGTTCCTTCACGCGTCGATCGCAGTCGATGGTCCATACTGGCTACAATCCGGCGCTGGTCGCCCTGTCGATCGGCCTCGCGGTCTTCGCGTCCTACACCGCGCTGGACCTGGGCGCGCGGATCCGTGGGCCCGTCTCGGGACCGCGCTGGCCGTGGATCGCCGGCGCCGCCCTCGCCATGGGCGGGGGCATCTGGTCGATGCACTTCATCGGCATGCTGGCCTTCGAGATGTGCCTGCCGGCCGCCTACGATACCGGGCTCACGCTCCTGTCCCTCGCGATCGCCGTCGCGGCGACCGGCGCCGCCTTCCTGTGGGTTGCGCGCGTCGGCGAGGGGACCGGCAGCCTTCTCGTCGCCGGCCCGCTGATGGGCCTGGGCGTTGCCGGCATGCACTACACCGGCATGGCGGCGCTGCGGATCCCCGGCGACCTCGCCTATAGCCCGGCGATCATCGCGCTCTCGGTGGCGATCGCCGTGACCGCTGCGACCGCCGCCCTGTGGCTCTCCTTCCGGCAACACGGCGTCTGGCAGAAGCTCGTCGCGGCCTGCGTGATGGGCCTCGCGGTGGCGGGCATGCACTACACCGGCATGGCGGCGGCGACGATCACCGCCGAGGCGGGCAGCGCACACGCCGCCCACGCGGTGACCGGTGCCGCGGCTCAGCAGAACCTCGCCCTCTACGTCGCCGGTGCCACGTTCCTCATCCTGTTCCTGGCGATGCTCGCCTCGTCGCTGGACCAGCAGCGCGTGCAGCGCGAGCTCCAGGCGAGCGAGGCGCGGTTCCGGGCCGCCGTGCAGGCCGTGCGCGGCGTGCTCTGGACCAACGATGCGACGGGCCGGATGCTCGGCGAGCAGCCGGGCTGGAGCGCGATCACCGGTCAGACGCGGGCGGAGTATCAGGGCTACGGCTGGGCCGACGCGGTCCATCCCGACGACATGGAGGCCTCCGTCAAGACGTGGAACGCGACCGTCCGGGCGCGGCGCACCTACGTCCACGAGCACCGGGTCCGGGTCCGCGACGGGACGTGGCGACACTTCGCGATCCGCGCCATCCCAGTCCTCGACGCGCGCGGCGAGATCCGCGAGTGGGTCGGCGTCCACACGGACATCACCGAGCAGCGTCAGGCCGAAGCCGACCTGCGCGAGTCCAACGAGGAGATCCAGCGCTACGCCTACATCGTCAGCCACGACCTGCGCGCGCCGCTGGTCAACGTGATGGGATTCACGAGCGAGCTGGAGGCGACCCGGACCGAGGTCGCCGCGGCTCTCCGGGATCACCCGGCTGCAGAGCGGCTCGACGCCGATTTCGGCGAGGCGCTCGGCTTCATCAAGGCGGCGGTGAACCGGATGGAGGGGCTGATCGCCGCCATCCTCAAGCTCTCGCGAGAGGGCCGGCGACAATTCTCGCCCGAGGCCCTCGACATGACGAGCGTGCTCCGCGGCGTGGCCGATGCCCAGCGGCATCAGGCGGAGGCGGTCGGGGCCACGGTGACGATCGCCCGCGACCTGCCCGAGATCGTCGCCGACCGGCTCGCGATCGAGCAGGTCTTCGGCAACCTGCTGGACAACGCCGTGAAGTACCTCGACCCGAGCCGGCCCGGACGGATCACCGTCACGGCCAAGGCCGTGGGCGAACGCGGCGTCTGCTTCTCCGTCGCCGACAACGGCCGGGGGATCGCCGCGCGGGACCATGCCCGCGTCTTCGAACTCTTCCGCCGATCGGGCGCCCAGGACCGCCCGGGCGAGGGGATCGGTCTCGCCCACGTGAAGGCGCTGGTGCGCTCGTTCGGTGGCCGGATCGAGATCCGTTCAGAACTCGGTGTGGGCACGACGTTCGACGTGACCTTGCCGCACGGGACAGCTACAGCGGTCCGGATCGACCCCGAACCGGCGCCCATCGCCGCCTAATGAGCGTGGAGCGGCCCGTGCACCCCGTCAGCATCGTGATGATCGAGGATGACGAGGGCCATGCGCGCCTGATCGAGCGCAACATCCGACGCGCCGGCGTCAACAACGACATCGTGCCGTTCCGCAACGGCACTTCGGCGCTGGACTATCTGCTCGGACCGGACGGCTCCGGCGAGGCGAGCGCCCGACGGCACCTGCTGATCCTGCTCGACCTCAACCTGCCGGACATGACCGGCCTCGACATCCTCGAGAAGGTGAAGGCGAACCCGCACACGCGTCGGTCCCCGGTGGTGGTCCTGACCACGACGGACGACAGCCGCGAGATCCAGCGCTGCTACGACCTCGGGGCCAACGTCTACATCACCAAGCCGGTGAGCTACGACGGCTTCGCGAACGCGATCCGCCAGCTCGGGCTGTTCTTCTCGGTCATGCAGGTTCCGCAGAACCCATGACTGCTCGGCGTGCCAGCGGGGACGGCACCGCCGCGGCGGCACGCATCCTCTACATCGACGACGATCCCGGCCTCGGCCGCCTGGTCCGGCGCGCCCTCGAGGCGCGCGGCTACGCGGTCGAGCTCTGTCCCGACGGCGCGGCGGGGCTGGCGCGGCTCGCCCAGGGCGGGATCGACGCCGTCGCCCTCGACCACCACATGCCGGGACAGACGGGCCTGGACCTGCTGCCCGAGATCCGCGCGCTGCCCGAGGCGCCGCCGGTCATCTACGTGACCGGCTCCGAGGACAGCCGCGTCGCCGTGGCGGCCCTGAAGGCCGGAGCGGTGGACTACGTCTGGAAGGACGTCCAGGGTCAGTTCCGCGAGCTGCTCGGCGAGGCCGTCGCCACCGCCCTCCGGCAGGAGAGCCTGCGGCGCGACAAGGAGCGGGCCGAGGCCGAGATGCGCGAGGCGCGCGACCGCGCCGAGCTGCTGCTGCGCGAGGTCAACCACCGCGTGGCCAACTCCCTGGCCCTCGTCGCCGCCCTGGCGCACATGCAGCGCAACGCCGTCACAGACCCGGCCGCCAAGGCGGCGCTCGACGAGATGCAGGCCCGGATCTCGGCGATCGCCGGCATCCACCGCCGCCTCTACACGTCCGACGACGTCGAATCCGTCGAGCTCGACGCCTACCTGCAGAGCCTGGTCGAGGAGTTGCAGGCCGCCATGCGGGCGAGCGGGCGCGACCACGCGATCCGCCTTCGTGCCGCGCCGGTGCGGCTCTCGACCGACAAGGCCGTGTCGGTCGGCGTGGTCGTGACCGAACTCGTGACCAACGCCTACAAGTACGCCTACCCGGTCGGCACGTCGGGCGAGATCCGCGTCGCGGTCGAGCGGGACGCCGCCGACACCGTGCTGCTCGCCGTCGAGGATGACGGTATCGGCTGGACCGGGGAGGGCGAGGTCCGCGGCACCGGTCTCGGGTCGCGCATCGTGCGCGCCATGGCGTCGAACCTGCGCTCGGCCCTGTCGTACGCCCCCCGAAGCGCCGGGACGCGCGCCGTCCTCGCGTTCCAGGCCTGAGCGTCCGGATCTAGCCGCCGGCTCGCCCGGCGATGCGGTCGAGGGCCTCGAGCATCGGCGCCAGGGCGTCCTCGTCGAGTTGCTGGAAGCCCAGCGCCCGGCTCATGAACAGACCGAGGATGGCGAAGTACAGGACGGAGCCCTCGCCCGGGGGAGCGCCCTCGATCCGTCCGAGCTGGTCCAGCTGATCCGCGACGAACGCCTGGAAGTCTTTCTGCGCCTCCGGTGACTCCATCGATGCCAGCAGGAGTGCGCGCGCCGCTTCGTTGTCGTCGCAGTAGTGCCCGCGGATATGCGCCACCATCGCCCTGGGAAGCTGCGACGGGCCGGCCGGTATCTCCCGCGCGCAGGCGTCGATCTCCGCGCGCACGTCCGCGAGCTTGCGGGCGACCAGCGCGCCCACCAGGGCGTCCTTCGACGCGTAATGGTGCAGGACGCCGCCTTTGCTCAGCCCGGCCTCGGCCGCGACCGCGTCGATGGTCAGCCCGCGGACGCCTCCCTTCAGGAGAACGGCCGCGGCCGCCTCCAGGATGATCTCGGGGCGCGCCGCCAGTCGCTGTCGCTTCGCCTGCATCACGGACCTGCACTAAAAACCGTCTGGACGGTATGTAACGGATGGCGTAGGAACGCGCCACGCAATTCGCACGAGTCGCGCCGACACGGTCGATCGCATGAACCGCATCGCCTTCCTTCCATCGGCATCCGCGCTGCTGATGTTAACCGCGCTCGCGTCGATCGGGTGCGCCCAGGCCGCGCCCGAGACGGCGCTCGACTCCGCCGTGGCGCGCGTGCGGGTCGTGCAGGCGCGTCGCACACCGATGGCGCTCGACGTGGTGGTGACCGGCGATGTCCAGGCCCAGGCGCAGGTCAACGTCTCGTTCCGGACGAACGGGAAGGTCGCCGAGCGGCGCGTCGAGGTCGGCGACCACGTCACGGCCAATCAGGTTCTCGCCGTCCTCGAACCCCTGACGCAGCAGGCGAATCTCGACAACGCCAAGGCCGCCCTGGCTTCGGCCGAGGCGCTGCTGACGCAGGCGAAGATGTCGTACGAGCGCCAGAAGCAGCTCCTGGCCGGCGGCTTCACGACCCGCTCGACCTACGACAACGCCGAGCAGGAGCTGCGCACCACGCAGGCGGCGGTCGACTCGGCCAAGGCGGCGCTGGGAACCGCGCAGGAGCAGTTCTCCTATACCGAGCTGCGCGCGGGCGTGTCCGGCGTGGTGACGAGCCGCAGCTTCGAGGTCGGCCAAGTGGTCCAGTCGGGCCAGACCGTGCTGGTCGTCGCGCAGGACGGGCCCCGCGACGCGGTCTTCAACGTCTACGAATCGCTGCTGGCCCAGCCGCCGGCCGGCGACACCGTCGCGGTGGCGCTGCAGTCGGACCCGTCCGTCACCGCGGTCGGGACCGTGCGGGAGATTTCTCCCACCGTGGATGCCGCCAGCGGCACGGTGCGGGTCAAGATCGGCCTTAAGTCGACGCCCGCCGCCATGGGGCTCGGCGCCGTCGTGATCGGCCGCGGGCGCTTCGCGCCGCACGAATCGGTGATCCTGCCCTGGTCGGCGCTCTACCGCTACGACGGGAAGCCCTCGGTGTGGGTCTACGATCCGGACCGGAAGACCGTCTCGGTCCGCGCGGTGGAGATCGATCGCTTCGGCCCCGATATCATCGCGCTGAAGCGCGGCGTCGAGCCGGGCGAGCGCGTGGTCGTCGCCGGCATCCAGTTCCTGCGTCCCGGCCAGACGGTCGCGGCCGCCGAGATCGGAGACCGCCCATGACGGCGCGCGCGTATCTCGTCCTGGGCCTCCTCGCGACGGCACTGGCCGGGTGCAACGGTCACGGCGAGGAGGGGGGCGAGGCCGCGGCGGCCCCGGTCCGTCCGGTGCTGACGCAGGTTGTCGTACCGAGCGACACCGTCACGTTCGGGCCGTTCGCCGGCACGATCGAGCCGCGCTACCAGGCGCAGCTCGGCTTCCAGATCCCCGGGCGCATGGTCGCGCGGGACGTGACGATCGGCGACCTCGTCACCCGCGGCCAGCGCCTCGCGGCCCTCGACACCATCGTGACCCGTTTCGACCTGACCCGCGCCGAGGCCGACCTAGCCGACGCGAAGGCGCAGGCCGAGAACGCCGAGGCCGCGGAGTCGCGGACCCGGCGCCTGATGATTGGCAACGCCGTCTCCCAGGCGACGCTCGATCAGGCTGTCGCCAAGCGCGAGACCGCCCGGGCCCGGGTGGATCAGGCGATGGCGAGCCTCCAGAAGGCCCGCGACCAGATGGGCTACACTGAGCTGAAGGCCGAGTTCGACGGTGTCGTGACCCAGCGCCTCGCCGAGGTCGGCCAAGTGCTCAGCGCCGGCCAGGGCGTCGTGACCGTGGCGCGGCCCGACGTCCGCGAGGCGGTGGTCGACATTCCCGAGGCCCATGTCGGGGCTCTGCCGTCGGACGGCGTGTTCACCGTCGCGCTCCAGAGCGCGCCGGAGCTGACGGCGCGCGGGCGCGTCCGCGAGATCGCGCCCCTCGCCGAGTCGGGGACGCGGTCCAAGCGCATCCGGATCACCCTGGACGATCCCGGCCCGGCCTTCCGGCTCGGCGCGACCATCAACGTGTCGCTCATGCGCAAGGTCGCGCCCACCGCCCTTCTGCCCGCCTCGGCGCTGCTCGAGGACGGTGACCGCCGCTCGGTCTGGGTCGTCTCGCCCGACGGGAAGTCGGTAGCGCGCCGCGACGTCACCGTGGCGGCGCGGGACAACGCCGAGGACGGCCGCGTCGCGGTCGTCGCCGGCCTGAAGGCCGGCGAGCGCGTCGTGGTCGCGGGCGTCCACGTCATCAAGGAAGGCCAGGCCGTGCGCCTGACCGACGGCGCCGTCTGATCCGGCCGCACGGGGTTTTCGCGTGAAGGACTTCAACCTTTCCGACTGGGCGCTCGGGCACCGCTCGTTCGTCTGGTTCCTCATGCTGGTCTCGCTGATCGCGGGCCTGATGGCCTACACCCGCCTCGGCCGTGAGGAGGATCCGCCCTTCACCATCAAGACCATGGTGGTGCAGACCACGTGGCCGGGCGCGACCATCAAGGACACCCTCGATCAGGTCACCGACCGGGTCGAGAAGGAGCTCCAGCAGCTCAACGGCCTCGACTTCGTCCGCAGCTACACGACGCCCGGATCGTCGACAGTCTTCGTCCAGTTCCGCGACACGCTCAAGAAGAACGAGATCCAGCCGGCCTTCTACCAGGTCCGCAAGCGGCTCGGGGACATCAAGGGTCAGTTCCCGGAGGGCGTGCAGGGTCCGTTCTTCAACGACGAGTTCGGCGACGTCTACGGCAATATCTACGCGTTCACGGCCGACGGCCTGACGCACCGGCAGCTGCGCGACTACGTCGAGGGCATCCGCACCGAGGTCCTGCGGGTGCCCAATATCGGCAAGACCCAGCTGATCGGCACGCAGGACGAGACGATCTACCTCGACTTCTCCACCCGGAAGCTCGCCGGCTACGGCATCGATTTCCAGGCCCTGATCAAGGCCCTGCAGGCGCAGAACGCGGTCTCGGCCTCCGGCGTGGTGCAGGCCGGGCCGGAGCGCATCTCGCTGCGGGTCAGCGGCTCCTTCGCCTCCGAGGCCTCGCTCCAGGACTTCAACCTGCGGGTCAATGACCGTTTCTTCCGCCTCGCCGACATCGCCGAGATCAGCCGCGGCTACGAGGATCCGCCCGCACCGCTGTTCCGGGTGGACGGCAAGCCCGCGATCGGCCTCGCCATCGCGATGCGTCCGGGCGCCAACCTGCTGCATTTCGGAGAGGCGCTGAAGGAGCGCATGCGCGCCATCGAGGCCACCCTGCCGCTCGGTGTCGGCGTCCATCTCGTGTCGGACCAGCCCAAGCAGGTCGAGCACGCGGTCGGCGGCTTCACCCAGGCGCTGGTCGAGGCCGTCATCATCGTGCTGGGCGTGAGCTTCGTGAGCCTCGGCGTCCGGGCCGGCCTCGTCGTCTCCGTGTCGATCCCGCTCGTGCTGGCGATCGTCTTCGTCGTCATGCAGATCATGGACGTCACGCTCCAGCGCATCTCCCTCGGCGCGCTGATCATCGCGCTCGGCCTCCTCGTCGACGACGCCATGATCACCGTCGAGATGATGGTGGCCCGCCTGGAGCGGGGCGACACGCTGCGGAAGGCCGCCACCTTCGCGTACACGTCGACGGCGTTCCCGATGCTGACCGGGACGCTCGTGACGGTGGCGGGTTTCCTGCCGATCGGCTTCAACGGCTCCGGCGCCGGCGAGTACACCTACTCGCTGTTCGTTGTGATCGCGGCCTCGCTGCTGGTCTCCTGGGTCGTGGCGGTCCTGTTCGCGCCGCTCGTCGGCGTCACGCTCCTGCCGAAGACCATGAAGCACCACACGGAGAAGGAGGGGATCTTCACGCGCCTGTTCGTCTGGGCGCTGCGGCTCGCCATGCGCTGGCACTGGACGACGGTGGTTGTCTGCCTCGGGTTGATGGCGGCGGCCATCGTCGGGATGGGGCACGTGCAGCAGCAGTTCTTCCCGTCCTCGGACCGGTCCGAGGTGCTGGTGGACCTGACCCTTCCGCAGAACGCCACCATCGCCGAGACCCGGGCGCAGATGGACCGGTTCGAGGCGAACCTGAAGGACGATCCGGACGTGACGAGTTGGTCGTCCTACGTCGGCGAGGGCGCGGTGCGCTTCTACCTCCCGCTCGATCAGCAGCTCGCCAACGCCTTCTTCGGCCAGATCGTCATCGTCACGAAGTCGCTGGAGGTGCGCGACCGCGTGATGGCGCGCCTGCAGACGATCGGCCTGCGCGACTTCGTCGGCACCGACGTGCTGGTGCAGCCCCTGAGCCTCGGGCCGCCCGTGGGTCGGCCGGTGCAGTACCGCCTCAGCGGCCCGAACATGGAGACGGTGCGCCGCCTGTCGCTCGACCTCGCCAACGTGGTGGCGGCCGACAAGCGCCTCGACGTGCCGACCTTCGACTGGAACGAGCCCGGCAAGGTCCTGCGCGTCGAGATCCTCCAGGACAAGGCGCGCCAGCTCGGCGTGACCAGCCAGGACGTCGCCGGCATCCTGAACGGGATCGAGGGCGGGCAGGCGATCACGCAGGTCCGGGACTCGATCTACCTCGTCAACGTCGTCGGCCGCGCCCGCGCCGCCGAGCGGTCGTCGCTGGACACCCTGCAGTCGCTGCAGGTCGGTCTCGCCAACGGCACGGTGGTGCCGGTGCTCGCCTTCGCGCGGATCGGCTACGATCTCGAGCAGCCGATCGTCTGGCGCCGGGACCGCCTCCCGACCGTGACGGTGCGCGCCACGATCCACGACGCGACCCAGCCGGCCACCATCGTGGCCGCCCTGCAGCCCGGTCTCGACGCCTTCATCAAGGCGCTCCCGGAGGGCTACACGGTCCAGACCGGCGGCGCCGTCGAGGAATCCGCCAAGGGCCAGGGCCCGATCGCGGCCGTGGTCCCGGTCATGCTGCTGGCCATGGCGTTCCTGCTGATGATGCAGCTCCAGAGCTTCGGCCGGATGCTCCTCGTCTTCACCGTGGCACCGCTCGGCCTGATCGGCGTGGTGCCGGCGCTGCTCCTGTTCGACAAGCCGATGGGCTTCGTCGCCATCCTGGGCATCCTGGCGCTCATCGGGATCATCATCCGCAACGCGGTGATCCTGGTGAGCCAGATCGAGGAGTTCCGGGCCGAGGGGATGGCGCCCTGGCAGGCGGTCTTCGAGGCGACCCACCACCGCATGCGGCCGATCCTCCTGACCGCCGCCGCGGCGAGCCTGGGCCTGATCCCCATCGCCCGGGAGGTGTTCTGGGGGCCGATGGCCTTCGCGATGATCGGCGGGATCCTGGCGGCGACCTTCCTGACGCTCCTGTTCCTGCCCGCGCTCTACGTCGGCTGCTACCGTATCCGCCCGGAGACGGGCGGCGCGCCGGCGGCCCACGCCGGCTGATCGGCCGGCTCACGCGATCGCGGCGCCCGCGGGCGCTGCGAGAAACGGTCGGCCCGCCCCTCCGCCCCCTCAGGGCGGGCCGACCGTGACGATATTTCACGCGAGCGGGGCCACACCGCCGGAAACCCGGCGGTACTCCCGCGCGTAGGGTGCGACGGAACCGAGGACCGTCTTGCCCATGAACGCCTTCATCGCCGTCGTCCTGGTCTGCGCCAACGGGATCGCCCAGGATTCCTGCACGGACGCCCAGGCGCTCGAAGTCCGCAAGGTCCGGGTCGCCAACGAACTCGGCTGCGCCACCGGCTGGCAGGAGATCATCGCCCGCACCGAGCTGCGCGAAGAGATCGGCAAGACCGCCTACCTGAAGACCGAGTGCCGCCGAGTGAAGGAGCCGCGGTGACGCACGCGGCGACCGCTACTTCTCGTACTTGATGTAGGCGAAGCGCGGATCGGTCGGGGTGCCCTCGAGCCCCTGTCCCTCGAGGCCCGGCTGCCAGGAGACGACCTCCTCGATCTTCCGGGCGAGGGCGAAATCCTTGTCGGTGATGCCCTTGGCCGCGTGGTTCATCAGCCGGACCTCGACCCAGGCGTAGGACGCCGTGATGTCGGGATGGTGCCAGGCCGCCTCGGCCAGGTGCCCGACGGTGTTGATCACCATCAGTGTGCTCTTCCAGCCGGATGTCTTGTAGGTGCGCCGGATCCACCCGTCTTCCAGGCGCCATGCGGGCAGCTCGGCCTTCAGCCGCGCCTCCACGGTCGCGTCGTCCAGTGCGCCCTCGCGTCGCTCGCTCATGATCCATCTCCGATGAAACCGTCGCGGCCGAGGGTGCCGCCGCGGCCGGTTGCGCGCAAGCGTGTTTGCCGCGGTGGACGGAAACCGGTGTGAGCCCTATGACCTTTTGGCAATGGCGTCCGGCTCGATCGGCACTCCAGTCTGCCGCCGCTGAAGACTGCGCAATACGATGGGAGAAGGCGTGATGCTGTCACGGCGCGCGATGCTCGCCGGGGGCCTGCTCGGTGGCCTCGGCCTGCGGGCGGCGCGCGCCGACGTGCCGACGATCCGCCTCGGCAGCCTGCCCTTCGGCACGTCCACCTGGGAGGCGGCGGTGATCAAGGCCCGCGAACTCGACACGGCCAACGGTTTCGAGCTGGACGCGGTCAAGCTCGCCGGCAACGACGCGGCCCGGATCAGCTTCATCGGCGGGCAGGTCGACACGATCATCGGCGACCTGCTCTGGGCTGCCCGCCTCGGCAACGACGGCCAGGCGGTCCGCTTCATCCCGTACTCGACCTCCGAGGGCGGCGTGATGGTGCCGGGCGGCAGCCCGGTGAAGAACCTCAAGGATCTCGCGGGCAAGCGCCTCGGGGTGGCGGGCGGCCCCCTGGACAAGAACTGGCTCCTCCTCCGGGCACAGGCCAAGGACGCGGCCGGCATCGACCTCGAGCAGGCCGCCGAGATCGCCTACGGCGCCCCGCCGCTGATCACGCTGAAGCTGGAGCAGGGCGCCCTCGACGCGGCGTTGACCTACTGGACCTACTGCGCCCGCCTCAAGGCCAAGGGCTATCGGCAGCTGGTCGGGGCCGAGGACATCATGCACGCCCTGGGGGTTCCGGGCGACGTGGCGCTGATCGGCTACCTGTTCCAGGACGCCACCGTGAAGGAGAAGCCCGCGGCCGTGGCGGCCTTCGCCCGGGCCTCGCGGGCCGCCAAGGACATGCTCGCCTCCGACCCGAGCACGTGGGAGATCGTGCGCCCGCTGATGGCGGCGGAGGACGAGGCGACCTTCGAGGCCCTGAAGCACGATTTCCTGGCCGGCATTCCGCGCCGCTCCATCGCGGAGGAGCGCGCCGACGCCGAGAAGCTCTACGCGGTGATGGCGCGGCTCGGCGGCGCCCGCCTCGTCGGAAAGGGCAACGCGCTCCCGCCGGACCTCTACTACACCGGCCGCAATGGTTGAGGCGGCCGCCCGGCGGGCGCGCGTGTCGACCGTCAAGACTATCAGGATCATCGGGACCGCATGGGCGCGCTGACCCGTATCGCGTCCCTGGCCGTGCTGCTCGCCGCCTGGCAGTTCGCCGCGATGGAGGCGGGCTCGCGCCTGCTGCCGGCGCCCCTCGCGGTGCTGCGCTTCATCGTTCAGGAGGCGGAGCGCGGCGACCTCGCGCACAACGTGGGCATGACGCTGCTCCGCGTGGCGATCTCCTTCACCGTGGCGATGGTCCTCGGCGTCCTCCTCGGCGTCGCGCTCGGACGGTCCAAGGCCGCCGACCTCACCCTCGACACGCCGCTGCTCGTCCTCCTGAACACGCCCGCCCTGGTGATCACGGTCCTGGCCTATGTCTGGGTCGGCCTCACCGAGACCGCCGCGATCCTGGCGGTGGTGCTCAACAAGCTGCCGAACGTCGCGGTGATCGTGCGCGAGGGCGCGCGGAATCTCGATCCCGGGCTCGACGAGATGGCCCGCGCCTACCGTCTCGACCGGCGCAGCTGGGCCCGCGACATCCTGATCCCGCAGCTCCAGCCCTACATGGTCACGGCGGCGCGGTCGGGCCTCTCGCTCGCCTGGAAGATCGTGCTGGTCGTGGAGCTGCTCGGGCGCCCGGACGGGGTCGGCTTCGCGATCAACTACTACTTCGTCCAGAGTACCGACGTGGCGGCCATCATCGGCTACAGCCTCGTCTTCATGGCCGTGATGATCGGCATCGACGTCCTCCTCCTCCAGCGGCTCGAGGCCTATGTCCGTCGCTGGCGCTGAGCCCGTCCTCCAGGTCGCGATCGCGTCGAAATGGTACCGGCCCGCCCGGGCCGAGCCGGTCGAGGCCGTCCGGAACCTGACCTTCGGTGTCGGCGCCGGGGAGATCGTCTGCCTGATCGGGCCGTCGGGCGCCGGCAAGACCACCACCCTGCGGATCCTGCTCGGCCTCGACACCGCGTTCGAGGGCCGCGTCTCCGGCGCGGACCGGGCGGGCATCGTGTTCCAGGAGCCGCGGCTGCTGCCCTGGCGCAGCGTCGAGCACAACGTCCGCCTCGGCCTGCCCCGGGCACGGCGCGGGCGCGATCTCGACGACCTGTTCGCGCGGCTCGGCCTGACGGCGTGGCGGACGCGCTACCCGAAGGCCCTGTCGCTGGGCATGCAGCGGCGCGTGGCGCTGGCGCGCGCCCTGGCCGACGGCCCGCGCGTCCTCGTCCTCGACGAACCGTTCGTGTCCCTCGACGACGCCGCCGCCGCGGAGCTGCGCGGCCTCGTGGTGGACACGGTGGACCGGGCCGGCATGAGCGTGCTGATGGTGACGCACAACGTCGCCGAGGCGATCGGGATCGCAGACCGGCTGCTCCTCGTGTCGCGGCGCCCGGCCAGTCTCATCGCCGACGTCCGCCTCGACCGGCCGCGCCGGGAACGCGACCGCGCCTGGGCCGAGGCGACGCGGGCGAACCTCGCCGCGCAGCATCCGGAGATCATCGCGCAGTGACGCGTGTCGCGCCGGCCGTTCGGCCGATGCCATCGGTCCAGATCGGCCACTGCGTTCAGCGCGCCTCCCGAACGGATCGTTGAACCTCCCTCCATCTCAACCTCGGATGATCCCCGGCCAGGCAGGCCATTTCCCCGCGGGATCCGAGCGGCGTAGGGTCGCTTGAAAGAGGTGCGGATCAGCGTCGGCGGGTCGTTCGCGCGGGCGGCCCTCGGCGGTCTCGCGCGCGCGGCGCGGGAGGTGCTGGAACGCGGCACCTTCAGCGACGCGGCGGAGGCCGTGTCGGGCAGCGGGGCGAAAGCCTACAGGGCGGAAGAGCCGCGGCAGGCGCGACCGCTCGGGATCGCTGCCGCACGGTGGGCGATCTTGCGGCGAGCGGGCGCCGTTCGGCTCGGATACGCGAGTCGCGGCGAAGGACCGGGCGGCACGGTTTGTCATCGCGTCGCGATACGGACGGGAACGCCACCGCTATACCGGTGCCCTCGTCGAATCGGCTCAGACCGTGGTCGGCCCCGCGCCGCGACGAACGCCGGTACGGCCGGCCGCGCACCTCTATCGAATCCAGAGCGTCCCGATGTCCCGCACCTCCCCCTCGGCCATCGACCGCGCGCCCGTCGCCGACCGGTCGAGCACCGGCAACGTGGTCAGGCTAGCCGTCGCGCAGGCCCTCGCCGGCGCGAACTCGACCGTCGTGTTCGCGACGGGCGCGGTCGTCGGCAACATGCTCGCGCCCAGCAAGGTCCTGGCCACATTGCCGATCTCGATCTTCGTGGTCGGGATGGCCGCCTGCGCCCTTCCGACCGGCAGCATCGCCAGGCGCCACGGGCGCCGCACCGCCTTCATGGTCGGCACCGGGTGCGGCGTGCTCGTCGGCCTGCTCTCGGCCTGGGCGATCGTCGCGGCCAGTTTCTGGCTGTTCTGCGCGGCGATGTTCCTCGGGGGCGCCTACGCGGCCGTGGTCTTCTCGTTCCGCTTCGCCGCCGCGGACTGCGTTCCGGCCGAGCGCCGCCCACGGGCGCTGTCGGCCGTCATGGCCGGCGGCGTCTTCGGCGGGGTGATCGGGCCGCAGCTCGTCACCCACACCATGAACCTGTGGCCACCCTACCTGTTCGCCGCCACCTTCCTGGCCCAGGCCGCCGTCGCCGCCGCGGCCGCCCTGATCCTGGCGGGCGTTCGCCTGCCGCGGCCGGCCGCCGGGTCAGTCTCGGGCGGGCGACCGCTGGCCGTCATCCTCGCGCAGCCGCGCTTCGTGATCGCGGTGATCTGCGGGGCCGTGTCCTACCTCCTGATGAACTTCGTCATGACGGCCGCCCCGCTGGCCATGCGCCTGTGCGGCCACGCGCAGGAGGATGCCAATCTGGGCCTGCAGTGGCACGTCATCGCCATGTACGGCCCGAGCTTCTTCACCGGGCGGCTGATCACGCGCTTCGGCGCGTCCCGCGTGGTTGCGACCGGCCTCACCTTGACGGGTGCAGCCGCGCTCGTCGGACTCGCGGGCGCGGACGTCGGGCATTTCTGGCTGTCCCTCATCCTCCTCGGCGTCGGATGGAACTTCGGCTTCGTCGGCGCCTCCGCGATGGTGCTGGACTGTCATCGCCCGGAGGAGCGGACGCGGGTGCAGTCGATCAACGACTTCATCGTGTTCGGAATGGTGGCGGTCGGTTCGTTCTCGTCGGGGGGCCTGCTGACGAGCTACGGCTGGGACACGGTTCTCTGGGTGTCCTTCGCGCCCTTGGCGCTGGCCGCGACGGCGCTCGCGCTCACGACAGGGCGCGGCGCGAAGGCGTGGTAGCCTGGATCGTCCCTCGCGGTCGCAGAGCCCGTCGATGACCCTCGATCAGTTGCGCATCTTCGTGGCGGTCGCCGAGCGTCAGCACGTCACCCGCGCGGCCGAGGCCTTGAACATCGTGCAGTCCGCAGTCAGCGCCGCGGTGTCCGGGCTGGAAGAGCGCCACGCGGTGAAGCTGTTCCACCGGGTCGGCCGCGGGATCGAGCTGACCGATGCCGGTCGCATCTTCCTCGAAGAGGCCCGCGCGGTCCTCGCCCGCGCCGAGGCGGCCGAGCGGGTCTTGGCCGACCTGAGCGGCCTGCGGCGGGGAAGCCTGCGCGTTCACGCGAGCCAGACCATCGCCAGCCACTGGCTGCCCCGCCATCTCGTCGCGTTCCGGGCCGCCCATCCGGACATCACGATCCGGCTCGCCGTGGGCAACACCGCGGAGGTGGCGCGGGCGGTCGCCGATGGTTCGGCCGAACTCGGCTTCGTCGAGGGCGAGGTCGAGGATCCGGTCCTGGCGAGCGCGGCGGTCGCGCAGGATCGGCTCGTGCTCGTCGTGCCGGCCGGCCACCCCTTCTCGGCCCGGGAGACCCTGACGGCCGCCGATCTCGCGGGCCACCCGTGGGTGCTGCGCGAGGCGGGTTCCGGAACGCGCTCCGACTTCGAGGCGGCGCTCGCGGTGGCGGGGCTGGCGCTCGCGGATGTGGCGGTGTCGCTCGAGCTGCCCTCCAACGAGGCCGTGCTCGCCGCGATCGAGGCCGGGGCCGGTGCGAGCGTCCTGTCGGAGGCGGTCGTGGCGAGCAAGCTGGCCGCCGGCGCGCTCGTCGCGCCGCCGTTCCCGTTGCCGGCACGGACCTTCCGGATGCTGCGCCATAGGGAGCGGTACAGGAGCCGCGCCGCGGACGCCCTGCTCGGCCTGATCCGAGACGGGGCGCCGTGAGCGGCGCAGTCAGGGCCGCGGCTTCAGCGCGGCGAGATAGTCGATGATGGCCTGCCGGTCGGCGGGATCCACGCTGGCCTTGTAGCTGTGAATCATCTTGTCGACGATCCCGCTCCACTGCGCCTTCGACAGGGCGGGCTGCGTGAGGATCATCCCGGCCGAGTGACAGGCGAGGCAGGTGTTGCTGATCGCCTCGGCGCCCGGTCCCGCCGGGAAGACCTGATCGGACGTGGGCCATTCGACCTGCTGCGACGTGAAGCGCATCGGCTCCGGCGCGGCGGCCGCGGAGACGGGGATCAGGGCGAGCGCGGCCAGGCAGCGCGCTATTGGCGTCAGGGACATGAAACTCCTCCTCAGGCGACCTGGAGCGTCACGGTTTCGACGCCGTTCTGCATGAAGCCCGCGCCGTTCCAGACGGGGTCCATCGGCTGCGCGAGTCCGTTCGTGTTGGTGCAGCGGACCTTGACGGCGCGGGTGCCGGTCGCGAGGGCCGGCAAGCCGACGTCGAAGCGGCGGAAACTGTAGGCGCCCGCGTCGGCCCCGAGCCGCGTCGGCGCCCAAGACGCGCCGCCGTCGGTCGAGATCTCCACAGACCTGACCCCGCAATCGCCCCCGAAGGCGATGCCGCGCACGGCCACCGGCGCGCCGGCCGCGACCCGGGCGCCGTCCTGCAGGTTCGTCACGAAGGCGCGCGGCACCATGCGGTCGATCGGCACCGTCTTGAAGCCGGTCTGGCCGGGCCGGACGTTGGCTCCCGGCACGTCCGGGATGCGGTAGGCCGTCTCCATCCAGTACTGATCGTCGGGCCTGTCCAGAACCTCGATGTCCGACAGCATCTTGACCCAGTAGGTCGAGTACCGGCCCGGAACGACGAGGCGCAGCGGGAAGCCGTTCAGCAGCGGCAACTGCGCGCCATTCATCGCGTAGGCGATCATCACCTCGCCGTCGCGGGCATGGTCAAGGGCGAGGGATTTCCGGAAGTGCGGCGCGTCGCTCACGACCGGCTCGTCGAGGCCGGCGAAGCGCACCTGTACGGCCCCGGCCCTCACGCCCGCGCGGTCGAGCACGTCCTTCAGGCGCACGCCGGTCCAGAGGGCGTTCCCCATCGCGCCGTTGGCCCACTGCGCGCCGGGGACCCGCGGCACGAACAGGCCCCGCGAATTGCCCGAGCACTGGTTGACCGCCGCGATCTCGAATCGCGGCATGCCGGCGAGTGCGTCGAGGGACAGCGACAGGGCCGTCTCGACGTGGCCGCGCACTGTCAGACGGAAGGACGGCACGTCGATCGCGGTCGGGATCTCGGCCCAGTGCCAGCGCACGTAGAAGCGGTCGTTGGGGGTGAACACGCCCTGGTCGAACACCGCGAAGGGTGTCTCCAGCAGTGGCGGCCGGGTGCGCTGCAGGATCATCGCGCCCTTCCCGGGGAAGGCGGTCGTGACCGCGCGCTGGTCGGGACCGCCGGGCAGGGGGAGTCTGACCGTGCCGGCGGCCCAAGCCGGGGCGGCCGCAGCGAGGCCTCCGAGGCCGAGGCCGGCCAGCACGGCACGGCGGGGAAGGGCGGATTGGCTCACGGCAATGTCTCCTCAACGGCGTGGGGTAACTCGATGACCGTTGCTCTGCGGTTTGCAGATCGCGGTTCCGCGGTCCGATCTCTCTCCTGACGCTCCTCGAACCGGGCCCGGGCATCACGCGATGCCGAGAAGGCGGATCAGGTGGAGGCTGACGGCGGTGGGCGCGGCGAGCGAGGGTGCAGGTCCAGGACCCGGCCGACGATCGCGACCTCGACCACCTCGGGCCGACGGCTCCGAGGCTGACCGCGAGGAGGGAGCCAAGCCTGGCTACGGAACCGCGGATGCGGCACGCGATCGAAAGAGGGTTGGTCCTGCGCGACACGGCTCGGCTCCGGAACAGGGAGCCACCATCCCTCTCGCCAAGCGTTCAATCCAACAGAATTTATGGAACGAACTGATCGCGATTCCCGATCGTTCCGGGTGGCGGTGCGGCGAACTCCGAGAACGCGGTCGGCACGACAGCCCCCGCGTCGGGGCAGCGCTGGCCGCGCGATCTCAGCCTCTGCGGCCCGCCTCCGGATCCTCGGCCTCGGGCAGGGCGACGTAGATCATCACGCCGAGGACCGTCATGGCGAAGCGGAAGGCGGATTGCTGGCCGTTCCAGACCTTCGACATCCACATGCCGAACCACTCGGCGCCGATGCCCAGGAAGCCCGCCTGCCAGACCAGGAAGCCGACGCTCAGGCCGGCGATCGCCCAGGTCTTGGCCCGGTCGAAGTCGCCGCGCGGGGCCCGCAGCCGCGCGAGCATCAGCGCGACGCCGATCCAGAGCAGGAGCGCCGTGACAGCCTCCCCGGCGACGATCATCGCGAAGGCGCCGCGCTGCAGTGTCGGATCGGTGATCGCGCGGTCGGCGATGCCCGAATCCGGCAGGATCGTGTCCATCGACAGCACGTGCTGCACGAAGGCGAGGTTCACAGCCGGCTCCGTGACGTTGCCGTACACGACCAGCGTGCAGGTCAGGGCCAGGGCGCCGACGAGGGCGGCCTTCGAGAGGCGGACGGCGAGCATGGGCGGCCCTTCCAGATATGCGGGCGTCGCCTTCGGAGCCGGGCCATGGCCTCGGCCGATCGCGGCGCCCCTCAGTTCGCCTTCGCCTCGACCTCGAGCCGGTCGAGGACGGCGGCCGGTGAGCGCGCCGCGCCCAGGTCGATGAAGCCGATCCCCGCCGGCTCCTTGGACTTGGCGTGCACCACGAGCTTGCCGGGTTTCATCACGAACTGGCCCATGGCGGCGCCGATCCCCTTGGCGGCCGCGCTGTTGCCCAGGATGATCGGCACGCCGAGCAGGCTGGCGGTGACGTATTCCTTGCGCAGCTCGTCCGGCTTGAGGCTGAGATCCTTCGACTGCGCGGCCAGGAAGCGCTCGAACAGGCCGGCATTCTCGACCGTAAGGTTCAGGGTCTTGGCGCTGCCCGAGAACATCACCATGGTCGCCGCCGGCAGGGTGCCGGAGAACAGTTCGGGCCCGATGCCTCCGAGCGTGCCGGACAGGCGGACGGTGCCGATGTCCCGCCCGGAGATCGTGACCTCGCGCAGGGCGAGGTCGCGGGCCTTCTCGTCCAGGCTCGCGTCGGCCACGAGGTCGAGGTCGAGGTCCCGGTAGCCGTAGGCCGGCAGCAGGCCGAGGAGCGGCGCGCCCGCGAGCAGGTCGGCGGGCAGGCTCAGGCCGGTGAGGCTGATGCGGGTCGCGCTGGGCACGCCGTCGGTCAGCGGGCCGAAGGCCAGGGCCGCCTCGCGCAGCGCGACGCGGGGGAACGGCCGCGGCGACACCGTGACCGCCAGGGGATCCGCGGTCCTGTCGGCCGGCCTGGGCTCGGGTGTCCGCGCCGACCGGCCCGGCTCGGGCAGGGTGCCGCGGGCCGGGGGCCGGACGTCGCGGGGGGCCGCCCGCTCGGCCTCCGCCTCGGGCGGCAGGTCGATCGACAGGTCGGTGAGGGTGAGCGTGCCGAGCTTCGGCGTCAGGCGACGCATCTCGACGTCGGAGAATCCGGCGCCGCCCGTCGGCTCGGCGGCGATGCCCTGGAGGGTCGCGACGGTCGGCGCCAGGGAGGTCCCCAGCGCGGCCACGCGGCCGACATGGATCCGCAGCGCGCCGCGGGTCATCGACAGGTTGTCCAGGGTGGTGCCGCCGTCGGAGCCCGAGGAGGTGTAGGCGGCCCGGCCGATCTCGAACAGCACCGGCCCCTTCGGATCGGTGTCGCTGACGCTCAGGCCCTGTATCTCCAGGCTGCCGACCGAGGTGGCGTCGATGAGATCGGCGGCGGCCGCGGCCAGGGGGCGGCGGTCGCTGGCGCCGTCGAAGCCGTTCGCCACGATGGCGAAGGCGCCGCTCCAGCCGTCCGGGACCTGCCGGCCGCCGAGATCGCGGCCGTCGAGGCGGGCGATCTTCACGGTGGTGCCGCGCGCGTCCGAGTAGGTGACGTCCGAGACCTGGATGGTGCCGTAGACGCGCTGGACCGGTCCCTTGCCGTCGCCGGGCACCGTGTAGAGCCGGCTGAGCGCGGCGAGATCCAGGTCCGTGGCGCGCACCTGACCGTAGGTCCCGGACCCGCGGTTCGGGCCCGCGACGGAGCTGACCGTCGCGCCGGCCGCCGTCAGCTCGCCGACGCGGCCGGCCCGGATGTCGCGGGCGACCACATCGCGGTAGGTGACGGTCTGCCGGTTCTCGCCGGGACCCGCGTTCTCGGAGACGAGGACCGGGACGGTCAGGCTGCCGGCGTCGAGCCGGGCGAGGCGCTGCTCCCAGGGCACGTTGGAATCCGGGCGCAGGATCGCCGCGAGATCCTCCTTGGAGAGGCGGGTGCCGCTGGCCGTCAGCTTCGGGGCCTTCAGCAGCGTGCCGCCCAGCGGGATCACTACGTCGTTGACCGTCACGTCCTGGACGGCGGCGGCGCCCTCCTGCGCGGCGAGCGGCGCGGGCGCGAGGCCGAGAAGGGCCAGCGTGACGGCCGCCGCCCAGGCCGACCGGAGGCGGAGACGGGCCTTCGGGTGGTTCATGGCAGCGTCCGGACCAGGGCTCTCGCGGGGATGCCCTAGCCGTGCCGTGTTTTGCCGGGCGAGGCAATCGCGCGCGCCGGCCCGGGCGATCGAGCCGGGAAAGGTGTCGTACGGACGCAACGGCGCGGCGGCGCCGGGCCGGGCGCTACAACGAGAAGGAGGTGCCGCAGCCGCAGGAGGCGGTGGCGAGCGGGTTCTCGATCTTGAAGGACTGCCCGATCAGGTCGTTCACGAAATCGATGGTCGAGCCGCTCATGTACTCAAGCGAGACCGGATCGACGATCACGGTGGCGCCGTCGCGCTCGATCGCGACGTCCTGCGCCTCGCGGGCGCGGGTGATGTCGAAGGCGTAGGAGAAGCCCGAGCAGCCGCCACCGTTGACGCTGATCCGCAGCGACGAGCCCGCCGGCTCCGCCACCATGATCTCGTTGATGCGCTTGGCCGCGCGGGCGGTCAGGGTGATCTCAGCCATCGGTCTCTGGCCACGCATTCGTTCGGTGGACGGCGCGCCTGGCCCGTTGCCGAGGGCGCCTCGACCCACAAGATATGAGCCGCAAGCCCGCGCCGCAACGCGCCGGGCGGGGAGCCGTCATGAGCAGGGTGCGTGAGTCACAGAGCGGATGCCGTGCGACCGAACGGTGAGCGCTGGCGCGCGCCCTACGCCACCGACCCGGCCCGCACCCGGGGCCGCCTGATCCCGGAGGCCGGCTCGCCGACCCGCAGCGACTTCCAGCGCGACCGGGACCGGATCATCCACTCGACGGCGTTCCGGCGGCTGAAGCACAAGACGCAGGTCTTCGTGCATCACGAGGGCGACCATTACCGCACCCGCCTGACCCACACGCTGGAGGTGAGCCAGATCGGCCGGGCGCTCGCGCGCGCCCTCGGGCTCGACGAGGACCTCGCGGAAGCTCTGGCCCTCAGCCACGACCTCGGCCACACCTGCTTCGGCCATACCGGCGAGGACGCCCTCGACGCCTGCATGGCGCGCCACGGCGGCTTCGACCACAACGCCCAGGCGCTGCGGATCGTCACCCGGCTGGAGCGGCGCTACGCCGGCTTCGATGGGCTGAACCTCGCCTGGGAGACACTGGAGGGCCTCGTCAAGCACAACGGTCCGCTGCTCACCGCGGACGGCCACCCGACGCCCCGCTACGCCGCCCGCGGCATCCCGGCGGCGATCCTGGAATACGACGCGCTGAATCCCCTCGACCTGTGGAGCCAGGCCGGCCCCGAGGCCCAGGCCGCCTCGCTGGCGGACGACATCGCCTACGCCGCCCACGACCTCGACGACGGGCTGCGCGCCGGCCTGTTCGAGATCCCGGAGCTGCGGGCGGTCCCCTTCCTGGCCGGGCTGCTCGACGAGATCGACCGGCTGCATCCGGGCCTGGAGCCGTCGCGGATGATCCACGAGCTCGCCCGCCGGGTGATCACCCGCTTCGTCGAGGACGTCATCCGCGAGGGCGGCCGCCGCATCGCCGCCCTGGATCCGCAGCGCGTCGAGGACATCCGCAACGCGGATCAGCCGGTCATCGTGTTCTCGCCGGAGATCGCGGCGGCCGACGCCGAGATCATGCGCTTCCTGTGGGAGCGGATGTATCGGCATCCCGGCGTGGTGGCCGTGCGGAAGAAGGCCGACGCCATCGTCAACGACCTGTTCGCCGCGTTCACCGCGGCGCCGGCCCGGATGCCGGAGGAGTGGAGCGCCGGTCTCGACGGGGCCACCGAGGCCCGGGTCGCCCGCCGGGTCGCCGACTACATCGCCGGCATGACCGACACCTACGCGGTCCTGGCGCACCGCAAGCTCTACGCGACGACGCCGGACCTCCATTGGGAGCTGCCCAGCCGGGGCCTGCCCCTCGCCGAGCCCTGAGGGCCCGGCGCGGGTCCGCCTCTGGTCAGCAGCCGCAGCCGCAGGTGAAGCTGCCGTAGCACCCGCCGTAGCCGTAGCCACCGTAGGCAGCGGGATAGCCGTAACCGTAGCCGTAACCGCCGTAGGCGGCCGGGTAGCCGTAACCGTAGCCGCCGTAGACGCTGCCGGCGGCGAGCCCGAGCCCGAGGCCGATCCCTGCGCCGGCCAGCCCGTAGCCGAGGGCCCGACCGTAGCCGCCACGATACCCGTAACCGTAGCCGCGCCCGTAGAAGCCGCGGGCCACGTAGCCGCCGCGGTAGCCGTAGCCGCCGCGGTAACCGCCCCGGAATCCGCCGCCGTGGAATCCACCACCATGGAATCCGCCGCCGCGGAAACCGCCGCCGCGGAAACCGCCCGCCTCGGCACTTGGCGCGGCCAGGATGAGCGCGCAGAGCGCCGTGCCCGCAATCGTCAAGGTCTTCATCAGTAACTCCGCGATCGGCCTACTCACGATCGCCGACGATGACACCGTGTCGTCTCGTTCGAGACAAGACGGACACTGGGCGATCCGTATTCGTCGCGCGGGATAACCCGTCGGCGACGCGCACGTGGTTACCGGAGCGATGCCGCGACCGCGGATTCCGCGGGCTCGGTGCGCGGCCCGGCGCCGTGACACCCTCCCGCCCCCTTGCTAGACCGCCGGGGCGGGCGCAGGCCGGACGGGCCGGGCGACGAGACCCCCGCGCGAGCGAGATCGAGACCCATGAACATCTTCGCCCTGTTCGAGGCGCGCGTGCGCGAGGCCGTGGAGGCGCTGACCCGCGCCGGCCACCTGCCCGAGGGCCTCGACCTGGGCCGCGTGGTCGTCGAGCCGCCCCGCGACGCGTCGCACGGCGATCTCGCCACGAACGCCGCCCTGGTGCTCGCCAAGGAGGCGCGGACCAATCCGAAGGCGCTCGGCGAGGCACTGGCGGAGGAACTCCGCGCGGACCCGCGGATCGTCGAGGCGAGCGTCGCCGGGCCGGGCTTCATCAACCTGCGGCTCGACCCCGCGATCTTCCACGCGGTCGTGCGCGACGCGCTGACGGCGCCGGAGGCGTTCGGCCGCGCGCGGCTGCCCGGCGGCCCGATCAACGTCGAGTACGTGTCGGCGAACCCGACGGGGCCGATGCATGTCGGGCACGGCCGCGGCGCGGTGTTCGGCGACGCCCTGTGCAACCTGCTCGTCGCCGCCGGCCGGCAGGTGACGCGGGAATACTACATCAACGACGCCGGCGTTCAGGTCGACGTGCTGGCCCGCTCGGCCTTCCAGCGCTACCGCGAGGCCCTGGGCGAGCCCTTCGCGATCGCCGAGGGCCTCTACCCGGGCGACTACCTGAAGCCCGTGGGCGGCGCGCTGGCCGAGACCCACGGCCGCGCGCTCCTCGACAAGCCGGAGGCGGAGTGGCTGCCCGCGGTGCGCGAGACCGCGCTCGGCATGATGATGGACATGATCCGGGCCGACCTGGCGGCGATCGGCATCCGCCACGACGTGTTCTTCTCCGAGCGCACGCTCCAGGAGAGCGGGGCCGTGAAGTCCCTGCTCGCGGAGCTGCGCGCCAAGGGCCTCGTCTACGAGGGGCGTCTGCCGCCGCCCAAGGGTCAGCTGCCGGAGGATTGGGAGGACCGCGAGCAGACGCTGTTCCGCACCCGGGAATTCGGCGACGACAGCGACCGCCCGCTGCTGAAGTCGGACGGCTCGTACACGTACTTCGCCTCCGACATCGCCTACCACCGGGCCAAGTATCTCGCCGGGGCGACCGAGTTGATCGACGTCCTGGGCGCCGATCACGGCGGCTACGTGAAGCGCATGCAGGCTGCCGTGAAGGCGGTCAGCGACGGCAAGGCCACGCTCGACGTCAAGCTCTGCCAGCTCGTGCGGCTGTTGCGCGCAGGCGAGCCGGTCAAGATGTCCAAGCGGGCCGGCGAGTTCGTGACCCTGCGCGACGTGATCGACGAGGTCGGCCGCGACGCGATCCGGTTCATGATGCTCTACCGGAAGAACGACGCGACCCTGGATTTCGACCTCGCCAAGGTCGTGGAGCAAACGAAGGACAACCCGGTCTTCTACGTCCAGTACGCCCATGCCCGCGTCCGCTCGGTGCAGCGGCAGGCGCGCGAGGCCTTCCCGGACGCCGACCTCTCGGCCGCGGCGCTGGCCCGCGAGGCGGATTTCTCCGTGCTGAGCGACCCGGGCGAGATCGAGATGATGCGCCTCATCGCGCAGTACCCGCGGGTCCTCGAATCCGCGGCGCTGGCGCACGAGCCGCACAGAATCGCCTTCCACCTCTATGAACTGGCCTCCGCGCTGCATAGTTTCTGGAACAAGGGCAAAGACTTGCCGCAATTACGGTTTGTTAATGCAACCGACCGAAAGTCGACGTGGGCCCGGCTGGCGCTCGTCGAAGCTCTGCGGAGCACGCTGGCGGCCGGCCTTGCGATTCTCGGTGTGACCGCGCCGGACGAGATGCGATAGGCCCGGGTGCATCGGGCCAGTCTTCGGCGTTGATGTGAGGATGCTGCCATGACGAACGCTTCGCGCGCTCAGGTCGATTTGGACGCCCTCGCGCGCGATCTGCGTCAGGAGAAGGGCCAGGCGCCGCAGGCGTCCGGCAAGGGCGACCCGCTGGCGGAACTCGCCCGCATCGTCGGCCAGGACGACCCGTTCCGGGCGCTGCTCGCGGCCCGCGACGAGATGCGCGCCGTCGCGCCCGCCGCGCCGCAGCAGGCCGCCTGGAATGCCCGGGTCGAGCCGAGCTTCGCCCCGGAACCCGCCAAGGCCACGCCGGCCGACGCGTTCGACCAGTATCTCGCCTCGGTAGAGCAGGACACGCACCGCGAGGGCGCCGGCTACGCTCCGGAGGGCGGCCCGACCTCGACCGGCGACGAGGAGACCTACGCGGACAGCCGCGCGCTCCGGCGCGCCAATCCGCGGCGGCGGCTCGCCTCGGTGGGTGCCGGCGTCGCCGTGGTGGCGCTCGCCGTCACCGGGGCGCTCACCTACAAGGGCCTGAGCAATTCCGGCCACGGCGGCGTTCCGGTGGTCCAGGCCGATTCCACGCCCCTCAAGGTCGCCCCGAAGGTCGCCGACGGCGTCGAGATCCCGGATCAGAACCGGCAGATCTACGACCCGAAGGGCAAGAAGGACGGCCAGATCAAGATCGTGAACCGCGAAGAGCAGCCCCTCGACGTGGCCGAGGCCGCGCGGGCGGCCCAGGGCCCAACGCAGCCGAGCGGCGCCCAGGGCGGCACGACGCCGGGCAGCGGCCCGTTCGAGGCCTTCGGGGAGCCGCGCCGCGTCCGCACCGTGGCGGTCAAGCCCGAAGCGCCGCCCGCGCCGCCGCCGCGCGAGCAGCAGGCCGCCGATGCCGGGCCGGCCCCGATCCCCACCATGGTCCTGCCGAGCGACGAGCCGCCCGCCCCGCCGGCCCCGAAGTCCAGGCCCGTCCGCCAGACCGCCGCAGCCATGCCGGCGACCACGGCCACGCCCGTCGACGCGCAGCCGGAAGCCGCGGTCGAGCAGCCGGCGCCCAAGCCGGTGGCCGTGAAGCCGCCGCCGAAGGCCGCCCAGCGCATCGCCGCCGTCGCTCCGGCCGGCGCGGCCGCGCCCGACACCACCGCCAGCACCACGACGGACGACGACGCCGTGAAGTCCGGCCCGGTCAGCGGCTTCTCGGTCCAGCTCGGGGTGCGCAGCTCCGCCGCCGAGGCCAAGGCCGCGTTCCACCAGTTGCAGGCCAAGTACGCGCAGCTCGCCGGCAAGCCCGAGCTGATCCGGCAGGCCGAGGTCAACGGCAAGACGATCTACCGCGTCCGCGTCGGACCGCTGGAGAAGGCCCAGGCCGCGAGCCTGTGCAGCGCCCTGCAGGGCGCGGGCGGCCAGTGCTTCGTGGCCAAGAACTGAGGGCCTGACGGCACCTCGCGGACGGGACGGCGTGCCCGTCCGCGGTGATCCGCGTCGCCCGTCCGACCGAGTCCCCTAGGCAACACGGGCGGCGCGATCGCCCCGGCCACCGGTCCGGGGCCCCGGTTTGGTCTTGCCGGCTCCCCGTTCCCGCCCGACTCTGTCGCCATCGATTCGCGCCGTCCGGCGGTTCCGCCGCCGTTCTCGCGCCGTCTTCGCGCCGCAACCGAGCTGTCCCCGAGTCGTTCCAGATGACCTCCCGCGCCCTGATTCTCGGCTGCACCGGCCCGTCGCTCACGGCGGAGGAGAGGGCCTTCTTCCGGGACGTGAAGCCCTGGGGCTTCATCCTGTTCAAGCGCAACATCGGGACGCCCGACGAGGTCCGCGCCCTCACCGGGGCACTCCGGGACTGCGTCGGGTCCGACCGGGCGCCGATCCTGATCGACCAGGAAGGCGGCCGGGTCCAGCGGATGGGTCCGCCCCACTGGCCGGCCTATCCGGCCGGCGGCCGCTACGGCCGCCTGAACGGCAGCGCCGCGACCGTCGCCCGGCTCGGGGCGCGCCTCATGGCGCACGACCTCGCCGAGGTCGGCATCAACGTCGACTGCGCCCCCGTCCTCGACGTGCCGGCGCCGGGCTCGCACGACATCATCGGCGACCGCGCCTACGCGACGAGTCCGGAGCGAGTCGCCGAGATCGGACGCGCCGTCGCCGAGGGCCTGATGGCCGGCGGCGTCCTGCCGGTGATGAAGCACATCCCCGGGCACGGGCGCGCCACCTGCGACAGCCACCACGGCCTCCCGGTGGTCGACGCGACCCGCGCGGATCTCTCCGGGCAGGATTTCCGCACCTTCCGCGCCCTCGCAGACCTGCCGATGGCGATGAGCGCGCACGTCGTCTTCACCGCCATCGACCCCGACCGGCCGGCGACCCAGTCAGACACCGTCATCCGCGACATCATCCGTGGCGCCATCGGCTTCGACGGCCTGCTGATGACCGACGACCTGTCCATGCACGCGCTGACCGGCACGTTCCGCGACCGGACGGAGCGCGCCTTCGCGGCGGGGATCGACATCGGCCTCCACTGCAACGGCGCGCGCGACGAGATGCAGGCTGTGGCCGAGGCGGCGCCCGAACTGACCGGCGAGGCCGCGCGGCGCGCCGCCGCTGCGCTGGCGCGGCTCGACCCCGCCGGCGACGGGCTCGACGTCGCGGAAGCCCGCGACCGCTTCGCCGCGGCTCTCGCCGCCGCCTGACCTGAGACACCGCGCGACGTTCCATCGCGGCCTTCCACCGGCCGTGGCATCGCCTCTGCTTGTGTTCGGGCGGCGCGATCCCTAGGTTCGCCCCGAAATCCTCAACCGGACGTGGCGTCACGCTCCCGCTTCTTCGGGGCGCCCGCAGGAGGTTGCCATGGGCAGCATGAGTATCTGGCACTGGGTCATCGTCGCGGTCATCGTGATGCTGCTCTTCGGACGCGGCAAGGTGTCCGACCTGATGGGCGACGTCGCCAAGGGCATCAAGGCCTTCAAGAAGGGCATGGCCGAGGACGAGACCCCGCCGGCGGCCCAGGCCGCGCCGCCGCCGGCCGAGCCGGTCCGCACCATCCCGCACACCGCCGAGACGAGCCCCGGCACCGCGATCCCGGCGAGCCATATCCCCGGCGGCGAGCGCAAGCCGGTCTGACGGCGGGCGCGACTGTAGGCGAGCCCGACTGTAGGACTGTCAGAGCGCGCGCGCTCGTGTAGAGCCTGACGGGGTCCGGCCGCCGTGCCGGATCTCGGGGCAGCAGGACCGTCGACGACATGCTGGACATGAGCTGGGGCGAGGTGATGCTGATCGGCGGCGTCGCCCTCATCGTCATCGGGCCGAAGGATCTGCCGAAGGCGCTGCGCACCGTCGGGCAGATCACCACGAAGCTGCGCCGCATGGCCGGCGAGTTTCAGATGCAGTTCAACGAGGCGATCCGCGAGGCCGAGCTCGACGACGTCCGGCGCGAGGTCGACGGCATCCGCAACACCGTCCGCACGGCCGGCTCGACCTTCAATCCGGTGCAGACGATCCGCGACGAACTGAAGGGCGCCGTCGAGGGCCGGGCCAAGATGGGTCCGGAGAAGATGGGACCGGAGTTGCCCGGCCCCGAGACCCCGCCGGTCGAGACCCGGTCGCTGGCCGACGCCACGGCGCAGCTGAAGGCCGAGCAGGAAGCCGCGGCGGCGCCTCACGCCGCTGATACGCATCCGGTGACGCCAGCCGGCGCGTCGGACCATGGTGCGGCGACCGAGGTCGCGGAGGCGCCCCTGCCCCTGCCCGTGCCCGGCTCGGTGGACGATCCGTTCGGTCCTCGGCCCGACCCGCCTGCCGCACACCCCGCCACCGAAGAGTCCAAGAACGGCACGGCTGCCCGATGATCAGCGAGGCGGACGAGGCCGAGATCGAGGCGTCCCGGGCGCCCCTGCTCGAGCACCTGATCGAATTGCGCGCGCGGCTGATCAAGTCGCTCATCGCCTTCGTGCTGATGTTCTTCGCGTGCTTCTTCTTCTCGCGCGACATCTACAACGTGCTGGTCTACCCCTACGTCTCGATCGTGGGTGCGCAGAACGCCGAGCTGATCGCCACGCACTTCCTCGAGCAGGTCTTCACCAACATCAAGCTCAGCGTCTTCGGCGCGGCCTTCCTGGCCTTCCCGGTGATCGCGACGCAGATCTACGCCTTCGTGGCACCCGGCCTCTACCGCAACGAGCGCAAGGCGTTCCTGCCCTACCTCGTCGCCACCCCGATCTTCTTCCTGCTCGGCGCGCTCGTGGTGTTCTTCCTGGCGATGCCGCTGCTGATCAAATTCTCGGTGTCGCTCCAGCAGGTGGGCGTCGCCGGGGAGCCGACGATCAAGCTGCTCCCGAAGGTCGACGAGTACCTGTCGCTGATCATGACGCTGATCTTCGCGTTCGGCATCGCCTTCCAGCTGCCGGTGATCCTGACGCTGCTCGGCCAGATCGGGATCATCGACGCGGCGTTCCTGCGCGAGAAGCGCCGCTACGCGATCGTGCTGGTCTTCGTCGCCGCCGCCATCCTGACCCCGCCGGACGTCATCTCGCAGCTCTCCCTCGCGATCCCGATGCTGCTCCTCTACGAGGCCTCGGTGTTCTCGGTGGCGCGGGTCGAGAAGCTGCGCGCCGCGCGGCGCGTCGAGGAGGGGCTGGAGCCCTGAGCCGGCGCGCCGGGCTCAATCCGGCGCGCGCAGGCGGTAGCCGACGCCGGTCTCGGTGAGCAGGTAGCGCGGGCGCTCGGGATCGGGCTCGAGCTTCTGGCGCAGCTGCCGGATGTAGACGCGCAGGTACTGCGGGTCCGACGAGGCCGGCGCGTGGCGCATGAGCTGCGCGTGGGTGAGCACCTTGCCGGCGTGCTGCACCAGCACGCGCAGGAACTCGTATTCCCGCGGCGACAGCTTCACCTCGCGCTCGCCGACGCGGACGATGCGGCGGACGAGGTCGACCGAGAGGTCCTCGACCCGGAAGACCGGCCGCTCACCCTGCATGGCGAGGCGATGGCGCAGGGCCGCGCGGATGCGCGCCAGCAACTCGTTCATGCCGAAGGGCTTGGTGACGTAGTCGTCGGCGCCGAGATCGAGAGCCTCGACCTTGCCGCGCTCGTCGTCGCGGCTCGACAGGATCACGACCGGCAGGTCGGGCCAGCGCTCGCGGATCGCCGCCAGGAGCGCGTGGCCGGCCATGTCGGGCAGGCCGAGGTCGAGGAGCGCGAGATCCACCCCGCCGGCCTCCAGGGCGACGAGCGCCGCGGCCCCGTCGGCGGCCTCGACGACCGCGTAGTCCTGCGTCCCGAGACCGGTGCGGAGCAGCCGGCGGATCGGCGGCTCGTCGTCGATCACCAGGATGCGGGCTATGCTCACGCGTTCCGTCCCTCGTGGCGGTCTCGGGCGGCCTATTCGGGCCGCAACAGCACGTGCCGCTTCTTGCCGAAGGAGAGCTTGATCACCCCGTCCGCGGTCACGTCGCCGCGGCCGAGGACAGCCTTCTCGTCCGTGACCGGCACGTCGTTGACCCGCAGGCCGCCGCCCTTGATCTGACGGCGCGCCTCGCTGGTGGACGGCACGAGCTTGGCGACCTCCGGCCCGAAGGCGGTGAGCACGCCGAGGCCCGCCTCCAGGGCGGCGGACGGCACGGTGACGCTCGGGAGGTCGGCGGCCAGCGTCCCCTCGACGAAGGTCTTGCGGGCGGTCTCGGCGGCGGCCTCGGCGGCCTCGCGGCCGTGCATCAGCGCGGTCGCCTCCGTGGCCAGCACCGTCTTGGCCGCGTTGATCTCGGAGCCGGCGAGGGCGGAGAGGCGCGCGATCTCCTCCATGGGCAGCAGGGTGAACAGCTTGAGGAAGCGGGCCACGTCCGCGTCCTCGGTGTTCCGCCAGAACTGCCAGTAATCGTAGGGCTTCAGCATGTGCGGGTTGAGCCAGACGGCGCCGGCCGCGGTCTTGCCCATCTTGGCGCCGGACGAGGTGGTCAGCAGCGGGCAGGTCAGGGCGTAGAGCTGCGGCGTGCCCATGCGGCGGCCGAGATCGATGCCGTTGACGATGTTGCCCCACTGGTCCGATCCGCCCATCTGCATGACGCAGCCGTAGCGGCGATTCAGCTCCACGAAGTCGTAGGACTGAAGGATCATGTAGTTGAACTCGAGGAACGACAGCTCCTGGTCGCGCTCCAGGCGCAGGCGCACGCTGTCCATCGACAGCATGCGGTTCACCGAGAAATGGCGGCCGACGTCGCGCAGCATCTCGATGTAGTTGAGCTTGGTCAGCCACTCGGCGTTGTCGACCATCACGGCGTCGCCGGCCGCGTCGCCGAAACGCAGGAACCGGTCGAAGGTCTTGCGGATCTCGGCTTTGTTGGCGTCGATCTGCTCGACGGTGAGGATCTTGCGGGTCTCGTCGCGGCCGGACGGGTCGCCGACCCGGGTCGTGCCACCGCCCATCAGGGCGATGGGCCTGCCCCCGGTGGCCTGCAGCCAGTGCAGCATCATGATCGACAGCAGGTGCCCGACATGGAGCGAGGGCGCCGTGCAGTCGTAGCCGACATAGGTGGTCAGCCGGCCCTCGAGGGCCGCGGCGTCGATGCCGGCGAGGTCCGAGGTCTGGTGGATATAGCCGCGCTCGGTCAGGATCCGCAGGAAGTCGGATTTCGGCGCGAAGCTCTCGGCGGTCATGGATGCCATCTCGGGTCGCGCGCTGGCGCGACAGGCCGAGGCCCCGCATGCTAGCTCGCGCTGGGTACAGGATACGGCGCGCTCTTAGCAGGGCGTTGGCCGAAAGGCACGGGGCAGCACGGCATGGCGATGATGCGCGCGATCGGACTGATGAGCGGCACCTCGCTGGACGGCGTCGACATCGCGCTGATCGAGACCGACGGCGAGCGCGTCCACGTGGTGAAGGGCCACAACAACTTCCTCGAACCGCTGGGTCCCACCGGCTACCGCGGCTACGCCGACGACGAGAAGGCGCTGCTGCGCGCGGCCACCAAGGACGCCGAATCCGTCCTCCATCCCGGCGACCGGCCCGGGCGTCTGCCGGAGGCCGAGGCCTTCGTCACCCTCGCCCATGCCGAGGCCGTGGAGCGCTTCCTGGAGGAGCACGGCCTGAATGCCTCCGAGATCGACGTGATCGGCTTCCACGGCCAGACCGTGATCCACCGTCCGGACCAGCGGATCTCGATCCAGATCGGCGACGGGCAGGCGCTGGCGACCCGGCTCGGCATCCCGGTCGTCTCGGACCTGCGCCGGGCCGATATCGAGGCGGGCGGGCAGGGGGCGCCGCTGGTGCCGGTCTTCCACAAGGCGCTCGCCGAGGCGTCGGGCTTCGACGGGCCCTTCGGCATCCTCAACATCGGCGGCGTCGCCAACGCGACGCTGATCGACTCGAAGGGCGGCGTCATCGCCTTCGACACCGGTCCCGGCAACGCCCTGATCGACGAGTGGATGCAGGAGCGCGAGGGCAAGAACCTCGACGATGGCGGCCGCACCGCCGCCCGCGGCCGCCCGGACGAGCAGCTGCTCGCCTGGCTCCTGACGCACCCGTTCTTCTTCCGCAAACCGCCGAAGTCGCTGGACCGGAACTGGTTCTCGCACAAGCTCGCCGGGCAACTCTCGACCGAGGACGGCGCCGCGACGCTCACGGCCTTCACGGCCCGAGCCGTGGCCCGGGCCCTCGACCACGCCCCGGAGGTCCCGACCCGCTGGATCGTGGCCGGCGGCGGCGCCCGCAACGGCGAGCTGGTGCGGCTCCTGAACTACCACCTGCGCGCCGAGATCACGACCGCGGACGCGATCGGCTGGTCCTCCGCCTATCTGGAGGCGCAGGCCTTCGCGTACCTCGCGGTGCGCTCGCTCAAGGGCCTGCCGATCACCTTCCCGGCGACCACCGGGGTACGCGAGGCCATCACCGGCGGGGTGCTGGCGCGGCCGTGAGCCTCGGCTACGCGCTCCGGCGGATCGTCGAGGAATACCCGCTCGCCCGGCTCGACCCGCCGGCCGGCCACCCGCTCGCCGCCGTCATCCGCAGGGGTGCGCCGGACGAGCTGCGCGCCGCTTTGGAGCCGATCGACGGGCCGTTCCTGGTGAAGGGCAGCCCGGGGCGCGGGAGCCACTGGGCCGCGATCCCCTGGATCGCCGTGTTCGATCCCGCCGTCACCACCAGCGCCACGCGGGGCTACTACCTCGTCTACCTGTTTCCGGCGCACCGCGAGGCGGTGCACCTGTCGCTGGCGCAGGGGACGGTCGCGGCGATCCGGAGCCACGGTCCGGCGGCGGCCGGTGCCCATCTTCGCGCCAGCGGCGCCGCGCTCAGGACGCGGCTGTCGGACTTCGCCGACGCGCTGCCGACCGCGACGATCGCCCTCGGCAGCGCGGGCGAGTTGCCGGAGGGCTACGAGGCCGCCCACATCCTCGGCCTCACCTACGCCCTCGCCGATCTCGGCGACGAGCGCCGGCTGCACCGGGATCTCGCGGCGGCGGTCGCGGCGTACCGGGCGCTCAAGGCGCGGGGCGGGCTCGATCTGCCCGGTTCGCCGAAGGCCCGGTGAGGCTGCCGGGCGCTCCGACCCGTCACCGCGCGCGGGTCTGCCCGGCCGCCCTGCACGGGCCGCGTTTGTGCCCCCGCCGCTCCCGCGCTAAGGCAGCCGCGCCATGTCGCACAACACCTTCGGCCACTTGTTCCGCGTCACGACCTTCGGCGAGAGCCACGGGATCGCGCTCGGCTGCGTCGTCGACGGCTGCCCGCCCGGCCTGCCCCTGGAGGCCGAGGAGATCCAGGCCGAGCTGGATCGCCGGAAGCCCGGCCAGTCGCGCTTCACGACGCAGCGCCGCGAGCCCGATCAGGTCAAGATCCTGTCCGGCGTCTTCGCGGACGACCGCACCGGCGGCCGCCAGCTCACCACCGGCACCCCGATCGCGCTGATGATCGAGAACACGGATCAGCGCTCGAAGGACTACTCGGAGATCCGCGACAGCTACCGCCCCGGCCACGCCGACTACACCTACGACGTGAAGTACGGCATCCGCGACTACCGCGGCGGCGGCCGGTCCTCGGCGCGCGAGACCGCCGCGCGGGTCGCGGCCGGCGCGGTGGCGCGCAAGGTCATCCAGGGCGTGACCATTCGGGCGGCCCTCGTGCAGATGGGCCCGCACGCCATCGACCGGTCCCGCTGGGACTGGGACGCGGTCGGCAAAAACCCGTTCTTCTGCCCCGATGCCGAGACGGCGTCCTTCTACGAGACCTATCTCGACGGACTCCGGAAGGACGGCTCGTCGGTCGGCGCCGTCATCGAGGTCGTCGCCGAGGGCGTGCCGCCCGGTCTCGGCGCACCGGTCTACGGCAAGCTGGACGCGGACCTGGCCGCCGCGATGATGTCGATCAACGCCGTGAAGGGCGTCGAGATCGGCGACGGGTTCGCGGCGGCGGCCCTGCGCGGCGAGGACAACGCGGACGAGATGCGGGCCGGCAACGGCGGCCGGCCGCGCTTCCTGGCGAACCACGCGGGCGGCATCCTGGGCGGCATCTCCAACGGCGAGCCGGTCGTGGTGCGGTTCGCCGTGAAGCCGACCTCCTCGATCCTGACCCCGCGCCGCTCCGTCACCCGCGACGGCGGCGAGGTCGATCTCGTCACCAAGGGCCGGCACGATCCCTGTGTCGGCATCCGCGCCGTGCCGGTCGCGGAGGCCATGATGGCCTGCGTGCTGGCCGATCACTATCTGCGCCATCGCGGACAGGTCGGATCCCAGCCCTGATCCGGGTCCGTCCCAACGATTCGAGAATGCCCGTGCCCCACTGCACCGTCACAGAGGCCATCGCGGCCTTCGCCCGCGGCGAGATCGTGGTCGTCACCGACGACGACGACCGCGAGAACGAGGGCGACCTCGTCGTCGCCGCCTCGCTCTGCACGCCGGAGAAGATGGCGTTCATCATCCGCAACACCTGCGGCATCGTCTGCGCGCCGATCACCCAGAGCGAGGCGCGGCGCCTGCACCTCGCCCCGATGGTCGCGTCGAACGACGCACCGCTGGGCACCGCCTTCACGGTCACGGTCGACGTCAAGCACGGGCTGACGACCGGCATCTCGGCGGAGCAGCGCTGCAACACCGTGCGGGCGCTGGCCAACGGCAACATGGGCGCCGGCGACTTCGTGCGGCCCGGCCACGTCTTCCCGCTGATCGCCCGCGACGGCGGCGTACTCATGCGCTCGGGCCACACCGAGGCCGCCGTCGACCTGTGCCGCCTCGCCGAGCTGCCGCCCGTGGGCGTGATCTGCGAGCTCGCCAACGACGACGGCACCGTCATGAAGGGGCCGCAGATCGAGACCTTCGCCGAGAAGCACGGCCTCAAGCAGGTCTCGGTGGCTGACCTGATCGCCTATCGGCAGGCCCGCGATCGTCTGGTGGAGCGGGTCGGACACTTCCCGGTGCGCTCGAACCACGGCGACCTGAACGCTTACGTCTTCTCGACGCCCTTCGAGTCGATCCAGCAATTCGCGTTCGTGATGGGCGAGATCGGCGACGGCCGCGACGTGCTGGTGCGCCTGCACCGCTCCAACGTCGCCGCGGACGTGATCGGCGGCGGCAAGCAGATCGACGCCGTGCTCAAGCGCTTCGCGGCGGCCGGGCGCGGCGTGCTGGTCTATCTCCGCGACGGCACCGCGGGTGTCCCGGTCAAGAGCGTCACCGACGAGGGAACGGAGGCGCTCCGGGCGCGGCAGTGGCGCGAGGTCGGGCTCGGCGCCCAGATCCTTCGCGATCTCGGCGTGGTCTCGATCCGCAACCTCGCCACCTCGTCCCGCTCCTATGTCGGCCTCTCGGGCTTCGGTATCGAGCTCCTCGGCGACGAGCCCCTGGAGGGCTGAGGCCCGGAAGAGCGCACCAGTCAGGCGCGGCGCAGGACGGTCCAGACCGCCGCGCCGGCCATGATCGCCGCGGCGCCACGGTTCAGCCGCGCGCGAAAGGCCGGCCGCCGGAGAGACTCGCGCGCCCGCGCCGCCAGCGCCGCGTAGGGCGTCATCACGGCGAAGAGGATCGCAGCCGTGATGACGACGAGGCTGACGCAATCCGCCGCCGTCACGCCCCGCAGATCGACGAGCGTCGGCAGGATCGCGAGGTAGAAGACGATCGTCTTCGGATTGCCCAAGGTGATGGTCAGCCCGGCGACGAAGCTGGTCCACGGCCGGTCCCGCGATTCGCCCTCGACCCGGGCTGCGGCTCCGGCCAACCGCCAGAGCCGGAATGCCAGGTAGGCAAGGTAGAGCGCCGCGCCGTAGCGGACGACGACGAAGACCGCCCCGAGCGCCTCCGCGATCAGCGACAGGCCGAAGATCGCGGCGGCGAGATAGGTCAGGTCGCCGAGGATCAGGCCGAGCGAGAAGGCCATCGCGGCGCCGAAACCGGCGCCCAGGGCCCGGGCGACGAGGGCGACGACGCCGGGCCCGGGGATCGCGGCAGCGACCCCGAGGGCCAGCGCGTAGGTCAGGAAGCCCGCGAGCGTCATCGAGCGGTGCCCGCGGCCGGGACGGGAATGCTCCGCAGGGGTGGGCGCAGACGGCTCCGTGGCGGCATGGCGGCGATCTCCTCCGAGACGCCGATTATCGCGTGCCGCCGGACGACCGCAACGCAGCCGCCGTCAGCGGCCCATCAGCGCGTCGACGTGGGCGGCCACCGACTTGCCGAGGCCCTCGAGGCTGTAGCCGCCCTCGAGGATCGAGACGACCCGGCCGCCCGCGCAGCGCTCGGCCAGGTCCATCAGGCGGCGGGTCGCCCAGCCGAAATCCTCGGCCTCCAGCCGCAGATTGGCGAGGGGGTCCAGCCGGTGCGCGTCGAAGCCGGCGGAGATCACGATCACGTCCGGCCGGAACGCCTCCAGGCGGGAGAGGATGCCGGTCTCGAACGCCTCGCGGAACACCTCGCCGTCGTCGTTCGGCCGCAGCGGCACGTTGACGATCGTGTCCTTCTCGCCCCGCTCGGACGGCGATCCGGTCCCGGGATAGAGCGGCATCTGGTGGGTCGAGCAGTAGAGCACCGAGGCGTCGTTCCAGAAGATGTCCTGGCTGCCGTTGCCGTGGTGGACGTCCCAGTCCACGAGCGCCACCCGCTCGGCGCCGTGCTTCTTCCGGGCGTGCAGGGCCGCGATGGCGGCATGGTTGAACAGGCAGAAGCCCATCGCGCGGGTCCGCTCGGCGTGGTGGCCGGGCGGGCGCATGGCCACGAAGGCGTTGCGGCACTCGCCGCCGACGACGGCGTCGACGGCGTGCATCCCGCCGCCCACGGCCCGCAGCGTCGCCTCCAGGCTGCCCGCCGACAGGATCGTGTCGGAATCGATGCCGACCATGCCGTGCTCGGGCACCGCCGCCACCAGCGCATCGACGTACTCGCGCGGGTGCGCGAGCGTGACGGCCTCGATCTCGCCCCGGGGCGCCGTGGCCCGCACGAGGCCCGCGAAGCGCTCGTCCTCCAGGGCCCGCTCCACCGCGCGCATCCGGGCCGGTCGCTCCGGATGCCCCTCGGGGACCTCGTGATCGAAGCTGGCGGGATGGCTCACGTACAGGGTGGTCACGAGGGTCGCTCCCGGATGCTCGCCTGTCGCGCACCGGCAACAGGAGCCGGCAATGTGCCACGGGCCCAACGCGCGGACTACGGCGGGGTGCCGTTGCCCCCTTATGGTTGCGTGATTCTTCCACGGGACGGACCCGGATCGGCGATCCGCGCGCCCCGTCCGCGGCCGCGACGACCTTCGAGGCGGGGATATGCGCATCATCTCGGGACTCGGCTGCGCCCTGCTGCTGGCGGGCTGCACCTTCAAGGGCGTGCCCGATCCGGCGCTCTCGGCCCGCGACGCCGAGTACATGGCCCTGGTGCCCGAGGCCGAGTTCGATCCGCACTTCGCCCGCTATGAGATCGCCGACCCGACCCGGGAAGCGCCCGGCACGATCGTCGTCGAGACCAAGGAGCGCCAGCTCTACCTCGTCCTGCCGAACGGCCGGGCGATGCGCTACGGCGTGTCGGTGGGCGACGAGGCGTATGGCTGGACCGGCACGGCCCGGATCGACCGCAAGGCGGAGTGGCCGGCCTGGAACCCGCCGGCCGAGATGATCCGGCGCTGGCCGCACGTCCACGCCATGCAGGGCGGCCCGATGAACCCGCTCGGCGCCCGCGCCCTGTACCTGTCGGACCGCGGTCGGGACACGCTCTACCGGATCCACGGCACGAACGAGCCCGAGAAGATCGGCCAGGCGGTCTCCTCGGGGTGCATCCGGATGCGCAACATCGACGTGGTCGACCTCTACAACCGGGTGCCCGTGGGAGCCACGGTCATCGTCCGGTAACGCAACCGGTCAACGTCCCAATAAGCCTGCTTGCTCGGGGGGTGTTTACCTGAACTTCCGTTCAGATCTCGCCATTAACCTCTGGAAGGGGAGCGGTCCCGTAAGTTGAAGACACACAGGGACTAGAGCCGACCGCAACAAAGGTCGGGGAGGCAGGCGATCATGACCACCATTTCCGTTCAACAGTTCTGCAACCATGCTGTCTCGGCCGGCACGATCAGCGACGAGGACCTGCTCGTCCTGAAGCGCGAGGTTCTCCCGGACGGCCTCATGAACCGCGAGGAGGCCGACCTCCTGATCGCCCTCGAGCGGGCGGTGATCGGTTCCGACGCCTTCGCCGACTTCCTGGTCGCCTCGGTCGTCGACTTCGCCGTGTGGGGCTCGCGCCCGACCGGCTACATCGACCGCGACGTCGCCGCCTGGCTCGCCGCCTCGCTCAGCGGCCGCGACGGCCCGAGCGCGGTGGGTGCCCGGATCGCCATGGAAGTCGTCCGTGAGGCCGAGAGCAGCGCCGAATCACTGGTGGCCTTCGCCCTCGAGGCCAACCGTCGCGCCCGCGACACGGTCCAGGCCCCGCGCATGACCTTCGCCCTGGCCGCCTGAGCCTCAGACCAAGGCGCAGCTTCCGTCCGCGGCGCAACTGATCTATCGGGACAGTCAAGCCGGTGCGCAATCCGGCGATCTCGAAAGCAGTGCGCCAGCGATGTTCGACAAGATCCTGATTGCCAACCGGGGTGAGATCGCCTGCCGGGTGATCAAGACGGCCCGGAGGATGGGCATCAAGACCGTAGCGGTCTACTCGGATGCCGATCGCGACGCCGTGCACGTCGCCATGGCCGACGAGGCCGTGCATATCGGGCCCGCTGCCGCCTCCGAATCGTACCTCGTGATCGAGAAGATCGTCGAGGCCTGCAAGAAGACCGGCGCCCAGGCCGTCCATCCGGGATACGGCTTCCTCTCCGAGCGCGAGGCCTTCCCGAAGGCGCTCGAGGCCGCCGGCATCGTGTTCATCGGCCCCAACCCGGGGGCCATCGCCGCCATGGGCGACAAGATCGAGTCGAAGAAGGCGGCCGCCGCCGCCGAGGTCTCGACGGTTCCGGGCTTCCTCGGCGTGATCGAATCACCCGAGCACGCCAGGAAGATCGCCGACGAGATCGGCTACCCGGTGATGATCAAGGCCTCCGCGGGCGGCGGCGGCAAGGGGATGCGCATCGCCTACTCGGGCGAGGAAGTGGCGGAGGGCTTCGCCCGCGCCAAGTCGGAGGCGGCCTCCTCCTTCGGCGACGACCGCGTCTTCATCGAGAAGTTCATCACCGACCCGCGCCACATCGAGATCCAGCTGATCGGCGACAAGCACGGCAACGTCGTCTACCTCGGCGAGCGGGAGTGCTCGATCCAGCGCCGTAACCAGAAAGTGATCGAGGAGGCGCCGTCGCCGCTCCTCGACAAGAAGACCCGCCGCAAGATGGGCGAGCAGGCCGTCGCGCTCGCCAAGGCGGTGAACTACGACTCGGCCGGCACGGTCGAGTTCGTCGCCGGGCAGGACAAGTCCTTCTACTTCCTGGAGATGAACACCCGTCTGCAGGTCGAGCATCCGGTCACCGAGATGATCACCGGCCTCGACCTCGTCGAGCTGATGATCCGCGTCGCGGCCGGCGAGAAGCTGCCGATCACCCAGGACGACGTGAAGCTGAACGGCTGGGCGGTCGAGAGCCGCGTCTACGCCGAGGACCCGACCCGCAACTTCCTGCCCTCGATCGGCCGGCTGACCACCTACCGTCCGCCGGAGGAGGGCCAGCAGGGCACGGCGATCATCCGCAACGATACCGGCGTGGAGGAGGGCGGCGAGATCGCCATCCACTACGACCCGATGATCGCCAAGCTGGTCTCCTGGGCGCCGACCCGGGCCGAGGCGATCGCCGCGCAGGGCGAGGCCCTCGACGCCTTCGCCATCGACGGCATCCGCCACAACATCCCGTTCCTCTCGGCGCTGATGGCCCATCCGCGCTGGCAGGAGGGTCGGCTGTCCACAGGCTTCATCGCCGAGGAATTCCCCGAGGGTTTCACGGCTCCGGAGCCCGCCGGCCCGGTGGCGATCCGCATGATGGCGGCGGCGGCGGCGATCGACCACAAGCTCAACCAGCGCAAGCGCGGCATCTCCGGGCAGATGCGCGCGCCCGGCCTCTTCGCCTTCGAGCGTGAGCGCGTGGTGATCCTGGCGGGTCACTCCTTCCCGGTGACGGTCGAGCCGGAGGGCGAGGACATCCTCGTCACCCGCGACGACGGCACGGCGCTCACGGTGGCGAGCGCCTGGCGCCCGGGCGAGCCGGTCTGGATCGGCACGATCGGCTCGGAGCGCGTGGCGATCCAGGTGCGCAGCCTGCTCAACGGCGTGTTCCTGCAGCACGCCGGCGCGGCCGCCGAGGCCCGGGTCTACACCCGCCGCGAGGCGGAGCTCGCCGCCCTGATGCCGGTGAAGGAGCAGGCCGGCTCGGGCAAGCAGGTGCTCTGCCCGATGCCCGGCCTCGTGAAGCAGATCCTCGTCACCGAGGGCCAGGAGGTGAAGAACGGCGAGCCGATCGCGGTCGTCGAGGCCATGAAGATGGAGAACGTCCTCCGCGCCGAGCGCGACGCGACGGTGGGGAAGATCCACGCCAAGGAGGGCGACAGCCTCGCGGTCGACGCGGTGATCCTGGAATTCGCCTGATCGCGGGGCACGCGTCGCGCTCGCGGCCGTGACTGCGGTTCACAACGAGCAGACCAAGCTGCTGGCGACGGCGCTGAACAACATCGCGGTTGCCTACGTCGTCATCGGCTTCGTCACGCCGATGACGGCCGCGAGCTTCGGTGTGCCGAGTGCACCGGCGCTGCGCGTCGAGAACGCGATCTTCACGCTCGTTCGGCTGGGGACCGGCTGCGCACTACATTACGGCGCGAGGCGTGCCCTCCGGAGCCTGAAGCCGTGAACTACGACTGGATCTTCGTAGCGTTCGGCATTCCGGCGATCACGCTGGCGATCGCCTACGCGGCCGTGCGCGCGAACGAGCGGGCCGCGCGGCGCCTCGATCCTCCCGCGGGCGAGTAGGCTCTCACAGCTCCGGCATGCCCCTCTATTTCGCCTACGGCGCCAACATGGATGCCGCCGCGATGGCGCTGCGCTGCCCGGTTTCGCGGCTGATCGGCGGCGGACATCTGCCGAACCACCGCTTCATCATCATGCGCGAGGGCTACGCGTCCGTCGTGCCCGATCGAAGGCGCACCGTCTGGGGCGTCCTGTGGGAACTCGCTCCCGACGACATCCCGGCCCTCGACCGCTACGAGGGCGTCGCCGGGGGGCTCTACACCAAGGCGGCGCTGCCGGTCCGCACCGGGGAGGGCGTCAAGCGCGCCCTGATCTATCGCGGATGCTCGACCGCGCCCGGCCGTCCGAGGCCCGGATACCTGGAGGCGGTCGTCGCGGCGGCGCGCGCGGCGCAGCTGCCGCCCGCCTATCTTCGGGAACTCGGCACCTGGGCCCGCGGCCTGCCCGCCTGAGCGTCGCGCAGTTGGTACGCGACATGCTTGCCCACGAGCGAGCTGGAGGGCGAGCGGCAGCACCGCGCCCGTCCGGCCATCCGTGATTGCGCGGCGCGCCCGTCGGTCAACGACGATCGGCGTGCGTTCGCGAGGGAGAGTTGTGCATGTCGTATCTGGCGCCCGCCGATTTTGTGAAGAAGGCCGTCGATGCCGGTGAGGCGAAGGTCTTCATGGCTACCAAGGACACGTTCATCCGAGCCTACATGGCCGGCGCGATCCTGGCGCTCGCCGCCGCCTTCGCGGTGAGCGTCAACCAGGCGACCGGCCAGCCGCTGGTCGCGGCGCTGCTGTTCCCGGTCGGCTTCTCGATGCTGTACCTGCTCGGCTACGACCTGTTCACCGGCGTCTGCGTGCTCACGCCGCTCGCCCTCATCGACAAGCGCCCCGGCGTCACCGTGGCCGGCGTCGCCCGCAACTGGGTGCTGGTCTTCTTCGGCAACTTCGCGGGCGCCCTGACCACCGCGGTGATGATGTCGATCGTCTTCACCTTCGGCTTCGCCACCGAGCCGAACGCCGTCGGCAAGCTCATCGCCGGGATCGGCGAGGCGCGCACCCTCGGCTACGAGAAGTACGGCGCGTCGGGGATGCTGACGCTCTTCGTCCGCGCCATGCTGTGCAACTGGATGGTCTCGACCGGCGTCATCGGCGCCATGCTGTCGACCTCGGTGCCCGGCAAGGTCATCGCGATGTGGATGCCGATCACGGTGTTCTTCTTCATGACCTTCGAGCACTCGGTGGTGAACATGTTCCTGTTCCCGTCGGCGATCCTCATGGGCGGCCACCTCACGGTGATGGACTACCTGCTCTGGAACGAGATCCCGACGCTGATCGGGAACATCGTGGGCGGCATCGCCTTCACGGGCCTGATGCTCTACTCCACGCATGTCCGCACCGGCGCGACGCGGACCCCGGCCCTCGGCGCCGGCATGCGTCGCCCGATCGCGGCCGAGTGAGGCGATCCCGGCCCGCGCCGCCGGCGCGGGCCCATCCAGGTGAGACCGCGCCCGCATGAGCGAGACCCGGACGATCTCCGTCATCGTCACCGGTCGCGTCCAGGGCGTGTCCTACCGGGCCTGGACGCAGTCCGAGGCCCGCGCCCGCGGCCTCGCCGGTTCCGTGCGCAACCGCGACGACGGCACGGTCGAGGCGGTCTTCAGCGGCGCGCCGGAGGCCGTGGCGGAGATGGCGGCCCTGTGCCGGTCGGGTCCGCCGGGTGCGCGCGTGACCGACGTGGCCGCGCGGGACGGCGGCGACGTGCCGCGCGGCGGCGAATTCCGGATCCTGCGCGACTGAGATCGCCGCCGCGGGTTCAGCGCGCGCCCGCGGACTGGTATGGCGGACGGCCCCTTCGCGTATCCGCCATCCGGAGACCATGACCGACCTGTCCGCCGGCAGCGCCGCCTTCTCGCATCTCGATCTCGCGGCGCTGCTCTACTTCGTCCTCGCCTGGATCGCCTACGGCCTGTCCGTCGGCCGGCTGCGCGGCAGGATGGTCTCCCTCAGCCAGATCATGAACGGCCACCGGGCAAACTGGGCGCGCCAGGTCATCGGCCGCGACAACCGGGTGGTCGACACGCAGATCAACGCGTCGCTGCAGAACGGCACGGCCTTCTTCGCCTCGACCTCGCTCATCGCGCTGGGTTCCGTCCTGACCCTGTCGCGCTCCGGGGACGACGTCCTGAATATGTTCGCCACGCTGCCCTTCGGGACGGTGGCCAATCGCCTGACCTGGGAGCTGAAGGTCGCCGGCCTCGCGCTGATCTTCGTCTACGCGTTCTTCAAATTCGCCTGGGCCTACAGGCTGTTCAATTACACGGCGATCCTGCTGGGCGCCGTGCCGCACAAGGGGTCCGGCACGAGCGACGTCGAGATGCTGCGGGCGGTGCGGCGGCTCGCGGCCATGAACGTCAGCGCCGGGCGGCACTTCGCCCGCGGTCAGCGCGCGTTCTTCTTCGCGCTGGCCTATCTCGGCTGGTTCATCAGCCCCTACGTGCTGTTCGTCTCGACGACGGCCGTCGTGATCATCATGTGGCGCCGTCAGTTTGCCTCGGAGATCCGCAAGGCGCTCCTCGAAGCCGGGGAGGGGCCTCACGAGGGACCGCTCGAGGCGCCGCTCCTGTCGCCCGCCGAAGAGGCTCGCACATGACCGACCCACGACCCGACGACGCCGCGATCGAGACGGCGATGCTGCGCCTCGTGGCCGAGCGCGGCGCCGAGAAGACCGTCTGCCCCTCGGAGGTGGCCCGCGCCCTCGGCGGCCCGCACCCGGACGGCTGGGGCCCGCTGATGCAGCCGGTCCGCCGGGTCGCGGTGCGGCTCGCCCATGCCGGGCGGATCGCGATCCTGCGGAAGGGGAAGCCCGTCGACCCGGACGATTTCCGCGGGATCTACCGCCTGTCGCTGCCGGCCTCCGGCGCGGCCCCGTCGGGATCCGGGCCCGGCAGCCAGTCCGGCGTGTAGCCGGACAGGCGGTAGGCGACGAGGCCGATCCACTCCTTCACGGCCAGGTCGAACTGGAGCAGCCCGTCCGACGCGAAGCCGTGGAAATGCGCGACGTCGCCCCAGCCGCGCGTCCGGTAATCCACCGGGAAGGCGTCCACCGCGAATCCGGCCTGGCGGAAGCAGCCGACCGCCCGGGGCATGTGCCAGGCCGAGGTCACGAGCAGCCAGCGCTCGCCGGGCTTCGGCTGGACCAGGGCCGCCGAGAAGGCGGCGTTCTCGTGGGTGTTGCGCGAGCGGTTCTCCAGGATCAGGCGCGTCCGCGGCACGCCGATCACGTCCGCCTGCCGGCTCACGATGTCGGCTTCGGCCATGCCGCCCGCGATGAAGCCGCTGCCGCCGGAGAAGACCAGCCGCGCCGCCGGGTAGCGCCGGGCGAGGTCGGCGAGATAGATCGGCCGCTCGCCGGCATCGTTGACGACGATCTGGCGACGCGCCTCCGAGAGGCCCGTCTCGATGCCGCCGCCCAGCACGATGATCCCGGCCGGGGCCGGCCCGTCTTCCGGATAGGCGGGGAAGCGCTGCTCGAGGGGGATCAGGGCCACGTCCGACAGGGGTGCCAGCCCGGCCGCGCCGAGCAGGAGGGTGCCGAGCAGCGCCAGAGCGAGGCCGGCCCTCCGCCACCGCGTCAGCGCCGCGACGGCGATCCCGAGCAGGATCGCGAAGATGCAGAAGTTCGACGGGGTGATCAGGAAGAAGATCACCTTCGAGACGGGGAAGAACACGGTGCTCAGGCCGGCTTCGTCTCGGCCTCGAACCGGGCGAGCGCCGCGGCGTCCGGCGGAAGGAGACTCGCGAGGTCGGCGCCGCGCTCGACCTCGCGCTGGATCCAGAGATCGAGGCGCTGCTGCTCGACGGCCTCCAGGGCGACCCGTTCGGCGAGCGCCGCCGGCACGGCGACGAGGCCGCTCGAGTCGCCGACCAGGATATCGCCGGGATGGATGGCGGCGCCGCCGCAGGCGACGCGCTCCTGCGTGCCGACCAGGGCCAGGGCCCCTGTGGCCGCGGCCGGCCGGCACCAGGCGGGGAGGCCGATCTCCTCGGGCAGGGCCGCGTCGGTGATCAGACCGACGGCGCCGCGCTGGGCGAGGCGTGCCGCCAGGATCGCTCCGAAGGGCAGGGCGAGGGCGGAGGCCGCGGCATCGATCACGACCACAGCGCCTTCGGGGACGGCATCGATGGCCGCGGCGAGATCGCCCGCGGCGTCGTCGCGGGCCGGGATCATCCGCATCGTGTAGGCGGGCCCGACCACGGTTCCGCTCCCCCGCGCCGAGAGCCCGTGCGGCGTGCAGGCCTTCACCCCGGCCCGCGCCAGGGCGCGGGCGAGGCTCGCCGGTGTCACGGCGGAGAGCGCGTCGCGCAGGGTCGGGTCGATCGCCATCGGGGGCTCCGTGAAAGGCCGGTCCCGGTCCGGGCGGCGCGGTCGGGGAAGGTGGATCGCGCGGGCGTGCCGGCAAGGCTCCGGGCGCCCGCGGCGGCCGTCAGGCGATGGGCTCGCCGAGCGCCCGGGCGGCGCCGGGTCGGGCGGCGATCCGGTCGTACCAGCGCCGCAGCGCCGGGCGCTCGATCCGCTCGGCCGGAAGGTTCAGCCAGCGATGCGTCGCGCAGCCGAGGGCGATGTCGGCGATGCCGAAGCTGTCGCCGACCGCGTAGGTCCGGTCCGCGAGATGGCGGTCGAGGATCTCCGCCATGGCCTCGCTCTTCTTCAGCGATGCGGCGATCAGGCCGCGGTCCGGGTCGGCCGCGCGGTAGAGCTGCCAGAAGGCGTCGCGCATGGCCGGCGTGAAGCTCGTGGCCTGCCAGTCGAGCCACTGCTCCGCGTGGGCGCGCGCCCGGGGGTCAGCCGGCAGGGCCAGGGCAGGGCTCACAGCCGCCAGGTAGCGGAGGATCGCGTTGGATTCCCACAGGACGAAGCCGTCCTCCTCCAGGGTCGGGACGAGGCCGTTCGGGTTCATCGCGCGGTAGCCGGGGTCGTCGACGACCCCGTGGGCGCCGCCGGCCTCGACCCGCTCATACGGCAGGCCCGTCTCGTCGAGTCCCCACACCGCCTTCTGCACGTTCACCGAGGTGAGGCGGCCCCAAAGCCTGCGCATAATCGAAGAGTCTCCGTCACGCCTTCGGCGGGTAGGCGTGGTCCTGCCCGCCCGGATCGGTCACGCGCACCCCGTCGGGGGTGTCGTGCAGGTAGCCCGGTCCGATCGGCACCTTGCCGTGGCCGCCGGGAATGTCGAGCACGTAGGTCGGCTGGGCGAGGCCGGAGAGGCGGCCGCGCAGGGCGCGCATCAGCGCCTGCCCCTCGGGCACGTCCGTGCGCAGGTGGGCCGTCCCGGGGGCCAGGTCGCCGTGGTGGAGATAGTACGGTTTGATCCGGTTCTCGACGAGGATGCGCATCAGCGCCTCGAGAGTCGCGGCCTCGTCGTTGACGCCGCGCAGGAGCACCGACTGGCTGACCAGGGGAATGCCGGCATCGACCAGCCGGGCGCAGGCAGCGCTGGCGGCGGGGGTGAATTCCCGCGGATGGTTGGCGTGGACGGCGACGAAGACCGCGCGCCCGAACCGCTTGAGCGCTTCGACGAGGGCGTCGGAGACGAGATCGGGCTTCACCACGGGCACGCGCGTGTGGACCCGCATGACCCGGACATGGGGGATGGCGGCGAGGCGCTCCGCGATGGCGCCGAGGCGGCGCGGCGAGAGCGCGAACGGGTCGCCGCCGGTGAGAACCACCTCCCAGATCCGCGGATCCCGCGCGATGTAGGCGAGGGCGGCGTCGAGCTCGGCGTCGGTGAGGGTCCCGAGCCCGTCGGGTCCGACCATCTCCCGGCGGAAGCAGAAGCGGCAGTAGACCGGGCAGACGTGGAGCGGCTTCAGCAGCACGCGGTCCGGGTAGCGGTGCACGATCCCCGTCACCGGGGCGTGGGCGGCGTCGCCGATCGGGTCGGCGCGCTCCTCCGGCGTCGCCACGGCCTCCGCGGCGCGGGGCACGAACTGGCGGCCGATCGGGTCGTCGGGGTCCTGCGGATCGATCAGCTCGGCCATGTCGGGCGTCACCGAGACCGCGTAGCGCGCGAGGACGGCGCCGAGGGCCTCGGCCTCCGGCCCCGAGATCAGGCCGGCGGTGAGGAGGTCGTCCGCGCTGCGCAGGACCCGGTTCATGGCCGCGTCTCCGCCACGGGAGTCCAGATCACGTCCTCGACCCGGGTAGCCCCGCAAGCCAGCATCGCCAGGCGGTCGAAGCCCAGGGCGACTCCCGACGCCTCCGGCATGACGGCCAGCGCCGCTAGGAACTCGTCGTCGATCGGGTAGCGCTCGCCGTAGACCCGCTGCTTCTCGGCCATCTCGGCCTCGAACCGGCGGCGCTGCTCCGCCGGGTCGGTCAGCTCGCCGAACGCGTTGGCCAGCTCGACGCCGCAGGCGTAGAGCTCGAACCGCTCGGCCACCCGCGGGTCGTGCGGCGCCGGACGGGCGAGGGCGGCCTCGCTGATCGGGTACTCGCACAGGATGGTCGGGCGGCCGAGGCCGAGATGCGGCTCGATCCGCGCGACGAGGACGCGGGAGAACAGGTCGGCCCAGGTATCGTCCGGGGCGACCCGGAGGCCGGAGGCCGCGACGGCGGCGGCCAGAGTCTCGCGGTCCGTCTCGCCGCCCGGTGCGACGCTCGCCAGCAGGTCGATCCCGGCGAAGCGGTCGAAGGCCTCGGCCAGGGTGAGGCGCTCCGGCTCGACGAAAGGGTCCATCTCCCGGTCGCGGAAGGTGAAGCGGCGGGCGCCGGCGATCTCGGCCGCGCCGGCGAGCAGGGCGGCGCAATCCGCCATCAGCGCCGTGTAGGGGTCGCCGGCGCGGTACCACTCGAGCATCGTGAATTCGGGATGGTGCAGCGGCCCGCGCTCGCGGTTGCGGAACACCCGGGCGACGCTGAACAGCCGCGTCTCGCCCGCGGCCAGGAGCTTCTTGCAGGCGAATTCCGGCGAGGTGTGCAGGTAGAGGGGCGTGCGGGCGCCGCTCGCACCGATGGCTTCCGTGGCGAAGGCCGACAGATGCGCCTCGTTGCCGGGCGAGACCTGCAGGCAGGCGGCATCGACCTCGACGAAGTCGCGGTCCGCGAACCACGCGCGGAACGCCGCGAGGACGCGGTTGCGCAGGAGCAGTGCCGGGCGCCGGTCGGCGTGGCGGCCGGCCGACCACCACGGGGAGGCGGGTCCGCTCACGACCGGCTTCCTCGCCGGGGTGGGACCGGCCGGCTCCGACGGAGACGCGTCGCGTTCTGGAGCACTCTCATCCTCGGACCTGACTGGCTCCGGGCCGCGGAGACGCGCCGCGGCCGATGCCGGTTGCCATCGACGGTCCACGCCCGCCCGCTGGCAACCGCGGCGCAGATGCGATAGTGGCGGGGTCCGAGATGCAGCGCCCGCGCTTGGCGCGTGCCGGCCCCCATGTCAATGCAGGACGCAATTCCGTGAAGGTGATCGCCTCAACGCTCCGTAAGGGCAACGTCGTCGAGAAGGACGGCAAGCTCTACGTGATCCTGTTCGCCGAGAACATCCACCCCGGCAAGGGCACCCCGGTGACCCAGCTCGACATGCGCCGGATCACGGACGGCGTGAAGGTGTCCGAGCGCTACCGGACGACCGAGCAGGTCGAGCGCGCCTTCGTGGAGGATCGCGAGCACACCTTCCTCTACAGCGACGGCGAGGGGTTCCATTTCATGAACCCCGAGAACTACGAGCAGATCGCGGTGCCGCAGGACGTGGTCGGCGACGCCGCCCCGTACCTGCAGGAGGGCATGGCGGTGATGCTCTCGGTCCATAACGGCGTCCCGCTGACCATCGAGCTGCCCCAGCGCGTCACGCTCGAGGTCGCCGAGACCGAGCCGGTCCTTAAGGGCCAGACCGCCTCGTCGTCCTACAAGCCCGCGACCCTGTCGAACGGCGTGCGCACCACTGTGCCGCCCCACATCGCCGCCGGCACCCGCGTCGTCGTCATGACGGCCGACGGGTCTTACGTCGAGCGCGCCAAGGACTGATCCGGTCCGCGCCGGCGACCAACCCTGCGAGGTCGGTCGCCGCGTTCAGCGCGCGGATCGCGCGGCGCCCTCCAGGGTGGCGTAGCAGCCCTGCGAGATCGCCTGCGCGCGCAGGCGCTCCGTGCCGCTGAAGGGGCGGCCATCCTCCCGGAACAGGTCCTCGCGGAGCAGCGCCTCCGAGGTGCAGCGGGCTGCGATGCGGCAGAGCGGCGGCTCGCCGCCGGTGCGCGCGCAGATCGTCACGTAATCGGCGCGGAACGCCCGCAGCCCGGCGCGCGGATTGGCGCCGACCACCGTGACGAGCCCGGTCAGCAGCGCCAGCAGCAGCGGCTGGTGGATGAGGTAGATCGCGAGGCTGTGCCGGCCCGCGAAGGTGACGGCGCGGCCGAGCCGCGTGCGCGGCGCCCAGGCTCCCAGCCGCGACCGGGCGAGCCGCGGCAGGGCCAGACGACCCAGGACGATGCCGGCCAGCACAAGCCCGAACCAGGGGAAGAGCGGCACGTAGTCGTTCGTCCGCGGCAACACCGAGCCGAGGCCGAGGAAGAACAGGGCCGGCGCGTCGAGGACGGGCGCGTGCACCACGTGCGGCGCGGCGAGCACGGCCGCGGTCGCGACGGCGGTGACCGGGACCGGCAGGAACAGGAACGGCAGCCCGAGCAGGCTCGAGACGGCGATGCAGTGGAGCACGCCGAAGAACACGAAGGCGTCCGGGAACATGACCCAGGTGCCGAGGGTCACGAGGAGCGCCGCCCCGCCGATCCGCGCGAGCCGCAGCAGCGTCGGTCGAAGCCGGACCCCGCGCCCGTTCATCAGCACGAGGCCGATGCCGACCAGGACCAGGAAGGTGCCGGCGATCGCCTCGGCGGCGTGCCGCCCCGTCGGCGTCAGCGCGTAGTTCTCCGCGGTCAGCCGCAGGTGACCGAGATCCCAGAGCGTGTGGTAGCTCGCCATCGCCAGCAGGGCGGCCGCCCGCGCCGCGTCGATGACCGGCAGGCGGCGCCGCTGCGAGGCGGGAGCGACCGGGGTGGCGGCGACGGGACGGTCGAGGGTGACGTCAACGGACATGATGGTGCACCCAAACCATGTCGGGGCCGCCCTTTCCATCGCGCCGTGCGACGGACGCTCCGACCGAGCCCGAAGCGGGTGTGTCGGCTCTCGGAAACGTGAACGCCGACGCGGCGTGCGCGGGAGTGCCGGGAGGGAGAGCCGGCATCCGGAAAACCCCTCGGCAGCCCCGACGCTTAAACGCCGGTTTCGCCCGAGCCTGCGACCGATCGACTGTTGCGGCCCCGCCTCCTTGCGCCAAGATTGCAACTTGGCGTCACTGTTCTGCCGGCCAAATGGGCTTCCCGGACATCAGGACTTCGTTAATCTTGCCGCGAGAGCGCGCGGCGTGATTCGGTGTAGGTTGCTCGGCCATGTCTGACGAACGCGGATCCGGGCCGGAGAACCCCGAGCGGGGAAATGTCGCCCGAACCGGCGAACTGGATCAGCACGAGGATGAGGCGCTCGACCTCGTCGAGGTGGCCGGCCGCATCAAGTGGTTCGACGTCTCCAAGGGTTTCGGGTTCATCGTGCCCGACGACGGTGCGCCCGACATCCTGCTCCACGTCACGTGCCTGCGGCGCGACGGCTACCAGGCGGCCAGCGAGGGCGCCCGCATCGTCGTCGAGGCCGTCGAGCGGCCCCGCGGCTGGCAGGCCTTCCGGGTCATCTCCCTCGATCAGGCGACGGCGGTGCATCCCTCCGAGCTGCCGATGCCGCGCACGCACGTCACCGTGACGCCGACCAGCGGGCTCGAGACCGCCGTCGTGAAGTGGTTCAACCGCCTGCGCGGGTTCGGATTCCTGACCCGCGGCGACGGGACGCCGGACATCTTCGTGCATATGGAAACGCTGCGGCGCTACGGGATCGCCGAGCTGAAGCCCGGCGAGTCCGTCCTGGTGCGCTACGGCGATGGCTCGAAGGGCGTGATGGCGGCGGAGGTGCGGCTGATCGACGGGACGATGCCCGCGTCCCATTGAGGCCGCGTTTCCCCGGCCCGGCACACCCCGTCCTATCTCCTTGTCGAAACTCGGAAAATCCGGAGTCGGATTTCCCTTCGGCATGTCCTGGTCTATCACCGGGCGACGGGCCTCACGGTCCGCGCGCCATCCCACGAGAGGCATGAGCCTGTGAGACCCCTCCTTCGCACCGCCCGGGTGACCGCCATCGCCTGCCTCGCCCTGACCGCGATCGCCCCGGCGCCCGCCGTCGTGGCGCAGGCGGCCGCCCGGGCCGCCGCGACCAAGTCGGAGCCGCTGACGATCGTCACGAAGGCCGGGCCGAAGCGCTTCGACGTCGAGGTGATGCGCGACGACGCCGCCCGCGCCCGCGGCCTCATGTTCCGCCGGCACATGGCGGCCGACCACGGCATGCTGTTCGACTTCGAGCAGAACCAGCCTGTCACGATGTGGATGAAGAACACCTACCTGCCGCTCGACATGGTGTTCATCCGGCCCGACGGGACGATCAGCCGGATCGCCGCCGACACCGAGCCGCTCTCCACGGCGATCATTCCGTCGGGCGGCCCGGTCGTGGCGGTGCTCGAGCTGAACGCCGGCACCGCGGCGAAGCTCGGGATCGCCCCGGGCGACCGGATCGAGCACGCCATGTTCAAGGCCCGCTGAGGCGCGCCCGCGCGATTCGCGAACGCACCGGGAACAAGCGCCTTGACCACCGCCGATTTCCGCTCCAGTGTTCCGGCAATGTTCCGGTGCGCCGGAAGGCTGGTTCAGGGCGGAGGACCCGATGGGCGACGCGGCTGAGGTCGAACTGTTCGGCAACGACGACTGGTCGGTGCAGGCGGACGGAATCGAGCACCGCCAGACCGGCTACTTCATCGCCCGCTCCGCGCTCGCGACGCGCCGGGCGGAGGGCCTGTGGGACTGGCCGCTGCAGATGGCCGAGAAGCGCTGGTGCCGGCCGAGCCTGTTCCGCGAGGCGTTCCTCGCCGCTCTCGACCGGTTCGGCATCCCGCGGGACGCCGAGCTGATCCGCTCCTTCGCGCTGGGCTACGGCATCCGCGCCGTGATCTCGCCGGCCGCCGAGACCTTCGTGAGCCTGGGCGACATGCTGAAGCCCCGCGAGATCGCCGAGCCGGCGCGCGCCGCCAGCCCGCGGCCCGTCCGGGCCCTGGCGGCCGCCGGCGCCTGAGGGCCCGGCGACGGGGGCCGATTTGACCCGGGCGGCCGCCCGCGGATAGCCCTCAGCCTCGGAACGAGGGAGAGAGCACGATGGCGGATCACGACCGGGCCGGACTCGACGGGTTGATCACGCCGCCCCTGTCGCGACGGGGCTTCGTGATGACGAGCCTGATGAGCGGGCTGACGCTCGCGACCACCCGCGTCGAGGCCCAGGTGATTCACACCGACAGTGCGGGCATCGAGGCCGGCGAGGTGAAGATCCCGGCCGCGGACGGGCCGATGCCGGCCTACCGCGCGGTTCCGGAGGGCGCGGGCCCGTTCCCGATCATCCTGGTGATCGAGGAGATCTTCGGCGTCCACGACTACATCAAGGACATCTGCCGCAGGCTCGCGAAGGCCGGCTACTGCGCCGTGGCCCCCGAGCTCTACGCCCGCCAGGGCGACCTCTCGACCATGTCGGATCCGAAGCAGATCATCCGAGACGTCATCGCGAAGACGCCGGACGCGCAGTGGATCGGCGATCTCGACGCGACGGTGGCCTGGGCGGCCTCGGCGGCGAAAGGCGACCCGAACCGCCTCGGCGTCATGGGATGGTGCCGCGGCGGACGCGCCACGTGGCTCTACGCGGCGCATCGTCGCGACCTGAAGGCGGCCGTCGCCTGGTACGGGCCGGTCGGCGGCGAGCGGACCGACATCCAGCCGCGCACCGCCGGCGACGTGGCGGCCGAGATCCACGCGCCGCTCCTCGCCCTCTACGGCGGGGCCGATACCGGCATCCCCGTGGCGGCGGTCGAGGAGGCGCGCGACCGCGCCAGGGCGGCCGGCAAGAGCGTCGAACTCGTGGTTTACCCGGACGCGCCGCACGGCTTCCACGCGGATTATCGTCCGAGCTACCGCCGCGAGGCAGCGGAGGACGGCTGGAAGCGCGCGCTGGCCTTCCTGAAATCGCACGGCGTCGGCTGAATAGTCGGCCCAGGACGCCCGATCGGGCGCGTTCCGGCGTGGCTGTGTTACCCAAGACACGGCCACAACTTCACAATCGTGCAAGGATCCAAGGAGGATCTGTGCCCGCGCGGGTCTGGCCCTTCGCGGCGCTCGGGCGTTGAACCGATCGAAGCGACCGCCGTTCAGCCCCTGTAGAGTGTCCTGGTCCATGAGCGATTCGGTACAGCCTGGCCAGAAGCCCGTGATCCTCGTCGTGGAGGACCAGCCCGACGAGCGCTTCCTCGCGGCCACGCTGCTGGAGGATACCGGCTTCACGGTGATCGAGGCCGAGACCGCCGATCGCGCCCTGGCGATCCTCAACGATCGCGCGGACGAGGTCAGTGTCGTCTTCTCGGACGTCCGCACGCCCGGACCGATCGGCGGCTTCGAGCTCGCGCGGATCATCGGCGTGACTTGGCCGCGCGTGCGGGTCCTGCTGACCTCGGGCGACGCGGGCGACCAGCCGAGCGACCTGCGCGTCTCGGCGACCTTCATCCCGAAGCCGTGGCGCGCCGAAGACATCCTCGCCTGGGTGGAGCAGGCGGCCGGGCGACCCTCGGCCGGGTCGGGACCGTCCGTTATCGGACCGGGCGGCAAAATAATCCCGTCCGGCTTGGAAACCTGAGGCGGCCGCACAGTTGTACGCCACTCCGGAGCGCGCCGCGCCCGGACTTCCGCAGTACAACCGATCCCCGACGCCGCCATGAAGATTGTCGCAACCAACCACGCCGATTCACTCCGACGCCCCGGTTCGCGGGATTCGGCGGAATCCGCCGTTCTCGACACGGTCCGGGAGGGGCTGCTCAGTGTCTACGGCACGGCGGATCGCGACCTGCCGGCGGAATTGGCGGCGCTGGCGCGGCAGCTCGACCGTCCGGGTCCCACGGGCTGCGGCCCGACCTAGCTTCCGCCGCGGAACCTTGACAGGAGACTGCGCCAGCGGGTCGCCAAGACGAGAGAATCTGCTATTCAGCGCATTCTGACCTGCCGACGCAGTGCGTCTCTCAGTCGAGTCCCGGATGCGTCTCACAGTTCTTCGCGGATCGCTCACCGCCGCCGCGATCATGACCCTGGCCGGTCTCGCGTCCGTTCAGGCGGCGACCCCGCCGGCCCAGCCCGCCGACGGCGCGGGCGGTGTGGGTGACCGCAAGGCGACGGTGACCAAGCGGCTGCTCGGGCGCGGCACGGCCTCGACCTACGCGTTCTACGCCGCGGGCGCGGCCCCCGAGACGGGCCGGCCGGTCGCGATCGTCCTGCACGGGTGGGGCGCGGTCAATCCGCAGAGCTACGGCGGCTGGATCGATCATCTCGCCCGCCAGGGCTGGCTCATCTTGTATCCACGATTTCAGGAGGTGAACCGGACCCGCCCGGCCGACGCCCCGGCCATCGCGGAATCCCTCGTCAAGGCGGCACTCGCCGAGATCGCGACGGACGGCGAGGCGAAGCCCGACCTCGGCCGCGTCGCGATGATCGGCCACCTCGCCGGGGCTCCGCTCGCCATGGATCTGGCTGCCGCGGCCAAGGCCCAGGGCCTGCCGGTGCCGAAGCTGATCTTCGCGGTGATGCCTGGCGGCATCGCCAGCGGGCCGAAATCCCGCGGCATCGCCCTCAACGACCTGTCGGCGATCGATCCCGCGACGCTGATCGTGACCATGGTCGGCGACAAGGACACGCGGGCCGCCGATCTCGCGGCCAAGCGCCTCCTGCGCGAGGCGAGTGCCGTGCCGCTGGAGCGCAAGCTCTTCGTGCGGGCGCTGTCGGACGATCACGGCTTCCCGGCCCTGACGGCGACCCTGGCGGCCCCGGCCGGCGTGGACACGGCCTACGACGGCGGCGCCATCAAGCCGGGCCCTGAGCCGAAGGACGCGCCCAAGGACGCGACGAAGCCGCCGCCGTTCCGCTGGTCCGCCGACATGGCGCTGTCCGGCGAGCAGCAGACCCTGGTCTCGCAGATCAACCTCGCCCGGGTCGACGCGCTCGATTATCTCGGTTTCTGGAAGACCTTCGACCTCGCCGCCGCGGCGGCCTTCGCCGGATCGGACGCGACGGCGCTGAAGAACAATCCGCGCCTCGCCGACATGGAGCGCTGGAGCGACGGCTGGCCGGTGAAGCGGCTCGCCGTCGAGACGCCGCGGCCCACGCCGGCCGCGCAGGCCGGGACGCCGGCGCCGGCACCCGCCGGACGCAAGCGCTGAGGTCGGACGGCCCGGCAGCTTGGCCTTGGCGCGCGGCTTGCTAATCTCTCCCCGTTCGACACGGGAGGGAGATCATGCCCGAGTTCGTCGCCAGCCTGCTCGCCGCCGCGGCCTTCTGCCTGACGTTGCTCGCGCTGAACGCGCTGACACGGCTGCTGATCCAGGCGCATATCGCCCCCTCGGATCTCGGCGAGACCGGCTTCCTGCAGGTCGGCGGTGCGCTCCTGATGGCCCGGGCGGCCTACCGGCGGGCGCCCCAGCGCCGACCGGGCTGACGCTCAGCGCAGGAACGCGCCGAACGAGCGTGGGCCGTTGCCCGTCGGGATGGTCGCCAGCACCTTGAGCGTCTTCGAATCGAGAACGCTCAGCGTGTTGTCGCCCCAGTTGGCGACGTAGAGGCGTCCGTCGGGATCCGCGGCGATCCCTTCAGGGTGGTCGCCGACATCGACGTCGGCGATCGGCTTGAGCGTGGCGAGGTCGAACGCCGTGACGCTGCCGGCATACTGGTCCGTCACGAAGCCGCGCCCGCCAGCGAGGGCGATGACGTAGGGCCGGCGGCCGGTCGGGATGCGGCCGATCTCGCGCCCTGTCTTCAGATCCAGCACCGAGACGTCGTCGCCGGTCACGTTGGCCGTGTAGGCGCGCCCCGCCGCGGCATCGAGCGTGATTCCGAACGGATGCTGCCCCACCGGGATGACCTTGGTCTCCCGCCGGGTCGCGGCGTCCACGACCGAGACCGTGTCGGCCTCGCGGTTGGCGACGTAGAGCGTCGCCCCGTCGGGGCTGACGGCGATCCCCGAGGGCGAAGCGCCGACGGCGATCTCGCCGTCCGGAACCAGGGTGCCGTCGCGCTCGGTCAGCACGAACAGGCGGTGCCCGTACCAGTCGGCCACGTAGACCGCGCCGCCCCGCGGGTCGGAAGCGACGCCGAGCGGGCCGCCGGGCAGCGGCACCTCGGACAGGACCTTGCCGGCGTCGAGGTCGAGGATCGCGAGGCCGTGCCCCTCCGGCCGCGTGACGTAGGCCCGCCGGCGATCGGGCGACAGGGCGATCCCAGCCGGGGCCCCGTCGACGGGGATGCGGCGCACCACCTTCCCGGCGGCCAGGTCGACGATCTCGACCGCGCCGCCGAGCTGGGCGGTGACGATGGCCTCCCGGGCCGGTTCGGCGCGGGAGGCGGTCGCCACGAGGACGAGGCCGGCGACGAGGGTCGCGCGGCCCCGAGCCGGGCTCACGAGCCCTTCTCGACCTTGGCCTTCAGGTTGGCGAGGCTCGCCTTGATCCAGTCGCCGACGCCCTTCTCGGAGGCCTCGTCGTTCAGATCCGGCGGCGGGTCGTTGTTCATGTAGCCGCGATAGAACGCCGCCTTCCACTCGACCTTCGACTTGGCGTTGCCCTCGGGCTCGACCGTGATGGTCGCCGAGTAGTCGTTCGCCGGAAGATCCTTCACGTCGACCTTGTCGATGTAGTAGGAGAACAGCTTGTCCTCCGGCTTGTACTTGTTGCTGGTCTCGGAGATCTGATTCCCGTTCTTGAGCGTCAGCACACGCTTGAACTTGCCGGCCGGGTCGCCGTTGAGCTCCGTCTTGGTGACGTTCTGCATCCAGTCGGAATTCTTCAGGTCGCCGACCACGGCCCAGACCTTGTCGGCGGGGGCGTTGATCTCGATCGACTCGGTGATCTTGCGCCGGGTCGGGCCGTGGGCCTGCGCGGTCGCCGCCACCAGGGCCGCCGTGGCCGCCAGGGCCAGGGTGATTTTCTTCATCTTGTCCTTCTCCTCCCGCCCTCAGCGGTCGTCGCGATCGAGGACGCGCGCCTCGGGGCCGAGGGCCGCCGCGACCTTGTCCTCGATCCAACCCCAGGCCTCGCGCTCGCGCGGTCCCGCGGTCTTGCCAATGGCGATGGCGAGGTAGGCCATCTCCGTCAACACCTTCTCGGGCTCCAGCATGTGGAGCCGGGTCGAAAGAATGGCGGCCTCGAGGACCGCCGCCTGCGCGCGGTTGAAGCCGATGAACGGCGAATGCGCGGCGCTGTGGACCATCCGGCCGCGAAAGCGAGGCCGGGTCTCGTGGGCCTCGACGGAGGCGACCGCGAATTCCGCGTGGCCGAAACTGTCGGCGAGGCGGCGGCCCTCGATCGCCGCGCACGGCAGCGTCGGCCACTCGCGCCGGCCCGTCACCGCGCCGGCGATCACCCGGATGTCGCGCGGGCTCGAGGCCGCGAAGCAGGGATTGGCCTCCAGGTTGACGATCGTCGGCGATGGCCGGAACGGCGCGAGGACGTAGCCCTCATCCTCGCCGATCAGCCCGAACGGGACGAGGTGCAGCTCGCCCGCCGGGGACAGCGTCGTGACGATGGTCTCGAGGATCAGCGGCATGGCCTCACGCCTTGTCGGCGGGGACGAGGCGCCCGCAGACCAGCTTCGACGGCGGGTCCTGGGGGCGCTCGGGGGAGGCCGCGGCGCGCGCCGCGGCCTCCGGGACGGTCTCGGGCGGGCTCGCGCCGGCTTCGGGGCCGGCCAGGCGCGCGTCGCGGGTCCCGGGCGGGGGCGCGTCGGGTCCGGAATGGCGGGTGTGGCCGGCCTTCTTGAAGGCGGTGGCATCCTCGACGTCGGCGTCGGCCGCGCAGCCCCAGTCGAGGGCCTCGTCCTGAACGTAGCGCTTGCCGAGCCGCCACGCCGTCTCGGCCTTGGCGAGTTCGGCGCCGAGATAGAAGGCGTGGGCGCCGTCGCTCGCCACGTCGAGGTCGGGGAAGAAGGCCATCGCGTCGGTGCCGACCCTGTGGATGTCGCGGTTGTAGAGGTGGATCCCGTCCTCGGCGATCACGATCCGGTAATTCGGGTCGCGCACCTCGGCGGCGGCCTGGGCGATCTCGTCGGCGGTCTGCACGAACGGGCGCTTGTCGTGAAGGGCGAGGAGCGCCCGGCCGTAGCCCTTCGGCAGCGCCGAATCGGCCTTGGCCGCGTACATGACCCGCCGGGCGGCGTCGTGCTCCTCGACGGTGCGGCGGGTGTGGTTGGAGACCTGCACGATCAGCACGTTGCGGATCGACAGCTCCGAGCACATCCCGACGAGCAGCGCCGTGACGCCCAGGGAATCGGCCTCGGTCAGCTCGGTGAGGTTGCCGGTGCCCATCATCATGTCGATCTCGGGCCAGCGGGCGCGGGTGTCGCGGTAACGCGCGATCGAGTCGACGAAGCCGTGGTGGATCGGCTCGAGGATCGGGTCGGCCAGGAACGGCCGCCCCGCCTTGAGCATGCGCTCGATCGCCCGATCGAGGGAGGGCAGGTCGTCCGGCCGCATCGGCACGAGGATCGGCACCGCGTCGGTCTCGAAGGCGAGATCGAGGGTCTCCTCGTTCAGGCTCAGCAGGAAGTCGGCGCCGGCGCCGGCGCCCCGGACCAGTTCCTCGCGGGAGAAGGAATCGACGCTGACCCTCAGGCCGGCGCCCTTCAGCGCCCGCACGGAATCCTCGAGGTGCGGGAACGGGGTATCGGGCAGGCCGCCGAGATCGATGACGTCCGCGCCGCGCCCGGCGAGATCGAGCCCCTTGGCGAGGATCTGGTCGACGCTCATCTTCGACGCGTCCACGATCTCCGAGAAGATCCGGAGGTCGTGCCGGGACAGGTCGACCTTGCGGGCGGTCAGGCCGAGCCAGGCCGGCAGGTCGACCACCTCGTCGGGTCCGCGCTCCACCGGGACGCCGAAATGCGCCGCGAGGTGCTCGGGATTGGCCCGGCACCGGCCCGGCAGGACGATCCGCGTGGCGCCCTCGGGCAGCACGACCCGCCGGCGGATGATCTCCTCGGTCATCAGCGCCGCGACCTTCACGCCGGCATCCGCGATGCTCCAGTGGAGGGTCTGCGGGAGCCCCGCCGCGACCTTCTCGAGCCGCGCCCGGGCGAGGCGGCCGGTGACGAAGACGATGTGCTCGGCGGTGCTCACGCGGCGGCCCTCGTCTCGACCGCGACGCGGCGGTGCGGTCCCCAGACCTCGATCGTACCCCCGAAACATGCCGCGAAGCCCGGGAAGGCTGCGTCCACGATCCGGTCCCGCGCCAGCGCGGCGGGGTCGACGCCCGGCGGCGCATCGACGGATTTCACCAGGACGCAGCGCTCCGCCCCGACCCGCGCGGCGAGCCAGAGGGCGAGGCTGTCCGAGGTGACGTCCCAGGTCTCCGGGATGTCCGGGTGGCCGGCTCGGAGAGCGCGCGGGTTCCAGACCCGAATCCGCGCGGGCGCCGTCTCAGCCCAGGGCTCCAGGCTCTGCACGAGCCGCGGCTCGATCCCGCGGAAGATGCCGGCCGCGTCGCTCATGGCGTCGAGCGCCCGGCGATGGGCCTCGGCGTCTCCGAAGCGCTCCCGCGCCTGCGCGGCCCGGACGGCGTCCGCGAAGGCGCCGCCGCCCGGCACCACGATGCAGCGCCCGTGCGTGCCGTCGCCGATCGCCTCCAGCAGGGCGCCGCGGCGATGCGGATCCGCCTCGAGGCTGCCGCCGATCTTGATGACGCTCGTCACGCCGCGTCCTGCCGGCTCGGCCGCAGGGCGCGCAGGGCCTCGGCCACGCGCAGGGGATCGATGCCGTTGCGGCGGTCGAAGTCCCGGCACAGGCCGCCGCGGAAGCCGAGGTAATCCGGCCGGTGCGCGCAGAGGCCGGGGATGTCGATGACCCGCAGCGACCCGGCGAGGCCGCTCATCAGGCCGTTCGCCCGGCAGGCGGAGGTGAAGGCCGAGAGGTCCGAGGGGGCGGCGAGGTCGGGCAGGCGGGCGCCGGTCTTGCCGGCAGTGTCGATCATGGCGCCGGCGAAGCCGGCGGCCGCCAGGGCGGGCACGTGCGGGGCCGCCGGCCCGTCCTCGGCGAACAGCACGGCGATCAGCCGGCCCGGCGCGGCCGCGACGCGATCGGCCAGCATCGCCGCGTCCCGGATCTCGGCAGGACGTAGACCGACCTTCACCCAGTCGACGCCGGTCCGGGCCAGGGCGGCGACGGATCCGGCCGCCGGATCGGCCACCGCGCTCGTCGCGGCACCGCCGGACACGCGGGCGACGATCTCCCGCACGACGTCCTCGTCCAGGGCGCCGAGCGCCCCGCGCTCCGGGTCCTTGGCGTCGATCAGGTCGGCGCCGGCGAGGCGGGCTGCCTCGGCCTCGGCCGGATCGCGAACGCTGACGAGGAGCCGGGGCAGGGGATCTTGCTGGATGGTGGACGCGGGCACGAAACACTCGAACTTGAACGGGCCGTCTCAGGACTTCCCGGGCAGCCGCTCGGCGAGCAGGCGGTTCTTGACCACCCAACGCATCGCGTGCGCCCAGGTATCGTCGGTGTCGGCCCGGATCGTCACCTGCCCGCCGCGCACCACCTTGCCGGTATCGGCTTCGGCGATCGCGACGCTCAGGTTGAAGATCTGGCCGGACCCCTTCTCCACATAACCGGTCACGACGAGGTCCGCACCCAGGCTCTTGGCGATGTCGGCCGCGCAGCCGTTGCATTTGTAGAGCGGCCCCTCCTTGGCCACGACGTCGGCCTTGGGCGCGGTATCGACGATCTCCAGACCGGCCTTGTCGCGCAGGGCGTTGCGCAACTCGTCGGTGACGAGGGCGAGCTTCCGGGCGTCCACCGGCCGCGTCCGGGATCCGTAGGCGGCACCGGGATCGAACAGCTCGACCGGGAAGACGGCGGCCTTCTCGGCGGCGCCGGCCGCACCGGGCAGGGCGGTCCACAGGACGACGCCGCAGGCGAGCGCGGCGCGGAGAGACGTGTGGCGCATCGGCGGGAGCTTCCTCTCGAGGCGTGCGACCGCCCGAGGCGGCGGCATCGTTCCCGCCATAGGTCGGGCGAAGGGACAATTTGGCAATGTACTTCCGCGCCCGCCTATCCCACGACGGTAACGTGAACGTCGGGACGAGACGCCGCGGTTGAGCGGCCTGAGCGGAAGCTGATAGAGGCCGCGCGCATGCACCATCCTGCACCCGACACGGCCCTCCGGCACAAGACGCGCCCGTCCTGGCTGCGCGCGGCCGCCGTCGCGCTCGCCATCGCCCCGGCGGCGGCGCGGGCCGAGGACCCGGCGCCGGCCGCGGCGGCGCAGCCGGCCCAGGCCGCCGCTCCGCAGGCGCTCGAGACCCATGTCGGCCTGATCTACCGGCCGCAGCCCGCCCCGTCCTCGTACGATGCCGAGGCGGCGCCGGAGGACGAGGGCCTGGCCGGTGCCAAGATGGGCATCGCCGACAACAACACCACCGGCCGCTTCACCAAGCAGACCTACGTCCTCGACGAGGTCGCCCTGACCGACGACAAGCCGGACGCCGTGGCGGCGGCCAAGGAGCTGATCGGCAAGGGCGTGCGCTACCTGGTCCTGGCGCTCCCCGCCGACGCGGTTCTGGCCGTGGCCGACGCCGTCAAGGACACGGGCGCGGTCGTGCTCAACGCGGGGGCGTCCGACGATCGTCTGCGCGGCGCCGAGTGCCGGGCCAACGTGTTCCACATCCTGCCGTCGCGGGCGATGCTCACCGACGCCCTGGCGCAGTACCTGACCGTGATGCGCTGGCGGAAGCTCTTCCTGATCGTCGGCCCGACCGACGCCGACAAGGCCTACGCCGACGCGATGCGCAACTCGGCGCGGAAGTTCGCGCTTAAGATCACCGCCGAGAAGCCCTGGACCTTCGGCCCCCTCGCCAAGGCGCGCGGCGACACGCCGACCCGCGCCGAGGCGATGGTCTTCACCCGGGGCCTCGACTACGACATGGCCATCGTGGCCGACGAGGAGGGCGACTGGGGCGACTACGTGCCCTACCGCACCGTCGATCCGCGCCCCGTCGGCGGCACGCAGGCGCTGACGCCGACGACTTGGTCCCCCGTGCTGGAGACCTGGGGCGCCGCGCAGGCCCAGAACCGGTTCCGGCGGCTCGCCTCCCGGCTGATGCGCCCGCTGGACTATCAGGTCTGGGCCGCGGTGCGGACGGTGGGCGAGGCCGTGACGGCCAAGAAGACCAACGACCCAGCCGTGATCGCCCCGTACCTCGTCGAGCCCGCCTTCACGCTGCCGGCCTACAAGGGCGTGCCGCTGAGCTTCCGGCCCTGGGACCACCAGCTCCGGCAGGCGATCATCGTGGTACAGCCGAAGGCGCTGGTCTCCGTCGCGCCGGAGCAGGGTTTCCTGCACCAGCGCACGCCCCTCGACACGCTGGGCGTCGACCTCCCCGAGACCACCTGCAAGTTCAAGTGAACCCGCGGCCTGCGGCGATGGCGAGCGGCCAAGGCCCTCGCAACGCGCGGAAATCGCACTACAAATGTCCCCCGAGAACGTCCGCCCAGGGCGCCGGGCCGTCGCAAGGGAAGGAAACCGTATGAGCCGCCGCGTCGAGGCATGTCTGAGTGGGGTCGCCCTCGGTGCGTGGTTCGCCCTGTGCGGGCCGGCCGCCGCCTTCACCGCCTACGTGACGAACGAGAAGGGCAACTCGGTCAGCGTCATCGACACCAACACGATGGCGGTGACGGCGACGTGGAAGGTCGGGCGGCGCCCGCGCGGTGTGACCGTCTCCAAGGATGGCAAGGAGCTGTTCGTCTGCGCGAGCGACGACGACCGGATCGACGTGCTCGACACCGGTTCCGGAAAGGTGGTGCGCTCGCTGCGCTCCGGGCCGGATCCGGAGCAGTTCATCCTCGACGCCTCCGGGAACCCGCTCTACGTGGCCAACGAGGACGACAGCCAGGTCACGATCATCGACATCGAGAAGAACAAGGTGCTCGCCGAGGTACCGGTGGGCGTCGAGCCGGAGGGGATGGGCCTGTCGCCGGACGGGAAGATCCTCGTCAACACCTCCGAGACGACCAACATGGCCCACTTCATCGACACGAAGACATTCCAGGTCATCGACAACGTGCTGGTCGACGCCCGGCCGCGCTTCGCCGAGTTCACCGCCGACGGCAAGTTCCTGTGGGTCTCGGCGGAGGTCGGCGGCACGGTGAGCGTGATCGACGTCGCCCAGCGCCGCGTGATCAGGAAGATCGCCTTCAAGATCCCGGGCGTGAACGACGAGGCGATCCAGCCGGTGGGCATCCGGATCACCAAGGACGGATCCAAGGCCTTCGTGGCCCTCGGGCCGGCGAACCGCGTCGCCGTGATCGACGCCAAGACCTACGCGGTCGAGAAGTATCTGCCGGTCGGCCAGCGGGTCTGGCAGCTGGCCTTCACGCCTGACCAGAAGCAGCTCTTCACCACGAACGGTACCTCTAACGACGTCTCGGTGATCGACGTGGCCGCCGAGAAGGTGGTGAAGAGCATCCCGGTCGGGCTCCTGCCTTGGGGCGTGGCGATCTCGCCGAACTGATCCGCGCGACCTCCGGGCGCCGAGCGAGGACGGCCGCGCGCGACGCGGCCCTAGGGTGGAACACGACATGACACGCATGTTTCGAACGGCGGCCCTCGGCCTGGCAGGGCTGCTCGCCGCGGCACCGGCCAGTGCCCTCGACCTGACCAAGAAGCGGGAGAACCTGCCCGACCTCGTCCTGGGCGACGATCAGGGCAACGACTTCGTGGTCGAGAACAAGGACATCACGCTGGAATCCGGCAAGGCCTACCGGCTACGGATCGTCGCCAAGGGGCGCCAGGAATACAAATTCTACGCGCCGGAGTTCTTCCGCTACATCTGGTTCAACCAGATCGTGATCGAGCACAAGGAGATCCACGGCGGCGGCCCACCCGATCACCTGGAGTTCGACGATCCCGGCGAGATCGCCATCGAGTTCGTCGCGATCAAGCCCGGCACCTACACGTGGTCGGTGCACGGCCTGGAGTCCAAGGGCATGACCGGCACGCTGACGGTGAAGTGATGCGCCTCCTCCTCCTCTCCGCCTGCCTCCTCGCCGCCGGCCCGGCCCTCGCGGCCGACGACGCCGCGTCCTGCGCCGAGGGCATCACGATGATCCGCGACGCCCTCGCCCTGAACCCGCCCGAGACGGCGGTGCCGAAGCTCAGGAAGGCCCTGCGGGTGGCCGAGCGGGAGCAGAAGGAGGGCGAGTTCGACGAGTGCCTCGACGCCGTCTCCGACGCCCGGAAGGTCCTGGGCCGATGAGCGCGACCGAGCCGGCGGCCCTCCTGATCGAGCATGTCGGCCACAAGTTCGGCGCCCGCGCCGCGCTGGACGACGTCTCGATCACGGTGGAGCGTGGCCACTTCGCCGCGCTGCTGGGGCCGAACGGCGCCGGCAAGACGACGCTGTTCTCGGTCATCACCCGGCTCTACAACAACCAGACCGGACGGGTCTCGATCTTCGGCCACGCCCTGGATCGCGAGCCGTCCCGGGCGCTGGCGCGGCTCGGCGTCGTGTTCCAGGCCCGGACCCTCGACACCGATCTCACCGTCGAGCAGAACCTCCTCTACCACGCGAGCCTGCACGGCATCGCCCGCCGTCCCGCCAAGGTGCGTGTCGGCGAATTGCTCGACCGCGTCGGCCTGGCGGACCGGCGCCACGACAAGGTGCGCACGCTCTCGGGCGGCCAGTCGCGCCGGATCGAGATCGCCCGCTCGCTGATCCACCGCCCGGACCTGCTGCTCCTCGACGAGCCCAGCGTCGGCCTCGACCTCGAGTCGCGGGCCGACATCGTGGCGATCGTCCGCGCCCTGGTGCGGGAGGAGGGCTTGTCGGTGCTCTGGGCGACCCACATCTTCGAGGAGATCGCGGACGACGACGACGCCGTGGTGCTGCACCGGGGCCGGATCGTCGCCCGGGGCCGGGCCGGCGGGATCGGCAGGCCCGGCGAGGCGCTCGCCGACGCGTTCCGCCGCCTGGTCGCCGAGCCGGGGAGGGCGGCGGCATGACGAACCCGACACCGCTCGCCACCCGGATCGGCACCGCCCCGCCGCGCGGCCAGGCCGCGCGGATCGGCCGCCTCGACGCGGTCGGCTACCTGATCTGCCTCGGCGGCATCGTCCGCCGCGAGCTGCTGCGCTTCTTCAATCAGAAGGAGCGGTTCTTCTCGGCGCTAGTCCGGCCGCTGGTCTGGCTGTTCATCTTCGCGGCCGGCTTCCGCAACACGCTCGGCGTGTCCATCGAGCCGCCCTACCAGACCTACGTGCTCTACGAGGTCTACGTGGTCCCGGGCCTCGCCGTGATGATCCAGCTGTTCAACGGCATGCAATCGTCGCTGTCCATGGTCTACGACCGCGAGGTCGGCTCGATGAAGGTGCTGCTCACCTCGCCCTATCCGCGGTGGCTGCTCCTGCTCGCCAAGCTGATCGCCGGCGTCGCCGTGTCGATCGTGCAGGCCTACGCGTTCCTGGCCGTGGCGTATTTCTGGGAGAGCGACATCCCGTGGCTGGGCTACCTCGCGGCCCTGCCGGCTTTCCTGGCCACGGGGCTGATGCTGGGGGCGATCGGGCTGTTCCTGTCCTCGCTGGTCCGCCAGCTCGAGAACTTCGCCAGCGTGATGAACTTCGTGATCTTCCCGATGTTCTTCGCCTCGTCGGCCCTCTACCCCCTGTGGCGGATCCGGGAATCCTCCGAGACCCTCTACTGGATCTGCGAGCTGAACCCGTTCAGCCACGCGGTCCAGCTCGTCCGCTACGCCCTCTACCTCCAGTTCGAGCCGGTCGCCTGCGCCGTGGTGCTGGGCGTGGGGCTCGCCTTCTTCGGCATGGCGGTGGTCGCCTACGACCCCGGCCGCGGCATCATGGCCCGGCGCGGCGGCCCGGCCGGCGACAACACCTGATGGAGTCCGCCCAATGAACGTCCTCCTGACCCGCATCGTCGGCCCGGCGCTGGGGCTCGCGATCCTCGCCGGTCCCGCCCTGGCGCAGCCGAAGCAGGATCCGGATTGGCCCTGCGTCCAGCGCAAGGTCGCCACACTTAGCCCCGGCCAATTCTGGACCGGCCCCGACGTGGAGGCCGCCGGCGACTGGGGCAGCGACAACGACGCCGCCGTCCTGGCGCAGAAGATCGCGTCGCGCCGCACCGACCTCTCGCAGGTCGGCCCGCTCCTCGACACGTTCGCGGAGAAGTTCGGCTCCGACAAGGACGCGAAGGACAAGGCCCTGACCCGCGTCTACGCCGGCGTGTTCGAGGTGCTGAACGGCGAGCGCAACAAGGTGGTGGGTGGCATCGCGCGCTACGCGCAGGGCCAGCGCCGGATGGCCGAGCGAATCCGCGACGAGGCCGACAAGATCAGTCAGGTGAAGGACGCGCCGAGCGCCTCCGACGCCACGGAACTCCCGAAGGACCAGTCCGAGCTGGAGACGAAGTTCGCCTGGGATCGCCGGATCTTTCAGGAGCGAAGCCAGTCGCTGACCTATGTCTGCGAGGTTCCGCAGCTGCTCGAGCAGCGGCTCGGCGAGATCGCGCGCCTGATTCAGGCGCGGCTCTGACCCCGCGCCAGCGATCATTGCCAAACTATCCCGGGCAGATTGCCGAAATATCCTTAAGTGCCTGAAATCTTTACCGAAACTGTTGCTGTTTAACCACGTGGCGGCGGCTTCGGTCGGCGCGGCCCGGAAATGAGGCCGAAACGCGTCTCACGTGTTCTTGAACCAATTGTGCGCGTTCCCGGCACCCGCCAAGAAAGACCCAAGCTCGGCAGTCACGAGCACGTGTTTGGGTTTGAGGGGGTTGGGGATGTCACTTCGGGCGCTTCGGAGCAGCCTGGTCGCGTCGGCATCGGTTCTCGCCGGGACGGTTCTCCCGGCGGCGGTGCAGGCTCAGCAATCGGTCACGCTCGGCGAGATCAGCGTCGTCTCGACGTCGCCGGTCGGGTCCGGCGGCGGAAATTCGAGCCAGGCGCAGATCTTCAACGGTCCCGGACCGGTGCCGCCGGCCGGCTCCCTGGGACCGAGCACCGGCGTGCGGCTGCGCGGCTCCGAGCAGCCGCTCTACAAGATCCCCAGCACCGTCGAATCGGTCACGGCGAGCGATATCACGATCGATCGCGCCAGCGACAACCTGACCACGACGCTGGCCCGCCGCACGCCCGGCATCAACGTCTCGGACTCGCAGGGCAACAACAACCGCGTCGACATCACCTACCGCGGCTTCACGGCCTCGCCCGTGCAGGGCGTGCCGCAGGGCCTCGCCGTGTATCAGAACGGCGTGCGCATCAACGAGGCCTTCGGCGACATCGTCAACTTCGACCTGATCCCGCCGCAGGCAATCCAGCGCATCGACGTGGTCACCGGCAACCCGGTCTTCGGCCTCAACGCGCTCGGCGGAGCGGTCAACATCCAGATGAAGAACGGCTTCACCTGGCAGGGCACCGAGATCTCGGCCTGGGGCGGCTCGGACGCGCGCACCGCCGGCTATCTCGAGTACGGCAAGGTCTCCGGCCCGTGGAGCGTCTACTTCACCGGCGACGGCCTGAACGACCGCGGCTGGCGCTACGAGAGCCCGAGCACGATCGGCCGTCTCTACGGTGACATCGGCTACCGCTCGCAGGATGCGGAGTTCCACCTGATCGGGCTCGCCGCCCGCAGCTTCTTCGGCGCGGCCGCGGCCACGCCGGTGGACTTCACCCACCGCGACCCGCGGGCGATCTTCACCTTCCCGCAGACCACCACCACCGAGGTCGGCACGCTCCAGCTGACCGGCCGGGTCGACATCTCGCCGACCTGGGACCTCGCCGGCAACGCCTATTTCCGCCGCTTCAGCCAGACCTACGTCGACGGCAACGACGGCAACTTCGAGAACTGCAGCACACGCTCCAGCTTCCGCGGCAACCTCTGCTTCGAGGATGACGGGTTCAGCCCGGCGGCCGGACAGTCGCAGCTCGCCTTCCGCAACCAGTTCCTGATCCTGGGGCAGCAAAACCAGCGCATCCCGTTCCGGGCGGGCATCCCGTACGGCACGCTGGACACGACCCGGACGGAAGCTACAGGCTTCGGCGGCTCGCTCCAGGCCGCCAACCGCGACCGGATCTTCGGCTTGTCCAACACCTTCGTGGTCGGCGGCAGCATCGACGCGGCCAATTACGGCTTCAAGTCGTCCAGCACGCTCGGCGTCATCAACCCGGATCTGTCGATCACAACCAACCCGAGCAACCCGTTCTACGGCAACGTCCCGGGCCTCGGCACGCCGCAGCTACGGACCGCCGGCGCGCTCGGCATCGCGCCGAGCTCGGTCAACGGCTCCAACCTCTACATGGGTCTCTACACCCTCGACACGCTCGACGTGACCGACCGGCTGTCGCTGACCGCCGGCGCCCGGCTCAACTTCGCGCGCATCCAGAGCGAGGACCTGACCGGCTTCTCGCCGGACGTGACCGGCACGCACTACTTCAACAAGATCAACCCGGTCGCCGGCCTGACCTACCGGTTCTTCGACGCGCTGAACCTCTACGGCAGCTACTCGGAGTCGAACCGCGCCCCGACCCCGCTGGAGCTGGCCTGCGCCAACCCGGACCGGCCGTGCCTGCTGCCGAACTCGCTGGTGGCCGACCCGCCGCTCAAGCAGGTCACCGGACGGACCTACGAGGTCGGCTTCCGCGGCCAGCTGCCGAACACCTATGACGGCGGCATCATCACCTACAAGATCGGCGCCTTCCGCACCGATCTCGCCAACGACATCCTGTCGCTGGCCACCCCCGGCAACACCGCCCGCGCCTACTTCGTCAACGTGCCGTCGACGCAGCGGCAGGGCATCGAGGTCGGCGGCGAGTACACGGCCGATTACCTGCGGGTCTACGCCAACTACGCGCTGGTCGACGCGACCTTCCAGTTCAACGGCACCCTGTCGTCGCCCAACAACCCGCTCGCGGATGACGGCGCGATCCAGGTCCGCAAGGGCAACGTCGTGCCGCTGGTGCCGACCCACCAGATCAAGGCCGGGTTCGACTACTTCGTCACGCCCAACTGGCAGTTCGGCCTCTACCTCCAGGCCTTCTCCTCGTCCTACTTCCGCGGCGACGAGTCGAACCTGAACCGCAAGCTGCCGCCCTACTACGTTCTGAACTTCCAGACGAAGTATCAGGTGACGAAGAACCTCGAGGTCTTCGGCCTCATCACCAACCTGACCAACAACCGCTACACCACGTTCGGCACCTACGCCGAGCCAGGCGCGGTGGCCGGCAACCTGCGGATCAGCGATCCGCGGACCACCACCCTGGCGCAGCCCTTCTCGGTCTACGCCGGCATCCGCTACGCCTTCGGCGCCGACCCTGTGCCGATGTCGCCGGAGCCGATCATCCGGAAGTACTGATCCGTCAGCATGTCGAGAGGCGGGCGCCTCCCGCGGCCAGAGGGCCGCGCGGGGCGCCCGTCGCGTTCCGGAGCGGCCGCATGCGGCCTCCTGTCTCGGGAACGGGCCCCTTCGCCCGGCGTCTCCCCGGTAGCCGCACCGGCGCATCACCGCCCGCTCACGCATGAGGGGTCGGCGCCGGCCGCATCCCGACACCGTGGAGCCTCGTCTCGATGATCATCCGTTTCGCCGTCGCAGCCCTGGCCCTGGCGGCCGCCACGCCGGCCCTGGCGACCCCGTGCTCCGACGAGGTCGACACGCTGCAGCGGCGGCTCGACAGTGCCGGCGCCGCCTCGGTGACCGGCACGACCCCGCCCGGCGGCACCACGTCCTCGAACTCGCCCAAGGCCCTCGACACGCCGCCGGCGCTCACCAAGTCGGACGCCGCCGTGAAGCCCACCGCCTCGGGCGTGGAGGAGGCCAAGAAGCTGGTCGCCCAGGCGCGCCAGCAGGACAAGGCCGGCGACGCCCAGGGCTGCCGCGACACGATCCTGAAGGCCAAGGAGAAGGCCGGCGCGCTGCCGTAGCGGGCTTCCGGCCGGCACCGCTCCGGTGCCGGCCCTTCCGCTCAGTAGGCGTTCTCGGTCTTGAACAGCGCGAACGGCGTGGTCAGCAGGATCTGCAGGTCGAGCAGCACCGACCAGTTCTCAATGTAGTAGAGGTCGTGCTCGACGCGCCGCTGCAGCTTCTCTGAGGTGTCGGTCTCGCCGCGCCAGCCGTTGACCTGCGCCCATCCGGTGATGCCGGGCTTCACCTTGTGGCGCGCGAAGTAGCCGTCGACCACTTGGTCGTAGAGTGTGTTGGCGGCTTTGGCCTGCAACGCGTGCGGGCGCGGCCCGACCAGCGAGAGATCGCCCTTGAGCACGTTGAACAGCTGCGGTAGCTCGTCGAGCGAGGTCTTCCGGATGAAGCGCCCGACCGGCGTGACCCGGGGATCGCCCCGTGTCACCATCTTGGTCGCGCCGGCATCGCACTGATCCACGTACATCGAGCGGAACTTGTAGACCTCGATCAGCTCGTTGTTGAACCCGTGGCGCTTCTGCCGGAACAGCACCGGCCCGCGCGATGTCAGCCGGACCGCGAGGGCGATGACCAGCATGAGCGGCGATAGCGCCAGCAGCATCATCAAGCCGACGCAGCGGTCGAACAGCGCCTTCACCACGACGTCCCAATCGGCGATCGGACGGTCGAACACGTCCAGCACCGGGACGGAGCCCAGATACGAGTAGCTGCGCGGGCGCAGGCGCAGCTTTGCGGCGTGCGCCGAGAGGCGGATGTCGATCGGCAGGACCCAGAGCTTGGCGAGCATCTGGAGGATCCGGGCCTCCGCGGTGATCGGGATCGTGAAGACGATCAGGTCGAGCCGGGCGTGCCGCGCGTAGGCGACGAGGTCGTCGACGTTGCCGAGCTTTGGGTGCCCCGCCACCACGTCTGAGGAGCGATCGGCATTGCGGTCGTCGAACACCCCGACGATGCGGATGCCGCTCTCGCTCTGCGTCTCCAGGGCGGCGATCAGGTCCTCCGCGGGCTGTCCGCCGCCCACGATTGCGGTGCGCCGGTCGAACCGTCCCGCCCGGGTCTGGGCATCGATGATGCGGAAAAGGACGAAGCGGCCGACCAGCAGCATCGCGAGGCCGGTGCCGAAGAAGGTCGCGAGCCAGAGGCGCGAGTAGTGGTCGGCGACCTTGGCCAGCACGAGGCCGGCGGCGACCATCAGGAACGTCATCGACCACGCAGCGATCAGCCGGACGGCGGTCTTGAAGAAGCTCCGGAAGGCGGCGACCCGGTAGCCGCCGGACGCCTGGATCAGCGTCACGGTGATCACCGCGATCATGCCGATCGCGCCCGCGTAGGTCAGCCCGAACGGGACGCGGCCGCGGAGCATCAGCACGTGCAGCAATGCGCCCAAGCCGAAGATGAGCGCGCATTCCAGCCCGCGCACCAGACCGGCCACCACGACGGGCGAGATCGCCGTCGGGCCGGGGACGGCGGTCTCGGCGAGGGGCACGCTGCTCGTGGCCGGGGTCGAGGACGCCTCCATCGGGACGGCGGCCTCGAGAAGATCGCGAATGTCGAACGCGCTCATCGATCGGCTCCCCCCGAGCCTTGCGGTTGCTGCCTCGGCGAAACCTTGGCACGGGGCGTTGTGGGAACATTTAAGAGCGCGGGCGCCGCCGCCTTTTCCACCGCGGCGCACAGGCCCCCGTTCCTCTTGCTGCTGGTCTCGTCGTCAGGCGGTCCGGGCCCCGGCGATCGCGCGCGGTGCGGGATCGCGGCGCTCCGCGCGGGCCTCGAAGGCCGCGGCGTAGCCGGAGATCACCTCGCTGCCCATGCGTTCCAGGGAGAAGCGCTGCCGGATCGAGGCGCTCAGACTCTGCGTCCGCTCGGCCAGGGCCTCCGGCGCGGCGTCGAGGACCCGTCGGATCCCCTCCACGAGCGCCGCCGGGTCGCGCGACGGCACGAGGTCGCGCGCGGCCGCGCCGAAGATCTCCGGGATTCCGCCGACCCGAGTGGCGACCAGGGGCTGCGCCGCCGCGGCAGCTTCCAGCACGACGTAGGGCAGCGACTCCGCGAGCGACGGGACGACGAGGATCCGCCCGCGTGCGAGCACGGAGCGGATCGCCTGCGGCGGCTCGAACGCCACCGCGTCGGCGAGGCCGAGCCGCGCAACGGTGTCGCGAAGGATCTCGGCATCCGGTCCCGACCCGACGAGGAGCAGGCGCAGCGCCCGGCCCTCGGCCCGCAGCCGGACAAGGGCCTCGAGCAGGTAGGGCAGGCCCTTGGCCTCCCGCAGCTCGCCGACATAGAGCAGGTCGAAGGGCTCGGCGACGCGGTCCAGCGGCGCGAACTCGGCCTCGGCGATGCCGTTGTGCACGATCCGCGTCACGCGCTCGGGACCGCCGACGAAGCTCCGATGGCGGCCGGCGACGTACTCGCTCTCGAACAGGAACGCGTCGGTGCGGCGGGCGAGCACCGCCTCGGCACCCATGTAGAGGCGGTGCAGCGGGCTGCCCGGCCGGTAATTGTAGCTGCCGCCGTGCGGCGTGTAGGCGCGGATCGCCGGACCCGCCGCGGCGAGCCGGGCATAGGCCCCGCCCTTGGCGCCGTGTCCGTGCAGGACCTCCGCGCCGACCTCCGCGGCCCTCTGCGCCACGGCCCGGAGGCAGGACCAGTCCGACGGATGCGGATTGCGGCGCATCGGCAGCCGGACAAGGCCGAGGTCCAGGCAGGGCACCAGGTCCGCCAGGGCGCCCGCAGCGCGGTCGCCGCCGGTGCTGGAATCACAGACGAGACCGACATGGTGCCCCGCGGCCGCCTGGAGGCGAGCGAGATCCATGACGTGCCGGAACAAGCCGCCCACCGGCGCGCGGAACACGTGCAGGATCCGGTAACGCTGAGCGATGCCAGAGTCGTTCGTCTTCGGGACCACGGTCCAGCTCCCGGGAATATCAGTCCCCAGGTTGTGGTGCACCCGTGGTCGCAGGAAACTTAAAGCAGGTCGCCGCGTCTCGACCTTTCCATCAGGACGGTAACCGGAATTTTACGCGCACGATCGCAATCGATCCCAACGCTACGTCATCGGCGAGCCGTTCAGGCTGGCCCAGATCGTCCCGTAGTGGCAGGCCGTGGCGGCGAGGACGAAGCCGTGCCAGATCGCGTTCTGGAAGGGCAGGGTCCGCCAGATGTGGAACACGACGCCGATCGAATAGAGCGCTCCGCCCATTCCCAAGAGCCACAGGGCGGTCGGCTGAAGCGCCGCGATCACTGATTCGTAGGCGAACAACCCGCTCCAGCCGAGCAACAGGTAGAGCCCGATCGACAGGCGGTCGAACCGGCCCGGCAGAAACAGCTTCACGGCGATCCCGATGAGGGCCACGACCCAGATCATCGCCAGGAGCGCGTAGGCCCGCGGGCCCGACCCGACGAGGGCCACCAGCGGCGTGTAGGTCCCGGCGATCATCAGGTAGATCAGCGCGTGATCGGCGCGGCGCAGGAGCCATTTGCGCGGGCTCACAGGGTAGAGATTGTAGACGGCCGAGACGCCGAGCATCAGGACGAGGGCCGTGGCGTACACGACAACGGCCGCACGTTCGCCGAGCCCGAGATGCGCCGTGACCGCGGTCGCCACCAGGGCAACGGCACCGGCGAGGCCGAGCACCACGCCGAGACCGTGGATCACGCCATCCGCCATGATCTCCCGCGGCGTGTAGTGCCAGGTCAGGGAGAGCGGTCGACCATCCTCCGCGAGAGACATCTTGAAGCCTCCTGCCACGCGTGCAGCTTAAAGCTTGAGAAGTCTTAGTCGTTCCATGTGCAGATTGCTGATGGGGAGTTATCCCAAGGTTCCACTGAAAGCGGTAAAAGTCTCGTGCGGCGCAGCAAGGTCGCTGCACCGCACGAGAGCCTAGATGCGGCCGGCGGCGAGCCCCTCGAAGCCCAGCGGCGGCTCGGCGGCTGCGGGCTCGACCAGGCCGGATCCCCGGCCGAGGCGGGCATGGACGGTGGCCATCGTGAGCACCGCCATGGCGAGCACCTGATGCGCGAGCGCCGCCCAGAGCGGCACGGCGAGGAGCAGCGTCGCGATCCCAAGCGCCATCTGGGCGAGGACGAGGATGACGACCCCCGTGGCCCGCCCAGCCGCGCTCTTCGGGCCGGTGAGCCGGGCGTCGACGGCGTGCAGCACCGCCACGACGAAGACGAGGTAGGCCGTCACTCGGTGGTCGAACTGAACCAAGGCGTGGTTGTCGATAAAATTCTCGATCCACGGCCGGATCGCGAACAGGCTGTCCAGCGGCGGGACGAGATGGCCGTCCATGGTCGGCCATGTGTTGTAGACGAGGCCGGCATGCGAGCCGGCAACGAGGCCACCGAGGAAGATCTGCACTAGGACGAGGATCGGCAGCAGCAGGGCGGTCGCCCGCAGGCGCGCCGGGGCCGGCGCCAGGACGCCGGGGCGCTGGCCCGCGGCCAGCCAGACCAGCCCGGCCAGGATCAGGCTCGCGGTGGTGAGGTGCAGGGCGAGCTTGAGCGGCGCCACGGCCGTCATGCCGGGCTGGAGGCCCGAGGCGACCATGATCCAGCCGATGGCGCCCTGGAGGCCGCCGAGCGCGCCGAGACCGAGCAGGCCGAGGCCGAGCCGCCGGCTGATCCGGCCCTGCCACCAGAACACGATCAGCGGCAGGAAGAACACGAGGCCGATCACGCGGCCGAGCAGGCGATGGCCCCATTCCCAGCCATACAGCACCTTGAAGGCCGACAACCCCATCCCCTGGTTGAGGATGTTGTATTGCGGCGTGTCCCTGTACTTGGCGAACTCGGCCGCCCAGTCGGCCTCGGTGAGCGGCGGGATCGCGCCCGTGACAGGGCGCCACTCGGTGATCGACAGGCCGGACCCGGTCAGCCGCGTCGCGCCGCCGACCGCCACCATGGCGACCACCAGGGCCGCGACCACGTAGAGCCAGGCTCGCACCGCCCCCGACCGCCGGTCGCCCGCGCCGCTCATGTCCATGCACGTCCCTTCCGCGGAGACCGGGATGCTCCCCGCGGTGTCCGGGTTAGGGGATGTCCGGTCGCCCATCAACGGCGCCGGCGCCGCAGCCCGCGTCAGCGGGCGCGTTGCCAACCGGGTTCTAGGTCGGTAGCCGTCGCCCGTCCGAGCCCGCGGCGCTGCCCGCGGGACCAGGAGCACTGTTCGAAGGCACGGTCCAGGAACACAGCAATGCGCCGCCGCACCCGGACCCTGATCGGCACCCTCGCCATCCTGGTCTTCGTCTGCCTCTACGGGCCGCTGGCGATGACCCTGGCCGATAGCCGCATCTCGGAGACGCCGGCGGCGGTGCAGGCGGTGATCTACTCGATCCTCGGCATCGCGTGGATCTTCCCACTGATGCCGCTGATCCGGTGGATGGAGCGGCCCGATCGCTGAGGCCGACCCTCGATTTTGCCGCACTCGGGGATCACAAGCCTGCCGTCGCCGCTCGAGACCCCCTCCGTGCACCGCCCGACTCTCTGCCTCAAGCCGCTGGCCGCTCTCGTCGTGCTGCTCGCGCCCCTGCCGGCCCTGGCGCAGGGGACACCGCGCTCCATCGGTGAATGCGAGCGTCTCAAGAACGACCTCGCCTACAACCAGTGTCTCGCGATGTTCGGACCGGCGGCCAAGAACGTCGCCGGGGGCTACGCCTCGGCCGATACGGCGGTCGCCATGGCGGCGACGCCCGCGGCGGCCATGGCCGAGCCGATCCCGCAGGTGGAGGAGACGGTCGAGGCCAGCACCAGCCGGCGTCGACGCTACCGGTCCGTGCGCGGCCGTCAATACGCCTCGTTCTCGACCGGCTACCGCCACCGGCGTCGGCGCTAGCGGCCACCGGCCCGCGTCACTGCACTAACGGCGATCCGGAGCTTCGAGCGCCTCGAGGACCCGCGTACCCGGAACCGAACCGTCGCCGGGCCAGACGTTCCAGTCGGCGACCTGATCGAGGGCCTCGGCAAGGCGGCGCTTGTAGACGTGGCGCGGCACTTCCTCGGCACCGAACTGCGACAGGTGGTCGGTGACGAACTGGGTATCGGCGAGCCGGTAGCGCCCGGCGCGCAGGCGGGCCATCAGGTGGACGAGGGCGACCTTCGAGGCGTCGCGGACCTCGTGGAACATGCTCTCGCCGAAGAAGGCCGCCCCCAGCGAGACGCCGTACAGGCCGCCGACGAGCCGGCCGTCCGCGCCCGCGTAGACCTCGACCGTGTGGACGTGGCCGATATCGAACAGGGCGCCGTAGAGCTCGCGGATCCGCCCGTTGATCCAGGTGCGCTCGCTGTCCCGCCGGGGCGCCGCGCAGCCGTCGATCACCCCGTCGAAATCGGTGTCGCAGCGGACCACGAACTGGTCGGACCGGACCGTCCGGGCGAGGCGCCGGGGAACGCGGAACGTGTCGAGGGGCAGAACGCCGCGCGCCTTGGGTTCGACCCAGTAGAGCGTGGGATCGTCGGCATCCTCCGCCATCGGGAAGATGCCCGCCGCGTAGGCCTTCAGCAGGATCTCAGGGGTGATGTCCACGCGGGCGGTGTCGTGCATGCCGTGAATGTCGCGCGCGGACGGCGCGAAGACCAGATCCCGCGCGCGCCGCGCTCGCCGCAGCCCCGCCCAGGTCCGGTCAGGCTTTCATGCCGCCGTCTTCCAGGAAATGCTCCAGCCAGTGAATGTCGTAAAGGCCGTTCTGCACGTCCGGGTTGCGGACCAGCGTCCGGAAAAGCGGCAGCGTCGTGTCGATCCCGTCGATGACGAACTCGTCCAGGGCGCGCCGCAGCCGCATGAGGCACTCGTTGCGGGTCCGGCCGTGGACGATCAGCTTGCCGATCAGCGAATCGTAGTTCGGCGGGATCCGATAGCCCTGGAACGCGGCCGAATCGACGCGGACGCCGAGGCCGCCGGGGGTGTGGTAGTGGGTGATCTCACCGGGCGACGGCCGGAAGGTCTCCGGGTGCTCGGCGTTGATCCGGCACTCGATGGCGTGGCCCTCGACCTTGATGTCCGCCTGGCTCACCGAGAGCGGGCCGCCCGAGGCGACCTGGATCTGCTCGATGACGAGGTCGATCCCGGTTATCATCTCGGTGACCGGATGCTCGACCTGGATGCGGGTGTTCATCTCGATGAAGTAGAAGCGTCCGTCCTCGTAGAGGAACTCGATGGTTCCGGCGCCGAGGTAGCCGAGCTCCTTCATGGCGTTGGCGCAGATGCCGCCGATCTCGGCGCGCATCGACTCGTTGAGGGCCGGCGAACCGCCTTCCTCCCAGACCTTCTGGTGTCGGCGCTGGAGGGAGCAGTCGCGCTCGGCAAGGTGCACGGCGCCGCCGCGGCCGTCGCCGAGCACCTGCACCTCGATGTGCCGGGGCTTCTCCAGATATTTCTCGAGATAGACCGCGTCGTCGCCGAAGGCGGCCTTGGCCTCGGACTTGGCCATGCCGATCGCCTGCTCCAGCTCGGCCTCGGAGCGCGCCACCTTCATGCCGCGGCCGCCGCCGCCGGCCGCCGCCTTGACGAGCACGGGGTAGCCGATCCCGGCAGCCACGCGCTTGGCCGTGTCGATGTCGTCGACGCCGCCCTCGGAACCCGGCACGCAGGGGATGCCGAGCTTCAGCGCCGTGCGCTTGGCCTCGATCTTGTCGCCCATGGTGCGGATGTGCTGCGCCTTGGGTCCGATGAAGCCGATCTGGTGATGGGCCAGAACCTCGGCGAAGCGGGCATTCTCCGACAGGAAGCCGTAGCCGGGATGCACGGCATCGGCCCCGGTGATCTCGCAGGCCGCGATGATCGACGGGATGTTGAGGTAGCTGTCGCGGGCGGCCGGTGGCCCGATGCAGACGCTCTCGTCGGCGAGGCGCACGTGCATCGCGTCCGCGTCGGCGGTGGAGTGGACCGCCACGGTAGCGATCCCGAGCTCCTTCGCCGCCCGCAGGATGCGCAGGGCGATCTCGCCGCGGTTCGCGATCAGGATCTTGTCGAACATCGGACCCGTTAGGGCGTCCTGGCGATCCCGGACCGCGCAGGATGCTCTATCCTCTCGTGTTGCGGCGTCGTCCGGGACTGGGCGGCGGGCGCCCGGCGGACGTCCTAGGTGATGACGAGCAGGGCCTCGCCGAACTCGACCGGCTGACCGTCCTCGACGAAGATGGCGCTGATCGTGCCGGCGCGGGGCGCCACGATCTCGTTGAAGGTCTTCATCGCCTCGATCAGCAACAGCTTGTCGCCGACCGCGACCGTCGAGCCGACATCCACGAAGGCCTTGGCGTCGGGCGAGGGTCGGAGATAGGCGGTTCCGACCATCGGCGAGGGCACGGTGCCGGGCTGCGCGCGGGCCGGCTCGGCCGGGGCGAGGGGAGACGACGCGGCGGGCGCGGAAACCAGAGGCGGGGCGACGGCCGCGAGCGGCGCGGGCGCCGCGACCTGCACGCTCACGGGCTCGAGCCGCCGCGCCACGCGGATGCGCAGGTCGCCCTTCTCGACCTCGATCTCGGACAGGCCGGTCTCGGTCACGAGGTTGGCGAGCTCGCGCACGAGCTCGGGATCGATGGCGTCGTTCTTTGGCATCCGGCCTACTTCGTCTCGCGGCACGTCGGTGCGTCCATCCGGGCTCGGCCCTGGACCCCACCGCGGCCCTGCGGCTGGCGGCTCTTAGACGAAGGCGCCCCGGCGCGACAAGGCTGCGCGGACCGCCTTCGGGGTTCCTCGGCCCGATCCGTCAGCTCAGCAGGAGGCGTGGCCGCACTGGCGCACGTCGGCGATGGTCTTGCGCATCGGCTCGACGCCGACGGCGCCCGGGATCACCTCGTCGCCGATGATGAAAGCCGGCGTGCCCGACAGGCCCAGGCGGTCGCCGAGGCCGCGGTTCTCGCTGAGCGCGGCCTTCACCTCGGGGGAGGCCATGTCCTTCTGCAGCTTGGCCGTGTCGACGCCCATGTCCTTGGCGACCTGGATCGCCCGGGCGCCGTTCACCCGGCCCTTGGTTTCCAGAAGCTTCTGATGAAACTCGAACAGCTTGTCGCCCTTCAGCTGCTGGCGCACCGCGACGGCGACCTGGCTGGCCTCCAGCGATTCCGGGCCGAGGACCGGGAAGTCCTTGATGACCACCCGCAGCTTCGGGTCGGATTTGATCAGCGCCTGGATGTCGCCCAGGGCCTTGCGGCAGTAGCCGCAATTGTAATCGAAGAACTCGACCAGCGTGACGTCGCCCGACGGGTTGCCGGCAACGACGTCGTGGGGACCGTTGTGGAGAGCCTCGCGCGACTCCTTGAGGGCGGCGGCCTGGGCCAGGCGCTGCGTCTCGGCCTGCTGCTTCTCGGCCTCGGCGAGGGCCTCCTGGAGCACCTCGGGATGCTTGATCAGGTAGTCCTTGACGATCGCCTCGATGCCGGCGCGCTGCGCGTCGGTGAACGGCGCGGCGGGGGGCGTCGCGGTCTGCGCGAGGGCCGGGACGGCGACGAGGCCGAGCGCCAGGACCAGCGCGGGCAGGGGGCGGATGAAGGGCATAGATCCTCGCTTGCGCGGCGGGGCGGCCCGCGCGTGGCGCGAGCGGTAGGGGCTGGGTTAGGCGTTTTCGCGGCGTCCGGTCAATTCCCGCGGCGAGGGCGGCGTGCGCCGCCGGCTTGAGGCGGGAAGGGGGAGCGTCTAACCCCCGGAGGCTCCAGCGTCGTCCGGCTCAGAGCAGACCCCATGATCCCGATCTCCCGGCGCGCCGCCGCCGTCCAGCCGTTCCTCGCGATGGATGTCATGGCCGCCGCCGCCGCCAAGGCGCGGGCCGGCAGCGACGTGGTGCGGATGGAGGTCGGCCAGCCGTCGGCGCCGGCGCCCCGGGCGGTCATCGCGGCCGCGCAGGGGGCGCTCGCGACCGGCCGCGTGCCCTACACCGAGGCCCTGGGCCTGCCGTCCCTGCGCGCCCGCATCGCCCGGGACTACGCGGAGCGGCACGGCGTCGCGGTTAGCCCGGAGCGCGTGGTGATCACCACCGGATCCTCGGCCGGCTTCATCCTCGCCTTCATGAGCCTGTTCGACTCCGGCGCCCGGGTCGCCGTCCCGCAGCCCGGCTATCCCGCCTATCGCAGCATCCTGGCCGCCCTCGACCTCGTGCCGGCGCCGATGGTGCTGCGCGCCGAGGACCGCTTCGCGCCGACCGCCGCCCTGCTGCGCGAGACCCACGCCCGCGCGCCAGTCTCCGGGGCACTGGTGATGAGCCCGGCGAACCCCTCCGGCACAGTCATCACGGAGGGCGCCCTGCAGGATCTCTGCGCGGCGGCGCGCGGCCTCGGCCTGCCGCTGATCTCCGACGAGATCTATCACGGCCTCAGCTACGGCGAGCCCACCGTCACGGCCCTGCGCTTCGACCCCGACGCGGTCGTGATCAACTCGTTCTCGAAGTACCACTGCATGACCGGCTGGCGCGTCGGCTGGATGGTCGTGCCGGAGGCGCTGGTCCGCCCGATCGAGCGGCTGGCCCAGAACCTCTACATCTCCGCGCCGTACCTGTCGCAGGTCGGCGCCCTGGCAGCCTTCGACGCGACGGACGAACTCGACGCCGTTCGCGACGGCTACGCACGCAACCGCGCGATCCTCCTGGACGCGCTGCCGGCCCTCGGCCTCGGCCGCGTCCACCCGGCCGACGGCGCCTTCTACCTCTACGCGGACGTCTCGGACCTCACCAACGACGCTTCGGACTTCTGCCGGCGCATGCTCGACGAGGCGCACGTCGCGGCGACGCCGGGCCTCGATTTCGATCCGGACGTGGGCAACCACCACGTCCGCTTCTCCTTCGCGGGCTCGGAGACCGAGTGCCGCGAGGCGGCGCGGCGCCTGAAGGCGTGGCTGCGCTGACAGGTCAGGCCGCCGGCACGAGCGCGCCGACCGCCTCGACCAGCTCCGAGAAGTGCTCGATCACCCAGTCGGGCCCGAGCTCGGCGACCGGGCGGTCGGTGTAGCCGAAGGTGACCGCCACCACCGGGATCCCGGCGGCCTTGGCGGTGTCGATGTCGGTGCGGGAATCGCCCACCATCACCGCGCGGGCCGGATCGCCGTCGGCGCGGGCGATGGTGCCGGTCAGGTGGCGGGGGTCGGGCTTCGACTGCGGGAAGGTGTCCCGACCGCAGATCGCCGCGAAGCGGTGGCCGATGCCGAGGAGGCGCAGCAGCTCGACCGACTGCCCCTCGTACTTGTTGGTGCAGACCGCGAGCCGGAAACCCGCCGCCTCGAGGGCGTCGAGCGCCTCGACGACGCCCGGGAAGAGGTGGGACGTGTCGGCGAGGTGCGCCCCGTAATGGGCAATGAAGGCGTCGAACAGCCGGTCGTGGTCCTCCGGGGAGAGTGGCCGGCCCTCGGCCTCGAAACCCCGCCGGATCAGCGCCCGGGCGCCGGCGCCGATCAGCCCGCGCGCCTGCGAGAGGGGCAGCTCGGCCAATCCCTCGCGCTTCATCAGCACGTTGAGGGTGCCGATAAGGTCGCCCGCGGTCTCAGCGAGCGTCCCGTCCAGGTCGAAAACGGCGATCGGGGGCTTGCGCGTCGATTCGGTAGACATGCCTTGGCGGTTCCGTGCTCGGCGGGATCTCGAACGGCGTCGCTATCGGGGCCGGGCACCCGGGGCAAGCCGACCGGCGCGGCACGGCGGATGCGCGGATCGTCTCACCGGGCGCCCCAGACTCGCCCGAAAGCGCAGCGAAACGCAGCGCGTACCAGCCCCGGGACCCGCGATGAAACTCTTCCTGCCCCTCCTGGCCGCCTGCGCCGCGCTGCAAGCCCTGCCGGCGGCGGCGACCTCCTTCGAGTTCGTGCCCGCCCCGCAGACCGACCTGAACCGGATGTACCGAGTCGACAAGGTGACCGGCGAGGTGACCTCCTGCCAGTACGGCCTCCAGGAATCGGCGGGCGGCATCGGCCAGACGGTCTGCTTCGGATCGGGAGAGGGCGCCGGGCCGCAGACCCCGTCCGAATACGGGCTGGTGGCGAGCCGGCATACCCGCGAGGCCGGCGTCTTCCGGGTGAACTACCGCACCGGCGAGATGAGCATCTGTTTCGTGCTGGTGAAGAAGGAGCAGGTCGTCTGCACCCAGCAGGGCAAGCCGGGCGCCGAGGGCGCGTCCGACGCGCCGCTGACCGGTCCGGCCCCGGGTCGCGCGGGCGCCAGCGCCACCCCGACACAGGGCGGCCGTCCGTGACGCGGCCGTGCGGGCGGGGCGTTCCGGTCGGCCCGGTCCCGTGCTAGGGGCCGCCCGACGCCCACGGAAAGACCGGCTGCCCATGACCCGCGCTCCCTCGCTCCCCCTCGCCGACCGGGCCGTGTCCCGGTGAGTGGGCCGGACCTGAGGCGGGCCGCCGCCGCCCGCGCCCTCGACCTCGTCGAACCGGGCATGCGGCTCGGCCTCGGCACGGGCTCCACGGCGGCGGCCTTCGTGGCGCTCCTCGGCGAGCGCGTCCGCGCCGGCCTCGACATCGTCGGCGTCCCGACCTCCGAGGCCACGCGCGCGCAGGCCGAGGGCCTGGGCATCCGCCTCGCGACCCTGGACGAGCAGCCCGAGCTCGACCTGACCATCGACGGCGCCGACGAGGTCGACGACCGGCTGCGCCTGATCAAGGGCGGCGGCGCGGCACTCCTGCGCGAGAAGATCGTCGCCTGCGCGAGCCATCGCATGGTGGTGATCGCCGACGCGGCCAAGCACGTGGCGCGGCTGGGCGCCTTCCCGCTCCCGATCGAGGTCAATCCCTTCGGCCTCAAGGCCACGCACCGGGCCGTCGAGGCCGCAATCGCCGGGACCGGCTGCTCCGGCGAGGTCCGGCTGCGCGCCCTGACGGATGGCAAGCCCCTGGTCACCGACGGAGGCCATTACATCCTCGACGCGCGCCTCGGAGCGATTCCTGATCCGGAGGCCCTCGGCGCCGCCCTCTGGGCCGTGCCGGGCGTCGTCGAGCACGGTCTGTTCCTCGGCATCGCCGACGCCGCGATCCTGGCGGCGGCGCGGGACGGGCAGGCCGAGGTCACCGTTCTCGGCAGCCTCACCTGAGGCGCCGCCCTCCATCGCCGGCCATCCTCGCAAGAAAGTCCAGCATGTCCCGTCGCCTCACCGCCGTGCCAGGCCTCGCGCTCAGCCTCGCGCTCGGCCTCGCGCTCCCCCACGCGGCGGTCGCGCAGCCGCAGAAGGCCGCGCAGGCCAAGCCGGCGGCGCAGCCGGCCGCCGGCGCCCCCGCGGCCAACAGCCCGGCCGCGGCCACCTACACGCCGGCCCACCTCGCCCTGGCCCGCGAGGTGATGCTCAGCTCCGGCATCGCCCGGTCGTTCGACTCGGTGCTGCCGGCCTTCGCCGACCAGATCCGCAAGCAGGCGGTCACCCGTCCCGAGCTGTCCAAGGACCTCGAGGAGGTCCTGGCCTCGCTGCAGCCGGAGATGGAGCTGCAGAAGCAGCGCATGATCGACATCGCGGCGCGCACCTACGCCTCGAAGTTCTCGGAAACCGAGTTGAAGGAGATCGCGACCTTCTTCCGCTCGCCCGCCGGCAAGCACTACGTCGAGGCGCAGCCGCAGCTCCTCGACGAGATGGTGCAGGAGATGCAGGACTGGACGCAGGACGTCTCCGAATACGTCATGGTCCGCGTCCGCGCCGAGATGGGCAAGCGCGGACACCAGATGCAGTGAGGGCAGCCGCTCCCGGGGGCGGATCGCCGTGAGAGGTCGTCCATGAGAGCGGCCGGCCGCATGTACGCGGCGGGCGGCGCGCTCCTCGCGGCCATGCCGCTCGCCATGGTGCTGGCCAACCGGTCGAGCCCGCTGGTCGTCGGGCTGGCGGCGCTCGCCTTCCTGGCCGGACGATGGGCGGAGGACGCGTCCGCCCTGCGCCGCGCGCTGCTGTCCCCGCTGCGGACGCCGCTCGCCGGGGCGGCGCTCGCCTTCCTGGCCTGGGCGCTGGTCTCGCTGGCCTGGAGCCCGTTCCCGGCGGCCTCCCTGCGGGTGCTGGGCGAGTTCATCCCGACGCTGCTTGCCGCCTACCTGCTGGCCTGCCTCGCGCCCGGCCGGATCCCGGCCTTCGCGCCGCGGCTCGGCGCGATCGCGATCGCGCTGGCGGGACTCCTGATCGCCGTTGATCTCGCCTCGGATCTGGCCCTGGAGCGGGCCCTCGGGCGCCGGGTCGCAGCCTTCGTGCACAACCGGCCGGCCCTGACCCTCGACCTCGTGGCCGGCCCGCTGGCCCTCGTCCTCTGGAAGGACCGCGCCCGCGGCCTCGCCGCCGCGACGCTCGCCTTCGCGAGCCTCGGCGTGGTCCGCTCGATCAGCGGCGCCGCCCAGCTCGGCCTTCTGGCGGGTGCCGCGATGGCGACCCTCGCGCTTTCGCTGCCCAGGCGGGTCGGCATAGGCCTCGCCGGACTCGGTCTCGGCCTCGCGCTGGTCCTCGCCCCGGTCGAGGGCGACCTCCTCGCCCGCGCCATGCCGGAGGCCGCCCACGAGCGCCTCGTCCAGTCCTCGTCCCGGGCCCGGGTCGCGATCGCGCGCAGCTTCGGGGCCGCGGTGGCAGCCGATCCCTGGCGCGGCGCGGGCGTCGGCACCAGCGCGCGCTTCGCCGAGACGGCCGTCGCGCAGACGGTGCCGCCGGAGATGCGCGTCCTCCTCGGGGTCGGGCACCCGCACAACAGCTTCCTGCAGGTCTGGGCCGAACTCGGCCTGCCCGGCGCGATCCTCGCTGCGCTGACCGCGATGCTGATGCTCGCCCGGATCGCGCGGCTGCCGCGGCCGGACCGCGCGGCGGCGCTCGGCCTCGTGGCCTGCGCGGCTTCGATCGCCTTCGTCGAGCACAACGGCTGGGCCGCGTGGTGGACGGCGGGGCTCGGCGCTGCCATCACTTGGATGCGCGCGGCCCCTCAGGGCGGCGCGATCGAGAGATCCGAGCGGGACGGTCCGGCATGAGCGCGTTCGACGTCGACCTCTTCGTCATCGGCGGCGGGTCCGGTGGTGTCCGCGCGGCGCGGATCGCGGCCGGGTACGGCGCGCGGGTGATGCTGGCCGAGGAGTACCGGGTGGGCGGAACCTGCGTGATCCGCGGCTGCGTCCCGAAGAAGCTGATGGTCTATGCCGGCCGCTTCGCCGACGAGTTTGAGGACGCCGCGGGCTTCGGGTGGACGGTGGAGAAGCCCCGCTTCGACTGGGGCACGCTCAAGGCGCGGCGCGACGCGGAGGTGACCCGGCTCGAAGGCATCTACGACACCAACCTGATCCGCGCCGGCGTCGAGATCGTGCCCGAGCGGGCGGTGATCGAGGATCCCCACACGATCCGCCTCGTCGCGTCCGGCCGCACCATCCGGGCCGAGCGGATCCTGGTGGCGGTCGGCGCGCACCCCGTGGAGGAGCCGGCGGTGCCGGGCATCGACCTGGCGATCACCTCCAACGAGGTGTTCGAGCTGGAGCGCCTGCCGGACCGGATCCTGGTGATCGGCGGCGGCTACATCGCGGTGGAGTTCGCGGGCGTCTTCGCGGCGCTCGGCAGCCGCACGACGCTGCTGCACCGGGGCGACAGGTTGCTGCGCGGGTTCGACGACGAGATCCGCGACGCTCTGGCCGAAGCCTACGCCCAGCGCATGGACCTGCGGCTCGGGCGCACGCTGCGGCGCATCGAGCGCCGGGACGGCGGCCTCTGCGCGCAGCTCGACGACGGCGGCGAGATCCTGGTGGACGAGGCGCTCGTCGCCACGGGGCGGCGGCCGAACGTCGAGGGCCTCGGCCTCGACCGGGTCGGCATAGAGACCGACGCCGCCGGCGCGATCCCGGTCGACGCCTACTCGCAGACCAAGGTGCCGTCGATCTACGCGGTGGGCGACGTGACCAACCGCGCCAACCTGACGCCGGTGGCGATCCGCGAGGGTCACGCCTTCGCCGACACGGTCTACGGCGGCAAGCCGGCCTGCGTCGACCATCGCCTGATCCCGACCGCGGTGTTCTCGACCCCCGAGATCGGCGTCGTCGGCCACAACGAGGCGGCCGCCCGGGCGATCTACGGCAAGATCGACGTCTACAAGGCGCGCTTCCGCCCGATGAAGGCGACCCTGTCCGGCCGCGAGGAGCGGATCTTCATGAAGGTGCTGGTCGACTGCGCCAGCGACCGCGTCGTCGGCGTCCACATCTTCGGCCACGATGCCGGGGAGATGATCCAGGCGGTGGGCATCGCCGTGACCATGGGCGCCACGAAGGCCGATTTCGACCGGACCATCGCGGTCCACCCGACAGCCGCCGAGGAGCTGGTGACCATGCGCGTCCCGGAGGTCACCAAGCACCCGGTCGGCGTCGGCTGAGACCTGCGCCGCGGCCGGGGCTCGACGCGGTGCGCGACCGAGCCATATCAGGGTCATGGGCAAGCAGGGCACCGGCAAGGGACGACGCGAGGACGACGCGCACGCGCGGCGGCAGGCGATCATCGACGGCCTGCTGGAGGACGCCCTGCGGCCGGCCTTCCACCGGCCGCCGAGCCACGAGGCCCTCTCCCCGGACATCCGGCATGCGATTGACCGCCTCCTGGCCAAAGCTGAGGCGCAGCGCAGCCGCAACCTGACCTACGACGACCTGGAGGAGGCGCTGCCGCCCCGGGACGTCTCGGCCGAGGATCTGGAGGCGATCTTCTGGATTCTGGCCGAGCACGGGATCGAGGTCGAGGACGGCGAGGCCTGACCCGAGACCTGAATCCGGGACGCGCCTGCCCCCCAGTTCACGGCACTCGCCAGTGTAGAGGAACCTCTCTATAAGCCGCGCTTCGCGCGTAGGCGCGATCGCACGAAGAGGTGCGCGGAGAGAGACCATGGGCGAGCGTTGGACACCGAAGAGCTGGAGACATCTGCCGATCGAGCAGGTCCCCACCTATCCGGACGCCGCCAGCCTCGGTGCCGTCGAGTCGCAGATCGCGAGCTTTCCGCCGCTGGTCTTTGCCGGTGAGGCCCGCAAGCTGAAGGCCGCGCTCGGGCGCGTCGCCGCGGGCCAGGCCTTCCTGCTCCAGGGCGGCGACTGCGCCGAGAGCTTCGACGAGCACTCTGCCGACAACATCCGCGACTTCTTCCGGGTGTTCCTGCAGATGGCGATGGTGCTGACCTTCGCGGGCGGTTCGCCCGTGGTGAAGGTCGGGCGCATCGCCGGGCAGTTCGCCAAGCCGCGCTCGTCGCCGACCGAGACCCTCGAGGGCGTGAGCCTGCCGAGCTACCGGGGCGACATCATCAACGGCATCGGCTTCACCGAGGAGTCGCGGGTGCCGGATCCGCGCCGCCAGCTCGAGGCGTACCGGCAATCGGCCGCGACGCTGAACCTGCTGCGCGCCTTCGCAACCGGCGGTTACGCGAACCTCGAGAATGCGCATCGCTGGATGCTGGGCTTCGTGAAGGATTCGCCGCAATCCTCGCGTTACCAGGACGTGGCCGGCCGCATGACCGACGCGCTCGACTTCATGCGGGCGATCGGCATCAATCCGGAGACCCATCCGGAGGTGCGGACCACCGACTTCTACACCAGTCACGAGGCCCTGCTGCTCGGCTACGAGGAGGCGCTGACCCGCGTCGATTCGACGACCGGCGACTGGTACGCGACCTCCGGCCACATGCTGTGGATCGGCGACCGGACCCGGCAGCCGGACCACGCCCACGTCGAGTACGCCCGCGGCATCAAGAACCCGATCGGCCTCAAGTGCGGCCCGTCCATGAAGGCGGAGGGCCTGATCCGGCTCATCGACCTGCTCAACCCGGAGAACGAGCCGGGGCGCCTCAGCCTGATCTGCCGCTTCGGCGCCGACAAGGTCGGCGACCACCTGCCGGCGCTGATTCGGGCGGTCGAGCGGGAAGGGCGCTCGGTCGTGTGGATCTGCGATCCGATGCACGGCAACACGATCCCGGCCGGCCGCTACAAGACCCGGCCGTTCGAGCGGGTGATGCAGGAGATCGAGGGCTTCTTCGGCGTCCACCGCGCCGAGGGCACCTTCGCGGGCGGCATCCACCTGGAGATGACCGGCAAGGACGTGACCGAGTGCACGGGCGGCGCCCGGGCGCTGACGGCAGACGACCTGCAGGACCGCTACCACACCTACTGCGACCCGCGTCTCAACGCGGAGCAGGCGCTGGAGGTGGCGTTCCGCACGGCCGAGCTGGTCAAGGCCGAGCGCAGCCACATCGAGCGCCCGCGCCTCGACGCGGCCGAGTAGGGCGGATCTCCGACCGGTCATCCGATCGGCCAACGACGCGCGCTGTCCCCTCGCGGGGGCGGCGCGCACCGCCGGACGCCACGATGGTCAGGCGATCGCCCGGAGCGTGCCGTTCCAGCGGCGGATGACCGAGGCGACCTCCGAGACGGGGACGGCGCGGCTGAACAGGTAGCCCTGGACCTCGTCGCAGCCTTCGGCGCGCAGTTGCGCGAGTTGCGCCTCCGTCTCGACGCCCTCGGCGGTCGTCGTCATGCCGAGGCTGGCACCGAGGCCGATCACCGCCCGAACGATGAAATCGGTCCCGTCCTTCACGCACAGGTCGCGCACGAAGGACTGGTCGATCTTGATCTTGTCGAACGGGAAGGAGCGCAGGTAGCTGAGCGACGAGTAGCCGGTGCCGAAATCGTCCATCGCCACGCGCACGCCCAGCGCGCGCAGGCTGTGCAGGATCGCCGTCGTCGCACCGGGATTGGCCACTAGGACCGTCTCGGTGATCTCCAGCTCCAGGCGCCGGCCCGGCAACCCGGTCCGCCGCAACGCCTCGCGCACGGCGGTGACGAGGCTCGCCGAGGTGAACTGCACGGCCGAGACGTTGACGGCGACCTTGAGCTCGTCCGGCCAGCGGGCGGCCTCCTCGCAGGCGCGGCGCAGCACCCACTCGCCGAGCGGCACGATCAGCCCGAGCTCCTCGGCGATCGGGATGAATTCGGCCGGCGAGACGGAGCCGCGGACCGCGTGGTTCCAGCGCAGCAGCGCCTCGAAGCCGCAGATCCGGTCCGTCTCGAGGCTGTAGATCGGCTGGTAGTAGACCTCGAACGCCTCCCGGGCGAGGGCGTCACGCAGGTCGCGCTCCATGATCCGCCGGGCCATGAGGCGGGCATCCATGGCCGGTTCGAAGAAGCGGAACGCTCCGCGCGCCTCGGCCTTGCCCCGGTCGAGGGCGACTTCGGCGTTCTTCAGGAGCTTGTCCGCGTCGGACCCGTCGCTCGGGGCGAGGGTGATGCCGATGGTGAGCCCGACGCAGATCGTGTGGTGGGTGAGGCTGTAGGGCGCGCCGACGACCTCGATGATGCGCCGGGCGAGGATGGCGGCGTCCTCGGGCCGGTCGACGCCGCGCTGGACCACGATGAACTCGTCGGCTCCGAGGCGCGCGACGCAGTCGATCTCGCGCACGCAGGCGGTGAGCCGATTCGCGACCGCGACGAGCAGCTCGTCGCCGATCCCGTGGCCCAGGGTCTCGTTGACCGGCCGGAAGTCGTCGAGGTCGATGGCGAAGACCGCGAAGCCCTGGTCGCGCCCGGCCTGCGCCACGGCCACGTCGATCTGCTGCCCCACCGCCACCCGGTTGGGCAGGCCGGTCAGCATGTCGTGATGCGCCAGGAAGGCGATGCGGGCCTCGGCCCGGCGGCGCTCCGTGACGTCCTCGTAGGTGGCCACGAAGCCGCCATCGGCGGCCTCGCGCCGGTCGATGGCGACGATGCGGCCGTTGCTCAGCTCCTGGAAATGCGTCTGCCAAACGCCGTTGCTGAAGGCGTCGCGCTGCTGGCGCAGCAGCGCTTCGAGATCGCAGCCGGGATGGTTGCCGGCCGCGAGACTGGCGCTCAGGACCTCGAGGGCCGTCATGCCGGGTACGACCGTGCCGGGCGGCAGGCCGTAGATCTCGCCGTAGCGCCGGTTGACCACCATCAACCGATGCTGCGCGTCGTACAGGCAGAGCCCCTGGGACATGGTGTCGAGGGCCGCATCGAGGCGCAGGTTGGTCCGGGTCAGGAAATGCGCCTGCTCCTTGAGCAGGCTGATATCGCTGCACACCGCGATGAAGCCGCCCTGCCGGGTCGCGGTGCGGCTCACCCGCAGCCAGCGGCCGTCGGCCAACCGGACGTCGCCGTCCCGGGCCAGGGCTCCGAAGCGATCCTCCGGGACATCCGAGCGGTAGTCCTGCGGCTCGTGCGCAACCTTCGTCAGCGACAGACCGGCCTCGATGGCAGCGTCGAGCCCGTCGAAGAAGCGCAGGGCCTGCGCGTTGGCCAGGGTGATCCGGCCGTCGGCATCGACCACGACGACGCCTTCCCGTGCTGTCTGCAGCGCGTCCGTCACCTGCGTCTCGGTGCCCCGGCGCTGGCTGCCCTCGCGGAGCGTGAGAGCCCGGATGGTCGACCGCATCGCCGCGACGGCGTTCAGCAGCCGGCTCAACGGGTCGCGGCCGCCGGTGGGGATCCGATCGTCGCGCTGGCCGCCCGCGATCCGTTCGGCCGCCTCGGCCGCCGCGCCGACCGATCCGCCGATGTGGCGGGTGAGCAGCCAGGCGATCGGCCCGCAGGCGATGATCACGAGGGCCGCCGCGATGGCGTGCCACCGGACGACGCCCCGCACGCGCTGACGCGCAGCTTGCCGGAAGGTGAATCCGTCGCCGGCCATGACGTTGATCAGGAGATCGATCTGACCTTCGACGGCGTCGGCCTGCCGTTCGAGAGCCGCCGCCTGATCCGGCCGCACCGTCACGGGATCGAGTACGCGGCGCAGGCTCTCCCAGGACGCCACGCTGGTCTGGACGGCCTCGGCCGTCCGCGCCGCCCGCTCGGACTGGGCCCGCTCGGCCGCGATGGTGAGATCCTCGGCCAGGATCGCCGAGAGGTCGGTGATGTCCGCATCCCGCTTCGCCACCTCGGCAGCGTCGCCGGTCTGCATCCGCCGGACGAGGGCAGCGCGCATCTTCGCGAAGTCGGCCGCCACCGCGCGGGCGAAGCTGATCGAGGTCAGGGATTCGTCGTAGGTCCGTGTGACGAGCGTGCCGACCTGCGTGATCGCCAAGCCAGCCGAGAGCGCGAGCGCGCCCAGGAGAAGACCGACACTGAGGAAGGCGACGCTGACCGCGGCGCGGATCGACGTGATACGGCCCGTCCGCGTGGCGGCCGCGCGGGTGTGCCCGGCTCGGTCCGCGCACGCCGTCGGTGTCTCGGGATCTCGCATCGCACAGGTCGCTGGGTCACACGTCCGGCCAGCGATAAATGTCACTTGTTAAGAGGCAATTAGCTGGCTTGTCTCAGATCACGGATCAGCTGCGCACGACCGTCACGGAGCAATCGGCGGATCGTGCACAGTCGACCGCACGATCGGTGAAATCTTCGGCACCGCGCTTCTGCCGGCGAGCGGATCCCGTCGATTGAACGCAACCTTTCATTACGAGTGGCGCGCATTTGAGCAACGGATCCGACCGGCGCGATGCTCATGTCGCCAGCTCGGCACCGATATACCGACCGGTTTCCGACAGCTCAGAGGCCGTATCCGCACGCCGGCCGCGCCGTCGCGACGCGGTCCGCGGCCGGCGCGCCCGAATGATTCCCGCGGTCGAGTGATTCCCGCGGTCGAGTGTTTCCCGCGTTCACCGCTGCGCCGAGCGGAGCGGCCCGGGCGGAGGCGGTGACTTCAGGGGCTCGACCGACTGGCCGTCCCGCAGATCCGGGGCGGGGCTGTAGATGATCCGGCTGTCGGCGGGCAGCCCCGAGTCGAGCTCCAGCGTGCGCCCGAGATCGCGCCGGACGCGGATCGTTCGCCACGTCACCCGGTCGTCGTCGCTGAGGGTGGCGACCCTGAGGTCGTTGCCGTCGAACACCGTCGCCTCGGCGGGGATCGACACGCCGGGCTCGGCCCGGGGGATCTTGAGGGTGACGTAGGCGTACAGCCCGGCCCGCAGCGCCCGGTCGGCGTTGGGGACGTCCACCTGGGTGGTCAGCGTGCGCGACGCCGCGTTCAGCGCGACGGAGCTGCGCTCCACGTAGCCTTCGAAGCGCCGGCCCGGCATCTGCGGCACGGTGATCTCGGCACGGACGCCGGGCTTGACGCCGACGGCATCCTTCTGCGGCACGTTGACGGTGATGCGCAGCAGGCTGTCCTGATCCATGGTCAGCAGCGGCGTGCCCCCGTTGTCGGCGCGGACGAGGTCGCCGACATCGACGTTGCGCACGGTCACGACCCCGTCGAACGGCGCCACGACACGCTCGAAGGCGGTGAGCGCCTTCAGGCGGTCGACCACAGCCTCCTGCGCCTTGATGTTGGCGGTGGCGACCTTCACGCCGGCCTCGGCGGCGGCGAGCGCGGCGGCCTGGCTCAGCACGCCCGCCTTGGTGTTGTCGGCGTTCTGCCGCGAGGCCCAGCCCTGCACGGCAAGGGTGCTGGTGCGGTTGTTGGTGAGGTTGGCGAGGTTCACGTTCGCGCGGGCCTGCTCGACCTGCGCCTGCGCCTGGAGCAGCTGCGCCTTCAGCTGGCCGACCTGCGCCTCGGCCTGCGCGAGCTGCTGGTCGAGATCCGGTGCGGCGATGCGCAGAAGGAGGTCGCCCGCCTTGACCCGGGATCCGATATCGACCCGGCGCTCCGCGATGTAGCCGGTGGCGCGCGCGGCGATCGCCGCCGTGGTGAAGGCCTGGATCTCGCCGGGAAGCACGAGATCGAGGGGCCCCTCGGCCCGCGCGGCGGCCACGGTGCGCACCTGCGGCACGAGGGTCTTGATCCGCTCCAGCGTCGCGGTCGCCTCCACGTCGCGCTGCCAGTGACCGTAGGCACCCCAGGCGAGCAGGCCGAGTCCGGCGAGGCCGACCAGCAGGAACGGGGCCTTGCCGGGGGGCGGAGGGACGTCCGAGCCCGCGTCGTGCGCCTTCATCGATCGGCTCTCCGCCCCGGACATCCGGCCGGGTCACGGTGAGGGTAGCGGCCGGCGGCCCGGCCCGCCAGCGTGTGCATTGGCCGCATCGGCGCGCCGGCCTAACGCGCAGGCCCGGCCACCAGCAGGCGCCGGCTGAGGCGCTTGTGCAGGTGGACCATCAGGGCGATGCCGAAGAGGGGCGTCAGCAGGTTGAGAACCGGGACGATCATCAGGCCGGCCAGCAGGCAACCGGCGCCGAGCGTCCGGACCGAGAAGGCGCGGCGCATCTCGGCGGCCTCGGGAAGGGGGCGGAACCGGGCCGCCGCCATCTCGAAGTACTCGCGGGACAGCAGGTAGGCGTTGGCGGCGAAGAAGGCCGCGATCCCGATGACAGGGACGAAGAAGATCACCAGGGCCGCGAGGTTCACCAGCAGCGTCACACCGGCGAAGCGCAGGGCGTAGAGCATGGCGGTCCCGAACGGCATGGCGCGTCCGGGCGGCTCGTTCGGGAAATCGGTGCGCTCGACGATCTCGGCCGCGTCGTCGAGGAAGAAGCCCGCCACCAGGATCGAGACCGCCGGCATCAGGTAGGCGAGGGCCACGACCAGACCGAAACCCGCGAGGTAGTAGGCGAGGCTGTCGAGGATCGGGTACTGGGCGGAGATGTGGTGGCTCGCCTGGAAGGCCTGGATCAGCCGGGTCAGGCCGAGCCAGATCAGGAGCAGGAGCCCGACCGTCAGGCCGAGGGACTTCCACAGGATCGCGCGCAGCGGCGGCGAGAAGGTCTGGCGCAAAGCCGCCGCGGCGGACTCGACGAGCATCGGGCGAGAATTCCGGCCTGCGCCGGAAGCGGCGCTGGCGCGTTGTGGAGCGGTGCGGCGACCGGTGCAAGATCGGGCTCCGTCGCAGGGGCGGCAGGGTGCGGGGAGCACGCGTGCAGGACACGACAGGACAGGTCTCGGCGCCGCGGGCGCCCGATCTTCGGTGGAGCGACCCGGTCGTCCGGCCCACCTACAGGCCGCACCTCGCGCCGCTCCCCGAGAAGCCGGAGGTGCTGGTGATCGGCGCGGGCGCCGCCGGCATCGGCGCGGCCCGCACCCTCGTGGCCCGGGGCGTGCCCGTCGCGGTGCTGGAGGCGCGGGAGCGCGTCGGCGGCCGCGCCCTGACGGTGACCCTGCGCGGCCACGCCCTCGATCTCGGGGCCCACTGGCTCCATGCCGGGCCGATCAACCCCCTGGTGGCGCTCGGCCGGGCGCGCGGCGAGCGGCTCCGCCGGGCCGCGCAGGAGAGCCACGTCTGGGTCGGGGGCCGGCCGGGCCGCACCGACGACGTCCGGGCCAACGCGCGCGCCTTCGACCGCGCGGACCGCGCCATGACCCGTGGCGCCGCGCAGCCCGGCCCCGACCGGCCGGCCGCCAGCGCGCTGCCGCCCGGGCTCGGTGCCTGGGGCGACCGGGTCGTGCAGGTCCACGGCCTCGTCTCGGGCCGACCGCTGGAGGCGGTCTCGCTCCACGACTTCCCCAGCATGGAGTACGGCGACAACTACTTCCTGGCCGACGGCTACGGCAGCTACGTCGCCCGCTTGGCTGACGGCCTGCCGGTGGCGCTCGCGACGCCGGTGACGCGGATCGACTGGTCGGGCGGCCGCGTCCGCGCGACCGGCGCCGACGGGACCGTCTACGCCGCCCGCGCGGTCATCGTGACGGTGCCGATGATGGTGCTCCGGGACGGGCCGGCCTTCACGCCGCCGCTGCCGAATGCGGTGCGCGCCGCCATCGACGGCTTCACCACCGGCATCTACGAGCACGCGGTGCTGCACTGGCCGTCGAGCCCGTTCCGCGGCCGCGACCGGCTCGCCGCGATCCACGGCGGGCGGCGCGCACCGCCGGGCCTCCTCACCCGCATCGACGACACGCCGTTCCACTACTACGAACTCGACCTGCACGAGGCCGCGGCGATCGACGCCGCGGGATCCGGCGCGGACGGCGTGCGCCGCCACGTCCGCGCGGTCCTGGGCGAGCATTTCGGCCGGGCGCGGCTGCGCGACCTGACGATCCCCGCGGTGAGCGCGTGGCGCCACGACCGGTGGTCGCGCGGCTCGTGGGCCGTGGTCCCGCCGGGCCACGCGCCGGCGCGACAGGCCCTCCGCGCCGCCGTCGCCGACACCGTCTGGTTCGCCGGCGAGGCGCTGTCCCGGGAGCAGTGGGGCACGGTCGGGGGCGCCTACGCGGAAGGCGTCCGGGCCGCCGAGGCCGTGTCCGCCGTCGTACAGACAGGCGCCGGCGAGCGTATCCGGGCGGGCACAGGCTGAAGCGCGCGCGGCGCGGAACCTGCCGGAACGCTTGCCGCAGCCGGACAAGACAGGCATCCCCCGGCCGAAACGCGACAGGGGGCGGCGATGGATTGGGTCGAGGGCATCGGCTATCTCGGGACGGCGCTGACCATCACGGCGACGGCCATGAGCACGATGATCCCGCTGCGGATCATCTCGCTCTGCGCGAGCTGCGCCGTGATCACCTACGGCATCATGATCGGCAGCATGCCGGTGGTGCTGACCGAATTGATCCAGATGCCGTTCAACGCCTACCGGCTCTGGCAGATGCTGCGCCTCGTCCGGGACGTGGAGACGGCCGCCGAGAACGACCTGTCCCTGGAATGGCTCCGGCCCTTCGGCTCCCGACGCCCGTTCGGCATCGGCGAGGTGGTGTTCCGCAAGGGGGATCTCGCCACCGAGATGTACTACATCGAGAGCGGCGTGTTCCGGATCCCGGAGGTCGACCTCGAGGTGCGCCAGGGCGGGATCGTCGGCGAGCTCGGGCTCCTGTCGCCCGGCAACGCCCGCACCGCCTCGCTGGTCTGCGTCGAGGCGGGACACGCGCTGTGCGTGTCCTACTCGGACGTGAAGCAGCTCTACTACCAGAACCCCGAATTCGGGTTCTACTTCCTCAAGCTGACCAGCGAGCGGCTCTTCCAGGGTGTGCAGGGCATGTCCAAGCCCCAGGCGGTGGCCGGCGACGCCCTGTGAGGCGCCGCCGTCCGCTGCTGAGTGTCCGCCGCTCAGAGCATGCTCGGCAGGATGCGGTCCGGCGGCCGGTGTCCGTCCATGAAGGTCTTGATGTTGATGATGACCTTCTCGCCCATGTCGGTGCGGCTCTCGTAGGTCGCCGAGCCCATGTGGGGCAGGAGGACGACCTTGCCCTGGCGGGCGAGCTTGACGAGGCGCGGGCTGACGGCGGGCTCCTGCTCGAACACGTCGAGGCCGGCCGCCGAGACCTCCCCGCCCTCGATCAGGCGCGCCAGGGCGTTCTCGTCGATCACCTCGCCGCGGGCCGTGTTGACCACGATCGCCTCGGGCTTGAGCAGCTTGAGGCGCCGGGCCGAGAGCAGATGGTAGGTGGCGGGCGTGTGCGGGCAGTTCACCGACACGATGTCGACGCGCGCCAGCATCTGGTCGAGGGATTCCCAGTAGGTCGCGTCCAGCGCGCTCTCGATGGCGGCCGGCACCCGGCGGCGGTTGTGGTAGTGCACCTGCAGTCCGAAGGCGCGGGCGCGCTTGGCCAGCGCCTGGCCGATCCGGCCCATGCCGACGATGCCGAGGCGCTTGCCGGTGATGCGCCGGCCGAGCATCCAGGTCGGCGACCAGCCGGTGGTCCACTCGTCGTCCGGGATGATCCGCGCGCCCTCGGTGACCCGGCGGGCGACCGCGAGGATCAGCGCCATCGTCATGTCGGCGGTGTCCTCGGTCAGCACGCCGGGCGTGTTGGTGACCGTGATGCCGCGCTCCAGTGCCGCCGCCACGTCGATGTGATCGACGCCGTTGCCGAAATTGGCGATCAGGCGGAGGTTCGGGCCGGCCTGGGCGATCAGCCCGGCATCGATCTCGTCGGTCACGGTGGGGACGAGCACGTCGGCCTCGCGCAGGGCCGACGCCATCGCGTCCGGCGCCATCGGCGCGTCCTCGGAATTGAGCCGGACGTCGAACAGCTCGCGCATCCGCGTCTCGACGGCATCCGGCAGGCGCCGCGTCACGACCACCAGCGGCTTGCGCTTCGACACGTCTCTCTCCCCCGTCAGCCCAGCGGCCTTGATTGCGGCTCGCGCCCGGCGGCTCCCGCCCGGACCGCGTCCCGCAAGCGTCCGTTAACCGAACTCGGCCAGACAGGATCGGTCACGGGGCGCCGGTTCCGGAGCCTGTTCCGACCCATCGGCCTCTCTACCAGAGGTGGGCCGGAACACAATCGGATGCGGACCGGTCCGCGTGTCGAACCGGCCCCGCTTTCGACATGTCCGGCGCCCAGCAACGCCACGTCTGGATAGGGAGACGACCATGCGCGTGTCACGCCTCAGCCTCGCCGTCGCGGCGGTGCTGGCCGGCGGCCTCGCGACCGGTGCCCGCGCGGCGCCGCCGACCGGCCCCGAGGCCGGGGTCGGGCCGGTGACCAAGCTGCCGCTGCCGCGCTACGCGAGCCTGAAGACCGATCGGGTCAACCTCCGCGAAGGCCCCTCGAAGGATCACCGGACGCTCTGGGTGTTCCAGCGGGCCGGCCTGCCGGTCGAGATCGTGGGCGAGTTCGAGACCTGGCGCAGGATCCGCGATTCGGAGGGCACCGAGGGCTGGGTGCTGCACTCGCTGCTGTCCGGGCGCCGCACCGCCATCGTGAATGCCGGCCCCGACAAGGGTGTCGAGAAGGCGGCCGTGTCGCTGCGGGCCAAGGCCGACGACGGCGCCGACGACGAGGCCAAGCTCCAGACCGGCGTAATCGGGAGCGTCAAGAGCTGCACCGGCACGTGGTGCCGCATGATCGTCGCGCTGCCCAACAAGCGGGACGTCGACGGCTACATCCGCCAGAATCGCCTGTGGGGCGTCTACCCGAACGAGGTCGTGGAATAGCGGTCCGGGCGCCCCGACGGCGCCCGTCCGTCATTCCGGGCGGCGGCGCGCCAGCTCCCGGCACGCCGGCAACCCGAAAAAGCGAAGGCCCGGACGATGCCGGGCCTCGCGTCGCTCGCGTACTGCGTTGGACCCGGGCCTCAGCCCTGGCGGCGGCCCGCCGGACGGCTGCGGCGCAGGCGCACGATCACCTCGACCCCGGCGATCTCCATGCCCTCGGGCGCCTCGGGCAGCGAATCGACCGTGATGCCGCAATCCGGCATGTCGATCACCTGGCTCTCGTCCTCCAGGTAGAAATGGTGGTGCTCGGTCGGGTTCGTGTCGAAATAGGCCTTCGACCCGTCGAGCGCGAGCTGGCGCAGGAGCCCGGCCTCGGTGAACTGGTGCAGCGTGTTGTAGACGGTCGCCAGCGAGACCGGCACCTTGGCGCGCATCGCCTCGTCGTACAGCATCTCCGCCGTCAGGTGGCGGTCGCCGCGGCCGAAGAGCAGCCAGCCCAGGGACAGGCGCTGCCGCGTCGGGCGCAGGCCGGCCCGACGCAGACGGTCGCGCAGGTCGGACAGCGGACAGCCGCGGCGCGGAGTCCCGTTGGCCTCCAACTGGGGGGCGGGGACCCGGCCGTTGAAGACGGCCTGGAATGGCACCGGTTCGGACATCGCTGGACTGAACGCTCGACGAGGGGCCTGAAGGAACGGATGTCTCCTCAGTATATTGAAGTGGTCGGACAGTCGCAACCCGAGCGTTGCCGCATACCCGCGGCTGCAGGCTTTGAAGGCGCGGCGCCCCGTGCTAACCCGCGCGCCAGCCGATGGGCCGAGTATAGTCGCCCGCGACGTGAAGATCGCGCACATCCGAGGAAACAGCCAACGCAATGCCGCCAGACGCCGAGACACAAGCGCATGGTGCGAACCGCCGGTCGCACTATTCCTACGAGGATCTTCTGGCCTGCGGGCGCGGCGAACTCTTCGGATCCGGCAACGCGCAGTTGCCGCTGCCGCCGATGCTGATGTTCGACCGGATCACGTCCATCGGGACCGAGGGCGGCGCCCACGGCAAGGGGCACGTGACGGCCGAGCTCGACATCCGGCCGGACCTCTGGTTCTTCCCCTGCCATTTCCAGGGCGACCCGGTGATGCCGGGCTGCCTCGGCCTCGACGCCCTCTGGCAGATGCTGGGCTTCCATCTCGGCTGGCTGGGCTCGCCGGGCCGCGGCCGCGCCCTGGGCGTCGGCGAGGTGAAGCTCGCCGGCCAGGTGCTGCCGACGATCAAGAAGGTCGTCTACAATGTCGACGTGAAGCGGGTCCGTCAGGGCAAGCTCGTGCTCGGCATCGGCGACGGCTGGCTCGAGGCCGATGGCGAGCGCGTCTATCAGGTCCAGGACATGCGGGTCGGCCTGTTCCAGAGCTGAGCCGCAGCCGCCGCGCGTCCGGTTCGCGGCTTGGCCGCAACGCCGGACGGTCTCGGCGGTTGAGATTGTGTCCGCGTCACCTTAGCTGACCGTGACGCGGCCCGGGCGACCGGGACCGCGACGGAGGTAGTGTCACCATCATGCGCCGTGTCGTCATCACCGGGATGGGCATCGTCTCGTCCATCGGCAACAACACGCAGGAGGTGCTCGCCTCCCTGCGCGAGGCCCGCTCGGGCATCGCGCGCGACGCCAGCTACGCCGAGCACGGCTTCCGCAGCCAGGTCTCCGGCGCGCCCACCCTCGATCCCGAGGGCGTGGTGGACCGGCGCGCGATGCGCTTCCACGGCGGCGGGACCGCCTGGAATCACGTCGCCATGGATCAGGCGATCCAGGATGCCGGCCTGGATCAGGGCGACATCTCGAACGAGCGCACCGGCATCATCATGGGCTCGGGCGGTCCCTCGACCCGCGTGATCGTGGAGGCCGCCGGCATCGCGCGGGACAAGGGTCCCAAGCGCATCGGCCCGTTCGCCGTGCCGAAGGCGATGTCGTCGACCGCCTCGGCGACGCTCGCGACGTGGTTCAAGATCCGCGGCGTGAACTACTCGATTTCCTCCGCCTGCGCGACCTCGAATCACTGCATCGGCAACGCCGCCGAGATCATCCAGGGCGGCCGGCAGGACATCATCTTCGCGGGCGGCTGCGAGGATCTCGACTGGACGCTCTCGGTGCTGTTCGACGCCATGGGCGCCATGTCGTCGAAGTACAACGACACGCCGTCCCGTGCCTCCCGCGCCTACGACGCCAACCGCGACGGTTTCGTCATCGCGGGCGGCGCCGGCGTGCTGGTCCTGGAGGAGTTGGAGCACGCCAAGGCGCGCGGCGCCCGGATCTACGGCGAGGTCGCGGGCTACGGCGCCACCTCGGACGGCCACGACATGGTCGCGCCGTCGGGCGAGGGCGCCGTGCGCTGCATGCGCCAGGCGCTGGACGGGCTGAAGGGCGCGCGGATCGACTACATCAACCCGCACGCCACCTCGACCCCGGTCGGCGACGACAAGGAGATCGAGGCGATCCGCGAGGTGTTCGGCCGCGGCGAGGATTGCCCGCCGATCTCGGCCACCAAGTCGCTGACTGGCCATTCCCTGGGCGCCACCGGCGTGCAGGAGGCGATCTACAGCCTGCTGATGATGAACAACGGCTTCATCTGCGAGAGCGCGCACATCGACACGCTCGACCCGGCCTTCGCCGACATGCCGATCCTGCAACAGCGCCGGGACGACGTGCAGCTCGGCCACGTGCTGACCAATTCCTTCGGCTTCGGCGGCACCAACGCCACCCTGGTCCTGAAGCACGTCGACGCCTGATCGCCCGGCGCGGAACCGCCGGCCGCAGGCCGGCGTTTACCCGCTGTTGAGATCTGGTGGTGGCGATGGGGACTTTCATCTTCGGAACATTGGGCGGCCTCATGATCGCCGGTGTCGCGGCGATCTACGCGAAGCAGGCCGCGCTGGAAGAAGCCGATTCCCACACGGACGGGCATTTCTGAGCCCGGCCTACGACGCCACAAACGCCCCGCCCGCCGGCGGGGCTTTTTTTTGCCCGCCGTCTGCCGGTGTCGCGTTTGGATCGCGGCGCGAGCCGCGTTAAGGCAGCCTGCCGCGGTTCGCTGGTCGCGACCGCGGTCGGGACCCGCTTCGCGGGTCCGGCGTGGTCGGTCAGGATGTGAGTCGGCATGACGGGTTTGATGGCGGGCAAGCGCGGCCTGATCATGGGCGTCGCGAACGATCACTCGATCGCCTGGGGGATCGCCAAGGCGCTGCATGCCCAGGGCGCGCGACTGGCCTTCACGTACCAGGGCGAGGCCCTGGGCCGCCGGGTGGCGCCCCTCGCCGCCAAGCTCGATTCGGACATCGTCCTGCCCTGCGACGTCGAGGATCTGGCCTCGGTCGACGCGACCTTCGAGGCCCTGGACGCCCGATTCGATGGCGGCCTCGACTTCGTGGTCCACGCCATCGGCTTCTCCGACAAGGCGCAGCTCAAGGGCCGCTACGTCGACGTGACGACGCGCGAGAATTTCGTGCGCACGATGACGATCTCGTGCTTCTCGTTCACCGAGATCGCGCAGCGCGCGGCCAAGCGGATGAGCCAGGGCGGCTCGCTGCTGACCCTGACCTACGGCGGCGCGACCCGGGTCATGCCGAACTACAACGTCATGGGCGTCGCCAAAGCGGCGCTCGAGGCCTCGGTGCGCTACCTGGCGAGCGACCTGGGCCCGGACGGGATCCGGGTCAACGCGCTCTCCGCCGGCCCGATGCGGACGCTGGCCGGGGCCGGGATCGCCGACGCGCGACTGATGTTCAACCACCAGCGGGCGCACGCGCCTCTGCGGCGCACGGTCAGCCTGGAGGATGTCGGCGGTTCGGCCCTCTACCTGCTGTCGCCGCTCTCGGGCGGCGTCACCGGCGAGGTCCACTTCGTCGATGCCGGCTACAACATCATCTCGATGCCGCGCCCGGACGTGCTGCAGGCGCAGGACGAGGCCGGCGTCGTCGGGGACTCCTGAGGCGCCTCACTCCTCCGGGATACGCCCCGGGGGCAGGGGACCGGCCGGCGAACCGCGCTCGCCGCGGACCGAGCGCCGCTCCCGCGCGGCGCGCGCCTCCTCCGCGGTCGGCGGCGCCGAGGGATAGTTCGACGCGAAGGGGTTGGGCGGCGCCCCGCGCCCGGAGCCGCCGAACAGCTTGTCGAGGAAGCCCTCCTCGGCGCTCGCGGGTCGGGCGACCAGGAGAAGGGCAAGGGCGAGGATCGGGCGAAGCTGCATCGTCGTCGTCTGCGTGCCGGGACCGTGCCGGGTTAGGGCCACTTTCCGGCGGATCGGAGGCCGAGGCCCCGTCGCCTGGAACCCCGGCGCGTCCGGCGGGTTCGCGGTCAACGATGAGGGCGCGTACAGGAGGCGTGATGTCCGAGGTAACCTATCGCATCGTCGAGCACGACGGCGGCTTCGCCTACAAGGTCGGCGACGTGTTCTCCGAGACGTTCCCGAGCCGCGAGGAGGCGCTGCAGGCGGCGCAGGCCGCGGCGGCGGAGCAGCAGGTCCCCGGGTCGACCGAGGGGATCCGCTACCAGGATCAGGCCGGCGGCTGGCACGACGAGACGGCGCAGGGCAGCGACCGGCCCCGCGCCCGGGTCGTGGAGTAGCCGCGGCGGACGGGACGGACATGCGCGATCGTCCGCAACGGCGGGAAATCTCGTGGCGCGTGCGCGGCGCGTAACCCCGACGGCGGCGCCGGCCGGCCGCAGGGCGCCCGCCTTGCCGAAGGGCGCGCGGCGGACGACCCCGTCGCCGGAGACGCTGGCGGCGCTCGGCCCGGACCGGCTGATCGCGCTGATCCTCGGCGAGACCGGGCGCAACCCGGCCTTCAAGAAGCTGGTGAGCGCCGCGCTCGCCTCGCTCCAGGGCCCCGAGGCCGTCGCGGCGATCGTCGACCGGCGGCTGACGGCCCTCGAGGGCGCCCAGGGCTACATCGACTGGCAGAAGCGCCGGACCTTCGCGGCCGACCTCAACACGACCGTGACGGTGATCCTCAACGAGCTGCGGCCCCTCGATGCGGGGGCCGCGCTCGACCGGCTCCGCCGCTTCCTCGACGGCGCCGACGCGGTCCTGAACCGCGTCGACGACAGCACCGGCGCCGTGCAGGGCGTGTTCGACCGCGCCGCCGCGGCCTTCGTAGAGATCGCAGGCGCCCTGCCGCCGGAGGACGCTGCCGGGGTGGCCGCGCGCCTCGTCGAGCCGTTCGCGGCGGATCCGTTCGGCCCCCTCGGAACCGTCCTCGGCGAGATGATCCCGGCGCTGCCCGAGCCATCCCTCGCGGAGATCGACGACCGGCTCGCCGCCGCCGAGGCGGCGCTGCCGCAGGGTGGGGATCCCCGCCGCGACGCGACCCATCACCGGCAGGCGGCCCGGATCCAGATCCTGCGCCTGCGCCAGGCCGTCGCCGACCGGCGCGGCGACACCGACACCTTCATCGCCCTGGAGCGGGCGACCTTGCCGGGGCGGGAGAACCGCGTCGCGATTGCCCGGCGGCTCCTCGACGCCGCGCGCGCCACCGAGGCGCTGGACTGGATCCGGCGCATGCAGGACCCGGGCCTGCGCATCGCCACGCGGGCCGACCTGATCGCCGGCTTCGACCTGCGCGGACCCGAGCGGGAACGGCAGGCGCTGGAGATCGAGATCCTCGACGCGCTCGGCCGGGGCGATGAGGCGCAGGCCCTGCGCTGGGGGCGGTTCGAGCGCGAACTCGACGCGCCGATGCTGCGCACCTTCCTCGCCAAGCTTCCGGATTTCGAGGACGAGGAGGCGCTCCGGCGCGCCCTCGACCACGCCGAGGCCTTCCCGCAGCCGCACCGGGCGCTCGCCTTCCTGGCGGCCTGGCCGGATCTGCGCCGTGCGGCCGCGCTGGTCGTCGCGCGGCCTGAGACCTGGCAGGGCGACCAGTACGCGGTGCTGGCGCCGGTCGCCGAGGCGCTGGCGCAGGATCACCCCCGGGCCGCGACGATCCTGTATCGCCGGCTCCTCGACTCGATCCTCGAGACCGGCCGCAGCGCCGCCTACCCGCACGGCGCGCGCTACCTCGCGGAGCTCGACGCCCTGGCGGGGCGCATCGCGACCGGCGACGTCGATCCGGATCCGCAGGCCTACCGCGCTGCTCTGCGGCGGGCGCACGGCCGCAAGCACGGGTTCTGGAGCCTCGTGCGCGACTGAACCGGACGCGCGGCCGGCTCAGTCCTCCAGCACGATGGCGTCGACCCGGTCCGGGTAGAAAGCCACGTGGTCGCGGATTGCCGCGACGGCCGGGTACGGGTCGCCGTAGCTCCAGACCGCGTCGGGGCGCCGATCGCCGTCGACGACGAGGTCGAAATAGTGGGCGTCGCCCTTGTACGGGCAGTGGCTCGTCCGCGCCGAGGCGACGAAACAATCGGCGCGGATGTCGCTTCGCGGCACGTAGAAGACCGGTGGGTACTGAGCCTCCTGCAGCCGCAGGGCGTTCCGGGTCTCGGCGACCGCGGCGCCCGCCACGACGACGCGGACGCGGCGGGACTCGGGCTCGACGGTGATCGGGTGGTCCGGTCCGGGCAGCTTCATGGCGTGTTCCCTCCCTCGGGCTTCAACTCGACGGTCCCGAGCGCGTCGGCGAGGCGCGTCTTCGCGGTCCCGGGCCGCAGGGGCTTCTGCTGGGTCTCGTGCGGCGCCCAGCCCGAGAGCCACAGCACCTCGAAGGTCGCCCGCACGCGACCGTCCGGGTCCGAGAACCGCTCGGCGTAGATCTCGGCCATGCGCAGCAACGTCGCCCGCCGCAGCGGCGTCCGCCGCCGCTCGGTGAGCACGTTGGTCATGCCCATGGCCCGCAGGTCGCGCATCAGGCCGAACGGGTCGGCGTAGCGGACCGTCAGCGTGTCGGTATCGGCCACCGGCAGCGCGAAGCCCGCCCGCTGCAGCAGGCCGCCGGCCTCGCGCACCGCCGCGAAGGGCGCCACGCGGGGGCTGACCCCACCCTCGACCTCGCTCTCGGCCTGGGCGAAGCTCTGGCGCAGCTCCGTCAGCGTCGCGCCGCCGAGCAGGCAGCCGACGAACAGCCCGTCCGGCCGCAGGGCGCGGCGCAGCTGGATCAGCGTGCCGGGGAGGTCGTTCACGGCGTGGAGGGCCAGCAGCGACACCGCGAGGTCCAGGCTCCCGGTCGCCAGCGGCAGCGCTTCGGGATCTCCGACGATCAGGTCGCCGTCCGGCTCCGGCAGGGCCGCGAGGCGGACATGCCGCGCCGCCGGATAGCGGGCGGCGAGCAGCCGGGTCGCCACGGGACGCGGCGTGGTGAGGTCGAGAACAGAGACGAAGCTGCGCAGGACGGCGCCGAGCCGGTCGTCGAGATCCTCGGCGAGGCGGTCGAGGAGGAAGCCCGGGTAGCCGAGGCGCCCGGCACGGGCGAGGCGGCGGCGGGCGAGGCGCGTGTCGAACAGGGCGGCGGGAGCATCCATCGGGGGGCAGATGGCATCTGCGGTCGCGTCGCGCCACCGTCGCCGCGCACGGTCTCGTGAGCTGCGCTAGGATGCTGGAACGACTCGGGAGCGTCGCTGTTCCTGCTGCAACCGGCCCAACGGCCGAGATTCCTCAGGGAGCACACATCATGAAGCGAATGCTCGTCGGGGCCGCCGTGGCCCTCACCACCCTGGCCGCCGCGGGCGGCGCCGAGGCGAAGGGCTGCATCAAGGGCGCCATCGTCGGCGGCATCGCGGGTCACTACGCCGGCCATCACGGCCTCGTCGGCGCCGCGGCCGGCTGCGCCATCGGCCGCCACCGCGCCAACGCTCGCGACCGTCAGGTCGAGCGGCAGCAGATGGCGCCGCAGGCGCGCCCCGTCTCGGCCCAGTAAGCCGGGTCTGCGGGAGCGCGTCGCGCGCATGACGGCCTTCCAGGCCGTCGCCACGGCCCTGCGCGGTCTGCCGCGCGGGGTCGTCTCCCTGATCTACCCGCCCACCTGCGCGGGCTGCGGCGGCGCCACCGCCGACCCGGGCGCCCTCTGTCCGTCCTGCTGGTCGAGCCTGCGCCTGATCGAGGAACCGGTGTGCCAGCGCTACGGTACGCCCTTCGCGGTCGACCTCGGGGTCGGCCCGCTGGTGTCGCCCCGGGCCATCGCGGAACCGCCGGTCTTCGGCCGCGCCCGGGCGGTCGCCCTCTACGATTCCGTGGCGCGGCGGCTCGTCCATCGCCTGAAATACGAGGACCGGCTCGATCTCGCCGGCGTGATGGCCCGGATGATGGCCGCGAGCGGCCGGACCCTGATCGCCGAGGCCGAGTGCCTCGTGCCGGTACCGCTCCATCGCGGACGCCTGTGGCGGCGGCGCTTCAACCAGTCCGCCCTGCTGGCGCGGGCGATCGCGGATGCGGCGGGGCGGCCGTGCGTCGCCACGGCCCTGGTGCGCGTGCGGGCCACGCGATCCCAGGTCGGCCTGAGCCGCGCGGCGCGGGCCGAGAACCTGAGCGGCGCCTTCCGGGTCGCTTCCGCCGAGCAGCACCGCGTCCGCGGGCGCCGGGTCCTCCTCGTGGACGACGTCATGACCACCGGCGCCACCGGCAACGCCGCCGCCCGCGCGCTCCTGCGCGGCGGGGCGACGTCCGTGGATCTCCTGACCTTCGCCCTCGTCGGCGACATCGCCGGCTGAGCCTGCCTTCAGCGCCCGGCCTGCACCCGCTCCGGGAAGCCCGCCGCCAGGGTGAAGTCGAACGCCTCCGCGATCCCCTCGTACCAGAGCGAGAACGGCGTCGGACGCGCGAGGTGCAGGGCGCCCTCGGTCTCGCGCCCCTCGTGCTGGAGGGCCGCCCCGTGCTTGGCCGCGAGCCGCAGCATGGGCCCGTTTCCCGACAGGCAGCGGACGTGGAGATCCTTGACGCCGCGATGCCGCGCCGCGCGGGCGATCCGGGCGAACAGGGCGGCCCCGATCCCCTTGCGGCGGAAGGTCTGCTCGACCGCGAAGGCCGCCTCAGCGTGCGGCCCCAGGGCGTAGCGGGACGCGCCCGGCCCCATCGGCCGCAACTCGGCGAGACCGCGCAGCACGCCGCCCACGAAGGCGCCGTACATCACGCCCTCCGCGGTCAGCGCCTGCGCGGCGTAGGCCCGGACTCCGGCCTCGCTGACATTGCCCATGAAGCGGCTCGCCCGGGTCTCCGGATCCAGCCTCAGGAAATAGTCGAGGACCGCAGCGCGGTCCGCCGGCCAGAGACGCCGGATGGTGTGGGTCGGCCCATCGAGGGCTTGTACCGCCATGATGAAGCTCCGGTTCGTGCGCGCTGCCGCGCGGGGTGATCCGGACGCTCCTCCCAAGAGACCGCCGGGATGTCGCATCCCCGTATTCATTGTGCAATGCAGCAGAGTGCGGGGCCGGCCGGCCGCGGGCCTGCCATGCGTGGGACCGATGGGAGGCTTCGATGGGACGCCTCGATGGGACGCCTCAATGGGACGCTTGCCCGCGGCTGTTCGGCCGCGGGCTTGATTCAGGCCGAGCTTGCGCGGCACTGGAACAGGCCCCGGGTCGTTGACCGCCGACGCGGGTGCAGGGGGTGCCGAACCGGTACCGCGATCAGCAGCGAGGAACCGGCGGCGTGAACGACAGATCCGGCAAGCCCATCGCCCCGTCGCCGGCGGCGCTCGCCGGTGCGGTCTCGCCCGGCCCGGTCCACGAGCGCTACGAGGCGCTGGTCGCCACCGGCGCCATCGAGCGCGATCCCGCCCAGGCGCACCTCGTGCGCGCCCTCGACCGGCTGGTCGTCGACCTCCAGCGCCGCAAGCGGGCCAGCAAGACGAGCGCCCTGGGGTGGCTGTTCCGTCGCAAGGACGAGGCCGAGGCGATCAAGGGCCTGTACATCTGGGGCTCAGTCGGGCGCGGGAAGACCATGCTGATGGACCTCTTCCACGAGGCGGCGCCGGAGCCGAAGCGGCGCGTCCATTTCCACGGCTTCCTGGCCGACGCGCACGAGCGGATCCACGCCTACCGTCAGGCGCTGAAGGCCGGCACCGTCAAGGGCGACGACCCGATCGGACCGGTGGCCGACCAGCTGGCCGACGAGGCGACCCTGCTGTGCTTCGACGAGTTCACTGTCACCGACATCGCCGACGCGATGATCCTGGGTCGCCTGTTCAACCATCTGTTCCGGCGCGGCGTCACCGTCGTCGCGACCTCGAACGTCGAGCCCGACCGACTCTACGAGGGCGGCCTCAACCGGGCGCTGTTCCTGCCCTTCGTGGCGAACCTCCAGGAACGCGTGACCGTCGTCCGCCTCGACTCCCGGACGGATTTCCGGCTCGAGAAGCTCGGCGGCGCGGCGGTCTACCATGTCCCCGCCGACGCGGCGGCGCGCGCGGCCCTCGACGCCGCCTTCAAGGCCCTGACCGGCAAGGCTCGCGGCCTCCCGGCGACGGTCACGGTCCACGGCCGGGCCGTGGCGGTTCCCGAGCAGGCGACCGGCGTGGCCCGGTTCGGCTTCGACGATCTCTGTCGCCAGCCCCTCGGCGCCTCCGACTACATGGCACTCGCCCGCGCCTACCACACGGTGATCCTCGACGGGATCCCGGTGATGGGCGAGGCGGAGCGGAACGAGGCCAAGCGCTTCATCACGCTGGTCGACACGCTCTACGACCGGCACGTGAAGCTCGTGGCCTCCGCGGCCGCCGAAGCGCAGGACCTCTACACCGCCCGGACCGGCCGCGAGGCCTTCGAGTTCGACCGGACCGTCTCGCGCCTCATCGAGATGCGGTCGCGGGAATATCTCGGCCAGCCGCACGGCCGGCCGGATTCCGAGGCGTCGGGCGCCACCACCGGGCTGGTGGAAACGTGAGCGCCCCGTCGCGCGCCGGATCGATCTTCGGCCTGCGCCGGCGCAATTGGCGCGGCGCCGGCCCGCTGGGCTGGCTCCTCGGCTCGCCCGTCGCCTTCATCCTGCTGATCGTCGCCCTGGGCAGCGGCACGGCCAATTACGTGACCGGCGAGACCGACCGGGCCGCGACCGCCCGGGCGAACGCGACGATCGCCGGGATCGAGCGCCTGATCTCCGAGGTCAAGGACCTGGAGACCGGGGAGCGCGGCTTCGTGCTGGTCGGCAGCGAGGATTACCTCCGTCCCTACACGACCGCCCTCACCAAGATCGACACGGAGCTGACCGGCCTCGGCGCCGCCGCGCAGGAGTCGGTCCGAGCCGGCGGCCCGTCGCTCGCCGGGCTGATCGCGCAGAAGCGCGACTTCGCCGCCCGGGTGGTGGAGGCGCGGCGGAACCGGGGCTTCGACGCCGCCATCGACCTCGTCCGCACCGGCGAGGGCAAGCAGCTGATGGACGCGATCCGCGCCGAGTCGGCGGCCCGGCAGGCCGCGACCCTGGAGCAGCTCGCGACCATCCAGGCGCGCGAAGCGTGGCGCGGACTCCTGCTGTTCCTCCTCTCCGCGGCGGCGGCCCTCGGAGCGATCGTGCTGCTGGCGCGCCTCGCCCTGGTGCGACGGCAGGAATCCCTGCGGATGTCCCGCCTCCTCGACGGGGTGCTGGCCAACGCGCCGGTGGGGCTCGGCTTCCTCGACCGTGACCTGAAGATCCGGCACATGAACCGGGCGCTCGCCACCATGAGCGAGCGCGGCTTCGGGGCCGATCTCGGCGCGCCGATCTGGGCCATGCTCCCGACGCTGCGGGAGGAGCTGGCCCCGAAGCTGGCCGCGGCCCTGACGGAAGGCCTGGTCTCGCCGAACGTCCCGGTGGCGGTGCCGACCCCCTCGGCGCCGGGCGGCGTGCGGCATTTCTCGATGAGCTTCTATCCGCTCCGGGGCGAGGAGAGCGCGGCGGCCGACCAGAGCGTCGAGGGCGTCGGCCTCGTGGTGGTCGACGAGACCATCCGCCACCTCGCGGAGGCCCGGCTGCGCCGGAGCGAGGAGCGCTTCCGCTCGCTGATCGAGGCGAGCGCCGCCATCGTCTGGACCGCCAACCCGGAAGGGAGCCTCCATCGCCGCCAGACGGCCTGGACCCGCTTCACCGGCCAGGACGAGGCCGCCTACGCGGGGCTCGGCTTCCTCGACGCGGTCCACCCGGAGGACCGTGCGCATACCCGCGCCGCGTGGACCCGCGCTGTCACCAGCCTGGAACCCTACGCCACCGAGCACCGGATCCGCGCCGCCTCCGGGACCTACCGGCACATGAGCGTGCGCGCCGTCCCGATCCTCGAACCCGACGGCACCCTGCGGGAGTGGGTCGGGACCCACACGGACATCACCGAGCGCAAGGAGGCCGAGGCCGCGATCGAGGCCGCGCGCGCGGCGGCCGAGGCCGCCAACGCGGCCAAGAGCCAGTTCTTGGCCAATATGAGCCACGAGCTGCGCACCCCGCTCTCGGCGGTGATCGGCTATTCCGAGATGGTGCAGGAGGAGCTGGAGGATATCGGCGAGGCCGATCTCGTCACCGACATGAAGAAGATCGAGACCAACGCCCGCCACCTCCTCGGCCTGATCAACGACGTGCTCGACATCTCGAAGATCGAGGCCGACCGGGTCGAGATCTACGCGGAGGATTTCGAGGTCGCCGCCGTGGTGCAGGAGGTCGCGGTCACGGTAGAGGGTCTCGTCGCCAAGAAGGGCAACACCCTGGCGCTGGAGCTGGAGCCGGGCCTGGGCAGCGCGCATACCGACGTGACCAAGCTGCGGCAGTGCCTGATCAATCTCCTGAGCAACGCCGCGAAGTTCACCGAGGATGGCCGGATCACCCTGGCGGTCGCCCGGGCGGACGGTGCGCTGCGCTTCTGCGTGACCGACACCGGCATCGGCATGACGCGGGAGCAGGTCGGCAAGCTGTTCGAGCGGTTCACCCAGGCCGACGCCTCCACGACGCGCCGGTTCGGCGGCACCGGGCTCGGCCTCGCGATCACCCGGGCCTTCGCCGAGATGCTGGGCGGCTCGATCACAGTGGACAGCCGCGAGGGGCAGGGCACCGCCTTCACGCTGACGCTGCCGGACCGTTTCGAGGCCGCCGCGGCCGAGGACGCGGACCCGGCCGCATCGGGAGACGGCGACCGCGGGACGATCCTGGTGGTCGACGACGACGCCGCGACCCGCGATCTGCTGGCGCGCTTCCTGGAGCGCGAGGGCTTCTCGGTGACGGTCGCCGAGGACGGTCGGCGCGGGCTCGATCTCGCCCGCAGCCTGCATCCGCGAGCCGTGCTCCTCGACGTCACCATGCCGCAGATGGACGGATGGGCGGTGCTGCGGGCCATCCGGGCCGATCCCGAGATCGGCGCGACGCCGATCGTGATGGTGACGGTCCTGGACGAGCAGAACCTCGCCTTCTCCCTCGGCGCCACCGACTACCTGCAGAAGCCGATCGACTGGGGAAGCCTGCGCCAGATCGTCGACCGCTTCCGCCTCGCCTCGGGTGACGGCGCGATCCTCGTCGTCGAGGACGAGGCCGACGTCCGCGAGCACGTCTGCGCCTATCTCGCGCGCGAGGGCTTCCCGGTCCGCGAGGCCGAGAACGGCCTGCGCGCTCTGGCAGCCCTGGAGACGGAGCGCCCATCCCTCATCCTGCTCGACCTGATGATGCCCGAGATGGACGGATTCGCGTTCCTGCGGGCGCTGCGGGCCCGGCCTGACAGCCGCGACGTGCCGGTGGTGGTGCTCACCGCCAAGGACATCACGGCCGAGGACCGGCGCCGTCTGGCCGGTCAGGCCGACAGGGTGCTCGCCAAGGGCTCGACCGGGCTCAAGGAGCTGGCCCGCGAGCTGCGTGCCCTGGTCCCCGCGACGGAGGACGCGCCCGCACAGGGACCCGAGCCCGGCTGAGCGCCCGCGGACGACGCGCGGTCCCGGTCCCGGATCGGGGATGGTGCCGCGTCAGAGACCCCGGAACGCCAGCATCAGCGCGCCGACGGCGATGCCCCACAGGGCCAGCGTCGACCAGATCGCGCGGTAGCGTTCGTTGCGGGCGAAGCGCTCCAGCCGGCGGGCATCGCCGGTGCCGGCCTCGTCGAGGCGGACCAGCACGCGCTTCAACCGCATGGCAAGGTCCGGGATGTCGCCGACGACGTCGGAGACGACCTTGAGGGCGTCCAGGCCGCTCTGCGCCCGGCCGACCGGCCCCATGTTGCGGGCGATCCAGGCGCGCACGACCGGCTCGGCCGTGGTCCACATATCGAGGCGCGGGTCGAGGGAGCGGGCGACGCCCTCCACCACCACCATGGTCTTCTGGAGCATCACCAGCTCGGTGCGGGTGCTCATGTCGAACAGGGCCGTGACGTCGAACAGCAGGGTCAGGACCTTGGCCATCGAGATCTCGTCGGCCCGGCGCTGGTGAATCGGCTCGCCGATGGCGCGGATCGCCTGCGCGAAATCCTCCACGGAGTGGTGGGCCGGCACGTAGCCCGCCTCGAAATGGACCTTCGCCACCCGGCGGTAATCGCGCAGGATGAAGCCCAGCAGGATCTCGGCGAGAAACCGGCGCTCGTTCGGGCCGAGGCGGCCCATGATGCCGAAATCGACCGCGACCAGCCGGCCCTCGGCATCGACCAGCAGGTTTCCCTGGTGCATGTCCGCGTGGAAGAAGCCGTCGCGGATCGCGTGCCGCAGGAAGCTCTGGATGACGGTCCGGCCGATTGTCTGCGGATCGTGCCCCCGGGCGGCGAGCTCCGCGGCGCTGTGCAGGCGGGTCCCCTCGATCCACTCGGCCGACAACACCTCGCGGGCGGTCAGCTCCCATTCCGGCCTCGGCACACGGAAGTCCGGATCGTCCTTGGTGTTCTCGGCGAGCTCGGAGGCGGCCGCCGCCTCAAGGCGGAAATCCATCTCCATCAGCACCGAGCGCGCGAGGATCTCCACCACCTCGCGCGGGCGCAGCCGCTCCGCCTGCGGCGACAGGGCGTTCACCACCCGCGCCATGAAGCGCATGACCTCGAGGTCGCGCATGAAGCGCTCGCGGACGCCAGGCCGCATCACCTTCACGGCGAGGGCGCGCTGCGTGCCGTCGGGATCCTGCACGATCGCCTTGTGGACCTGCGCGATCGAGGCGGCGGCGATCGGCTCGCTGAACGACACGAACAGGGCGCTCACGGGCTTGCCGAGGGCGGCCTCGACGGTGCGAAGCGCGACCGCCTGCGGGAAGGGCGGCACCCGGTCCTGCAGTTTCTCCAAGTCGAAGGCCGCGCGCATGCCGACGATGTCGGGCCGCGTCGCCAGGAACTGGCCGAATTTCACGTAGGACGGGCCGAGGCGCGTCATCGCCGCAGAGAGCCGGGCCGCCCCGTCGTCGAGGCCGGGCCGCTCGAGGGAGCGGCCGATCCGCAGGGCGAGGCGCAGGTGCGGGGGCAGCTCAGAGGGGTCGACGAGGGCGAGGGCGCCCTCGCGGGCCAGCACGAAGCCGACCCGCGCGCCGCGAAACAAGTTGACGGCGGCGCTGATCACCGGTGCTGGCTCCCGTCGCGCGCGGCGGCGGTCAAGAGACCTTCCAGCCCGAATGGATCGCCACGATCCCGCCCGTCAGCGCCCGGTCGGTGACGTGCCGGAAGCCCGCGCGCTCGATCATGCCCGCGAAGGCGCCACGGGTCGGGAACTTCCGGATCGACTCCACGAGGTAGCGGTAGGACTCGGCGTCCCCGGCCACCCGGGCGCCGATGCGCGGGATCACGTTGAACGAGTAGGCGTCGTAGATGCGGTCGAGCAGCGGGATGTCGACGGCCGAGAATTCCAGGCAGAGGAAGCGCCCACCGGGCTTCAGCACCCGCCGCGCCTCGGCCAGCGCCGTCTCGATCCGCGGCACGTTCCGGATGCCGAAGGCGATCGTGTAGGCGTCGAAGGACGCGTCCGGCAGCGGCAGCGCCTCGGCGTTGCCGGTCACGAAGGCGATCCGGTCGCCGGCCTCGTCGACCTTGCGCTCCCGCGCCCGCTCAGCGCCGACCCGCAGCATCGACTCATTGATGTCGAGGACGGTGACGCGGGTGCGCGGACCGCCCGCGGCCAGAACCCGGAAGGCCACGTCGCCGGTGCCGCCGGCGACGTCAAGATGCGCGAAGGCGCGGTTCTGCGGCGGCCGCAGCATCGAGACGAGCTGCGCCTTCCAAGCCCGATGCAGGCCCGCCGACATCAGGTCGTTCATGATGTCGTAGCGGCGGGCGACCGAGTGGAAGACGCTGTCGACGCGCCCCTGCTTCTCGTCGAGCGCCACGCGCTCGAAGCCGAAATCCGCGCTCGCGCGCTCAGACGCCCCGTCTCCGGCCTTCATGACGCTCCCAATCCTCGATGGGCGCGTCATAGCGAAGGTCGCGCCCGACCGCCATGCGTCGAAACACGCGGCTGGGGACCGACCCCGGTGCTGCGACACGCCGAAGTTGTGTCTCAGCCGACCCGGGTGCGGAGCGCGTCCGCCACCGCGCTGGCCATGGCGCGCGTACCCATCGGGTTCGTGCCCTCTCCGGCGATGTCGGCGGTGCGCGCGCCGCCCGCGAGGGCGTCCGTGATGGCGCCGTCGAGGGCGTCGGCCGCGTCGCCGAGGCCGAAGGAGTAGCGCAGGCACATGGCGAGCGAGCCGATCATGGCGATCGGGTTGGCCTTGTCCTGGCCGGCGATGTCGGGCGCCGAGCCGTGGACCGGCTCGTAGAGCGCGCGGCGCAGGCCGCTGGCGTCGACCGCCCCGAGGGAGGCCGAGGGCAGCATGCCGAGGGAGCCGGTGAGCATGGCGGCGATGTCGGAGAGCACGTCGCCGAACAGGTTGTCGGTCACCAGCACGTCGAACTGCTTCGGCCGGCGCACGAGCTGCATGGCGCAGTTGTCGGCCAGGATGTGCTCCAGCTGCAGGTCGGCGTAGTGCTCGGCGTGCACCTTGGTGACGACCTCCTTCCACAGGACGCCCGACTTCATCACGTTGTGCTTCTCGGCCGAGGCGACCCGGCCCGAGCGCTTGCCCGCGAGGTCGAAGGCCACGTGGGCGATCCGCTCGATCTCAGCCGTCGTGTAGACCTGGGTGTCGACCGCCCGCTTGGAGCCGTCCTCCAGCGTGGTGATCTCCTTCGGCTCGCCGAAATAGACGCCGCCGGTGAGCTCCCGCACGATCATGATGTCCAGTCCCTCGACCAGCTCGCGCTTCAGCGCCGAGGCCTCGGCCAGTGCCGGGTAGCAGATCGCCGGGCGCAGGTTGGCGAAGAGGTCGAGTTCCTTGCGCAGGCGCAGCAGGCCGGCCTCGGGGCGGTTCTCGTAGGCGACACCGGCCCATTTCGGTCCGCCGACCGCGCCGAGCAGGATGGCGTCCGCGTCCCTCGCGCGCTGCAACGTCGCGTCCGCGAGCGGGACGCCGTGCGCGTCGAGGGCGCTGCCGCCGACGAGGTCGGTCTCGGTCTCGAAGGTCGCGAGACCGGTCTCCTTGAGGGTGTCGAGCACCACCTGCATACCGCCGGCGACCTCCGGGCCGATCCCGTCGCCGGGGAGGAGCAGGAGCTTGTAGCTGGCCATGACGGTCTCGCGGGTTCGGTCTCGACGTGCCGGCGGGCTTTATCGAGGCTGCACCGTCATTGGCAAGCATCGGCAAAGCGCCGGCCTGCAGGCCGGGACGGATCGGGCACCGCGGTCAGAGGATCACGACCCGGCCGGTGCCGATGTCGTAGAAGCCGCCCACGACCTTCACCCGCTCGGCGGCGACGGCCTCCGCGATGATGGGGCCGGCCTGCTCGAGGCGCCGGACGCTGTGCCGGACATTCTGGGCCACGGCCTCGGCGAGGGGATCCTGCGCACGCGCCTTTTCGGCCAGATCCACCGCCGGGCGAATCGCCTCGATCAGCACGGGGAGATGACCGGGGAGCGACGCGTTGGTCTTCATGACGTCGATCGTCGCCTTCACGGCCCCGCAATCGGAATGGCCGAGGACGAGGATCAGCGGCGCGCCCAGAACCGACACGCCGTATTCGAGGCTGGCGAGACCGTCGGTGGTGACGAAGTTGCCGGCGACGCGGACGACGAACAGATCGCCCGGTCCCTGGTCGAAGATGAAATCCGGGGCGACCCGGGCATCGGCGCAGCCGACGATACACGCGATCGGATACTGCGCCGCGGCCCGCGCGGCGCGACCGGCCGAAAAGTCCCGGTTCGTCGACGTGTTGGCGACGTAGCGGCCGTTGCCGTCGCGCAGCCGCGCGAGGGCCGCCTCGGGCGTGATGGCGTTCGATCGCGCGCCGTCGGGGGCCGCCTCGGCCCGCCGGATCCCGGCGGAAGTCCCCATCACGGTACCGGCCGCGGCCGCGGCCAGCAGGCCGCGCCGGGAGAGAGAGGGTCGATGCAGATCGCACACGGTGGACGGTCCCCTTCGCATCTGACGCCGGCCAGGCCCGGCGGACCGCTCGCTCCGGCAGCGCTGAGACAAGCACTGCGAGTCGTATCCCGGCGCGTTCTTCACCACCGAGTCCAAACTTTGCAGGAAATCCTGGACCGAAGGCCGGGCGCGCGGCATCCCTTCGGTCGGGATCCGGCTGAGTCGGGGCGCGGATGTTGGACGATCATTTCCGGGCGCGGATCACTCTGCTTCGATCCGAGCGCGATTTCCGCCCGGCGGTCGCCGGTTACTGCCAGGGCATGATCGAACCGGCGCAGATTGTTTGGCCGAGCCACAAGCTGCTCAATCAGATCGGGCGCTACGTGGTCTCGTTCATGCTGATCCACAACGACTACGCGTGGCGCCATCACGGGGGCCCGCGTCCCACCCTGACGGTCCTCCAGGCGATGGTGGGATCGAGCCCGAGGCAGACGGCCGGCTTCGTGTCGGCCCTGAAGGCCGGGCGATTTGTCACCGCGGTGGCGGATCGGGGCGACGGGCGCGTGAAATGCCTGCAGGCGGCGCCGGCCCTGGTGACCGAGATCGCGCGGAGCGGGCGCCTGTTCATCGCCGCCATGGACGCGGTGACCCGTCGCGACCCGGGCCACGCCGGGATACTCGACGGCCCCGACCGGCTCGGGGAGTTGGTGCGCCTTTCGGCCGCCCACGTGCTGCGGCACGGCACGCTCATCGCGCCGTTCCCGCGGGTGCTCCATTTCGCCGGACGGGACTGCGGCTACCCGCTGCTCACGGCCCTGGTCGGGGCCCACTATGCCGCCACGGTGCCCGGCGCGCCGGCGGCGGTGTCGCTCAGCCTGCGCAGCCTCGCCGAGCGGCTGGACGTGTCGCGGGCGCATGTCGGCAACCTGCTCGGCGAGGCCGAGACCGCGGGATGGATCCGGATCGCCGGCGGCCACCTGACCGCCTTCGACCCGACGCTGCTGGCGGAGTTCGAGGTCTGGGCCGCGGGGCAGATGCTGTTCTACGACGATCTCGCGGCAGCGATCCTCGCGGAGGCGCCGGCCGCGCCCGTCCCGGTCCGCGCCTCCGAACGCGCCGGTCTCGCTTGTGTTCCGGTCGATCCGGGGATACCTACGGGCGGCACCGCGCCGTGAGAACGTCCCGCGCGGGTCGCCGACAGGAGAGACGAGCCTTGGCCAGAGCCGGCTCAGCGATCGAGACCGCCCGCGCCGCCTCTACGGCGCTTCGGTCCCGTGCGCGCCGCTCCGGGCTCCTTCTTCCGCTTCTGCTTACCCGCCCCTGAGGGCCGTCCGGGCGCGCGCCTGGGCCTTCAGGGGAGTTCTTTCATTCGCGAATCCGCCCGCGAGGGCACCACGCCGCGCCGCGCCATCACGTGCCGGGCGGCCCGCGACAGGGTAATGCCATGACTACGACCAGCACCGCTTCCGCCCGCGACCGGATCCTGATCTTCGACACGACGCTCCGCGACGGCGAGCAGTGCCCCGGCGCCACCATGACCTTCGACGAGAAGCTCGCGGTCGCCGAGTTGCTCGACACGATGGGCGTCGACATCATCGAGGCCGGGTTCCCCATCGCGTCGAACGGCGATTTCGAGGCGGTCTCGGAGATCGCCCGGAGGACCAAGCGCGCGACCATCGCGGGCCTCGCCCGCGCGATCCCCGCCGACATCGCCCGGGCCGGCGAGGCCGTGCGCCACGCCAAGCGCGCGCGGATCCACACCTTCGTGTCGACCTCGCCGATCCATCTCGCGCACCAGATGCGCAAGAGCCAGGACGAGGTCGTCGAGATCATCCTGAAGACCGTAGCCCAGGCCCGCGACCTCGTCGAGGACGTGGAATGGTCGGCCATGGACGCGACCCGCACGCCGCTCGACTACCTGTGCCGCTGCGTCGAGGCGGCGATCAAGGCCGGCGCCACGACCATCAATCTCCCCGATACGGTCGGCTACGCCACGCCCTCGGAGTACCGCGACATGTTCGCGAACGTCCGCGCGCGCGTGCCGAATGCCGACAGGGCCGTGTTCTCGGTTCACTGCCACAACGATCTGGGCCTCGCGATAGCCAATTCCCTGGCGGGCATCGAGGGTGGCGCCCGGCAGGTCGAGTGCACGATCAACGGCATCGGCGAGCGGGCCGGCAACGCGGCGCTCGAGGAGATCGTGATGGCGCTGCGCACCCGCGCCGACGTGCTGCCCTACGAGACCGGCGTCGAGTCGACGATGCTGACCCGCGCCTCCAAGCTCGTGAGCCACGCCACGAACTTCCCGGTGCAGTTCAACAAGGCGATCGTCGGCCGCAACGCCTTCGCGCACGAGAGCGGCATCCACCAGGACGGGATGCTGAAGAACGCAGAGACCTACGAGATCATGACGCCGGCCTCGGTGGGGCTGACCAAGACCTCCCTGGTGATGGGCAAGCACTCGGGCCGGGCGGCGTTCCGCTCCAAGCTGGAGGATCTCGGCCTGCACCTGTCGGACAACCAGTTCCAGGACGCGTTCGACCGGTTCAAGGCCTTGGCCGACCGGAAGAAGCACGTCTACGACGAGGACATCGAGGCGCTCGTCGACGAGAACCTCGCCACGGCCCACGACCGGATCCGGCTGGTCTCCCTGTCGGTGATCGCCGGCACCCGCGGGCCGCAGCGCGCCACGCTGCGGATCGCCGACGAGACCGGCACGCGGATCGAGGAGGCGGACGGCAACGGGCCGGTGGACGCGGTGTTCAACGCGATCTCGGCGCTGGTCCCGCATCAGGCGCAGCTGGAGCTCTATCAGGTCCATGCCGTGACCGGCGGGACGGACGCGCAGGCGGAGGTCTCGGTGCGGCTGCGTGACGGCGAGCGCAGCGTCACCGCGCGCGGCGCCGATCCGGACACGCTCGTGGCGTCGGCGAAGGCGTATCTGTCGGCGCTGAACAAGCTGTCGGCCCATTCCGTGCGCGTGCATGCACAGCATGCGGCGGCGGAATGAGAAAAAGCGGCGGCCGGGGGTGGACAGGCCCCGGCCGCGTTGGTATCAGCCCGCCACCCCGGACGGACTTGGTGGCCACCGGGCGGTCGCAGAAGCGATCGGGCGCATAGCTCAGTTGGTAGAGCAGCTGACTCTTAATCAGCGGGTCCTAGGTTCGAACCCTAGTGCGCCCACCAAGACTTAGCCTACTGCGGGCTCATAGGATCTCAATCCCGTAGAGCGCGCGGTGACAAGGCAGACCGGCCGACAATCTTCATCGCAGCGTTGAAGCGCTCTCTGTCCGCCAAACCTCGACGGGCGAGCTAGGTCCGCGGAAGCTCGCTTCACGGCCGAGGGCTTCGGCTCACCATGCCATCGCAACGCTTCGAGCATTGAATTCTGACGGTCGACTTCGAAGATGAGCGCGCAAATAGAGGGGACTGGTTCACGATCGTGACCGTCGCACGATGCGCCTCGCCCACATCCACTCGGTCGCGGGCAAGCCGCCGAAAAAGCCCCGCGCGGCGGTGCCGGCGGGGCTGAGAGTCGGCGCTGGATGTCCCGATCAACGCTACGCTGCCAACAGCGCAATCCAAGACCCTGCCGCATCCATCCGCTTGGCGCACATCAAGAGGCCATCGGCCGAGCGACGCACTTCGACACGATGATGCACGTGCGGAGCGAAGCGTACATGCACACCGAGGTCGAAGCCGCATCGCCCGTCGCCGTAGCCGGCCGCAGCAAGGTCCGACCGGAACTCGGCCGCCACCGCGAACGCGACGACGGCACCGTCCACCAACACGTCCAGGCACAGCGGGGTGTCCGGATGCGCCTCGTCGCGCGCCCAGCCCCCGACGTGCAGCAGGCCATCGCCCGTCACGCCGCATCGGTCCAGCCACGCTCGCACCGGGCCCGGCTCTGCAACACCGTCCAACGAGACAGCGCGGAGGGCTAAGCGCCCGCGCAGCGCGGCCAAGTCGGGGCCGAGTTCGGCGCGCGGAGCGTAGGGCATGCGCCCGGTGCCGACGTCGAGGGCCTGCACGCCATCGAAGCCCCCGCGCACGCCGGGCGCCGCCAGGAAGCTCTCCGCCGGAGCATTCTCCGCGAGCAGCAGGTCGTGGGTGTCCAACTCGACGTGCCAGTATGTGAGATCCGCCACCGCCTCGCCACGCGTGATGCTCGAGCCGTTGACCAGATGTCCCGCGGCCGCGAGCAGCCCGTCCAGCCACAGGCAGTGATCTGGAGAGACAAGCAGGTCGCGGGCGGGCACGCCCTCGCTCAGTGCGTCGGCCCGGATGCGGACGGGGCGCTCGGCCGGGGGAACCATCGATCCCCGGTACGCGCGGGTGCCGATCCAACGGATCGGGCGCGGCGTACCGGCAACCGTGATGGCGAGATCGCCCACCGCGAGCTGCTCCACCGGCACGTCCGAGATGACCCGATCGCGCAGGACACGGATCCGCGTCCCGGTCACGTAGCAGGGTGCAGGGTTGGCCGGCTGAGATGGGTTCGTGGGATTCGTGGGGTTCGGGGCCGTAGCGGCGCGCACGATCGTGCCGCCCTGGCCGTCCGACACCGCCGCGAAGCTGGTCGTGCGGGGGGCCGACAGCACGAAGTTCTCGCTCACCTGGCCGCCACCGGAGCGGGTGCCGGTGATGGTGATCGAGCTGTTCGCACTGTTGTAGCTGACGCTGGAGTTGGTCAGCCCGGCGAGCGCGATCTCGTTGCCCGAACCGAAATTGGAGATGGTGTTGGCGAAGGTGCCACCATTGGTCGGCTGAGCGGCCACGTTGAGCCCGAGGCGCGCTGTCGCCGTCCCCGACATCGTGCCGAAGGTGATCGTCCCCGTGCCGGCCGAGGTCGGACCGCCGAGCTGAAGGGTGCTCGACACCGCGCCGCCGTTCGAACCGATCGCGGTGCCGCCGGAGTAGGTGCTGACCCCTGTCAGCGTCTGCGTGCCACCGGTGACCGCCACGCCGCCGGTACCGGAGATCGCGCCGCTGTAGCTGGTCGAACCGTTGGTGATGGTCAGGGCCTGCGCACCGAGCGTCGTCCCGCCGGTGCCCGAGAGCGTGGTGATCGAGGCACCGGCCGTCGTCCCCGAGATGTCGAACGTGCCGGCGTTGGCTACGGGTCCGAGATTGTTGGGAGCGTTGCCGAGGACGCGCAATGTCGTGGCGCCGCCGGCGATCCCGAGGCCGCCGTTCAGCGTTCCCGTGCTGGGGGTCAGGCTGTTGGTGCCGCCCGTGACGTTGATAGCGACGGCCCGGACGGTTGTGCTGCCGCCGGTGAAGCCGCCCGAGATCGTGCCGGTGTTGGTGATGGCGATATTCGCGCCGGACAGACCGGCTCCCCCCTGGCCCGCGACGCCCGCCGTGCCACCGTTCGCGGCCCCGCCCAGGCCACCGTTTCCGCCCGTGATCTGGCCGGTGTTGGTGCCCGTGCTCCCGTAGAGGAAAAGTCCGATGCCGCCCTCACCGCCGGAACCGCCGGAAGCGCCGGGACCGCCGGCGGCACCGCCGGCACCGCCGTTCCCGCCGGTGATCTGAGCGCTGGCGATGAAGGATCCGGGGCCGGGCTCAACGAAGCCGTAACCACCGCTGCCGCCGCGCCACCTCCGCCCGTCCCGTTGCCGGCACCGCCCGTTCCACCGGTGCCGCCGGTCCGGGAAAAGGTGAAGCCTACGCCATTCCCCGTGTTGGAGAGGTACTGGCCGTGGCTGCCGCCGCCGCCGCCGCCGCCGCCGTCGCCGGGATTCGGACCGGCGAGGCCAGCCCCGCCAGCCCCCCCGAAAAAGCTGGAGCCCGTGTTGGTCGAGTAGGCGCCACCCGTTCCCGACGTGTTGGTGACAGTTCCACCAGCCGCCGCGCCCCCGTTGCCGCCGGCGCCTCCGACCGAGCCTGCGGCACCGCCCGCACCTCCGCCGCTCCCCTGGGCAGAAGCGCCGCCGTTTCCACCGGCCGCGCCGGTGCCGTTCGCCACCTCGTCCGCCCCGGGCTGACCGCCGGTGCCGTTGACCGGATCTGCGCCGCTCCCGCCCTGACCGCCCGACATCGCCGCGTTCCCAACCATCCGCATCGACCCGTCATCCGCAATCTTGCGCGGGCGGGTGCTTGCCGTCAGCGTGGCGCCTGTAGGCCCTCGGAGTCGAGGATGCAGCGTCGCCTAATCGGTGATCGCCGGGCTCGAGACAGCGCTTTTTGATCCGTTGTGCTCTCTCCGCGACAGGAGGTCAGACTGATCTGACACGGAAACTAATTTGATGGCCTTTCATGCTCCTCTGCTGGGAAGACATGCTCCTCTGCTGGGAAGAATAGTTATCAACAAGTCGACGGGTTGGTTCGCACGCCACTCATGCGCCCCAGCGCAGGGGTCAATCCGGATGTGGTCCGTCCGCAGTGCGACATATCTCAGAACGGATTCGGCGAAGTCCCGCGCGACGAATGCCGGCGGGGCTGAGGTCGGCTCAGGGATGAGAGCATAGTCTGCGCGCGGGCGGCGCGGCTCCTGTCAGCCGGGGGGCGCGGGCGGATCCTTCGGCGCGGTGCGACTGCCGATGATAATCCTGACCATCGGCGTCAAGAGCGCCTGTGCCGGGAGTCAGGCTTGAGCGCGGCCGGATCGGCCGGGCAGGCAATGCGCCGCCGCCGCGACAGCTCAGTGTGCGCTGGTCCGGCATCCGCCGCGGCAACCTTGACGCCTGGGTTGCGACGTCGAAGACCCATGCACAGCCGATATCGACAGGACGCTCGAAGGCCGAAACCTTAGCTCAGTTTCACTCATGGAGAGCCTTGCGCCCCGGCCTGATGATGGCGCCACGGGCGTAACTGAGGATAGATTTTGCGGTTCTGGCGAGCAGCGTTCTACCATTCAACCTGACACGAAGTATCAGTTTTGATACACGATTAGGTAAGAAGATCATGGAGATCGCCGCGCTCAAGGTCATCAATCTCCTCGCCCAGCCGTACCATTTCGGAAAATATTCCGCCAGCTCGACTACCTGTTTCAACGTGAGCTTCTCCCCAGAGACAATATTGATGTATATCTGGTCTCTCAAGTATATATAATTTCTGCGACTCCCAATAATGTCATGGTCAATTTTTCTGACGGAAAGTATATGCTTCAAATGTTCCAAACGATTGTAAAATCGTTCTTGACTGTATTGAAGCCGCTCGACTGAAGGCAACCGCCCGGTCGAGGACATATTTTTGTCGTGAACCCTATAGTAGCCAAGCGCCTCATTGAACGTATAGATTTCGCCCATGAACGGAGCCGCGATAAGGATTACACCATCCACCGTATCATAGGATGCCTCCCGAAGAAGATCGCACACGTCTCTTCGAAAAATATTCCCCGAGGTCGGAGGCGAAACATATGCTCCTGTTTCAGATATGTCCTGGATGTAGGAATTCTTGGTTTTTTGAGCGCTCAGATCGGGGAAAATTCTACCTTGTTCATCCCCTTTTCCATCGATTATTGACAACGGAAACTGGAGCTTAGAGTATTTTTCATCTAATGCCCCGACAATTTTTCGCAAAGCCCCTGAAGAAATCTTATCATCAGCATCCAAGAACAGAACGTGCCTCGCCGTCGTATTATCTAAGCCGAGTACGCAGGCGCTTACAGGACCGCCGTTTTCCTTACGTAGACATTTTACCCCAGTGCCCCGAATCAAAGTCCACGAATTATCTGTCGATCCATCGTCCACGACGACCAGTTCACAGTCACCAGGGAGTTGTAAACTCACACTTTCGATCGCTTCGACTATATATCTCTCGTAATTATAACAGTTGACAATGATCGCGAGCTTCTTAGTACCCATCTGTCGGCTCCCAGTTCAGCCACTGAAACCCCGGGGGCCCAGCCGCGAATCATTCGCATCTGAATCTATCTTCGACTGCAAATACGGCAAATATAACCCATACGGATACGGGGAATTTCAATGAATATTTGTTGGCGGTCAATTTAGATCAAGCAAAGTATTTTTCGGCCCAAGCTCTCCGTTTTCGCCTCAATCCAACATCGTAGCGTGGAAAAATTATTTCATTATTTCCCAATTGCGATCGAATGTTTTGCCCTACATGATAAAAGATCTAATTCGAGCCATAATAACTTCCAGCTTCGGAAATAATGCTATGCTCATGTGACAATGGAGCTTCGAAATACCCGACTGAGCGGTCCGCGACGATTGTGTGGCCGAGAAAAATTCGACTCCTGATCGAGCGCCACCCTCCTCTCAACGTTGTAGAGGGTGTGGTTGTAGACATCGACCACATCTCGGGATCCCGAGATGTGGTCGAGCAAAGCATCGACACTGTGAGGCAGCACGCCCCGCTCGTTCATGCCGGTGGACACCGTCCGCCGCAGATCGTTCAACCGCCACTCCGTGACGCCAGACCGCTTGTTTGTCGCGGCCTTCGCGTTCAAGAATCCCGAGAATCTGGCGGCGCCCCCACCGAACAGGAGCGGCCAGCCAGCACTGGGCTGGACCTTTGCGAGCAGGTCGAGGCGCGGGACAGTGGCACGTCGAGCAGCAGACTAATCTTGGTCCGCTGGCCCGGTAGTCGCCAGATGCCGCTCGCCAGATCGAGCTCGGCCCGCGTCATGCCCGCCACCTCCTCGCGGCGCTGACCGGTCCGCGTTCGCGAGCGGACGATGCGGCCGAAGTCGTCATCCCGACAAGCCTTCAACGCAGCCTTGATCTCGTCGGGCGAGAGCAACCCGGCAGCGCTTCTCCTCTGAGCCGTCTCGATCGTGCCGACTACGGGGTTGGGCTCGGCCCTGCCGTTCCCGATCAGCCACGCATAGATGGCCGAGAGCGTGGCCCGCGCCCTTTTCGCCGCGTCCGGCTCGTTCCTCTTCAAGATCACCCCGAGGCGCTCGGCGACTGTCGCCCGGCTCACAGCGTGAAGCGGCTCGCGCAGCTTCCAGATGGCTGCTCAGTGTTCGACCCGGACGTCACGACGGCCCACGCCTTGGCGCGTCGCTCCTCGGCGCGCGGATCCAACCTGACTTGGCCAGCACCGGCCGCTCGCTCGCCGCTCGCCGGGCATCGGTCGACGAGAGCAGCAAGACCCGGCCGAGGGTGTCCCGCTCGGTCTGACCGATCGCGTTGCGGCATTGGACGATCCGCTGCCGCGAGCCGCCCGCGCCGACGCGCAGGCCGAAGCCAGGGAAGTCGTAGAACACGACCAGGCGTTCTTTCCCGGCCGAGAGTTCGAGGCGGCAGCGGTCTGTTCGGCGAGGCGACTTCCGGCAAGCACGCAGAGCGACTTCAGCGGTGCCCCGCGTTGGACAATCGGCGGGTCCATCGATTTCGGGAGCGCGCTCAAGCTGTCGGCGACGCCGGCAAGCAGAACATGCGCGTCTCGGCGCCCGAAGCGTCGTCCTCTTACGCAGCGGGTCCGAGGTTCGAACCCCAGCGCGCCCACCGAGCCTTCGAGGATCATGGCCGAACGGCTCGGCAGCGTACTCCGCCAACCTTTCTTGCCTTCGGCGCGTCCTACGAAGGTGCGGCGCGTTTTCCGATCTCGACGTGGGGGCGCCGTCCCGGTTAGCTGGTGTGGCACGGATCGGAGGGTCAGGAGGGAGCTGTGACAGGAGTTCGGCTGCGCGTGTCCGCCCCAAGGTGTCGTGCCCGCGCCGGTCGCGCCGGCGTAACGCCCTGCATGTCCGGCGGAGAGCGGGATCGGGAAGGCACATGACGTCCACCGCTCTCGCCGTGATGATGGCCGGCGTGCTGGGGGCCTTCTGCACGATCGTGTTCGCGGTCGACTGGGTACCGGGCTCCGTCGTTGGATTGCCGAACCTGCCGAGCCGGCGGGTGATTGGCCTGTGGGTCTACAACGGCGTTCTCTGCCTCGCCCTGGCCGCTTGGTTGGTGTGCACGTATTTCTGCACCGTCGACGGCTACGACGACATTCCCGCGGTGCGCGACAGCTACTGCAGGCCGCACGCGACCGTGGGCGCGTGACCGGCGCTACTCCGGGCTCGGCGGGGTGCCGCGGCCCGCACGGGGGCCACCCTGAAAGTCGGGTCCGCGGCGGCGCGGTACGGGTCAGGGCGTGACCAACCGTCCGCCGCGCGGCACGCCGACGGCGCTGGATCGGCCGGTGACGTCCGGCCGGAATGCCCGGCGCGGATCTGTTAGCTGAGCTTGTCGTCGGGCTCCGTGGGCTCCACGCTCGTGCCCAGCGCCCCCCCCGCGGGCGGATCGGTCCGACCGCGCTGGTCCCGGCCCGAGACTCCGTCCGTCTCGCCCGCCCGCTGCCCATGCGGGTGCAGCGCGTGACGGTTGGCGCGAGCCATCTCCTTGTGGGTGGGGATGGACCGCCACGGCGCGGAAGCGGTCCCCAGGCGAAGCGTTGAAGGGGACCGCGTGAGGAACACCGCGAGCAGGACCCACGGAATGACGAACACGGCGAACGCGGTGAGGCCCATGGCGATCCTCCGGAGAATTCAGCAGTAACGGTTGAAACTCCGGCGGCTCAGTACTGATCCCGCAAACCTCACTTTAATCGATACTGCACCGCACCGCGTTCTCCGGCGCGCAAGACGCGGAACACGATCGACCCGCCAGACTGTCGGACCAGTGCCGGCAACCCGGCGCGTGACGCGTGCGCGCGGCACGCCTTCATCCTGAGCCCTGTGCCGGCCGCGGTGGGTGACCTCAGCCCGGCGGCCGCGTGCGGACCGTCGCGAGTTCCTCGCGCAGATAGGGCGACGTGCGGCCGGCCGCGGCCGCGGCGACGATCTCGGGCCGGCCGGCGGCCACGACGGTGCCGCCCTGGTCGCCGCCGCCGGGGCCCATGTCGATCACGTGGTCGGCCCGGGCGACGACGCGCATGTCGTGCTCGACCATGACGACGGTGTTGCCCGCGTCGACCAGACCGTTGAGCTGAACCATGAGGCGGTCGACGTCGGTCGGGTGCAGGCCGGTCGTCGGCTCGTCGAGGACGTAGAGCGTGCCGCCGCGCTGCCCGCGCTGCAGCTCCGTGGCGAGCTTGATGCGCTGGGCCTCTCCACCGGAGAGTTCGGTCGCCGGCTGGCCGAGCCGCAGGTAGCCGAGGCCGAGATCGCGCAGCACGGTGAGCGGCCGCAGCACGGACGGCTCGTCCGCGAAGGCCGCGCAGGCCCGGTCGACGGTCAGCGCGAGCACGTCCGCGATGCTCAGCCCGTTCCACCTCACCGCCAGCGTCTCCGGCGCGTAGCGCGTGCCGTGGCAGGTCGGGCAGGGGGCGTAGACGCTCGGCATGAACAGCAGCTCGACGCTGACGAAGCCCTCGCCCTCGCAGGCCGGGCAGCGCCCCTTGGCCACGTTGAAGGAGAAGCGGCCCGCATCGTAGCGGCGCCGCCGAGCCTCCGGGGTCGCGGCGAACAGCTTGCGGACGGCGTCGAACAGGCCCGTGTAGGTGGCGAGGTTCGAGCGCGGCGTGCGCCCGATGGGCTTCTGGTCCACCTGCACCAGGCGCCCGATCCCGTCCATGCCGCCGGCGATGCGGCCCTCCGACGGGCCCGGCACCTCGTCCAGGGGATCGTCCGGCTCGTCCTCAATCTTCACCGGCCGGCCGAGACGCTCGCCGACCAGCTCGAGCAGGGCCTGACTGACCAAGCTCGACTTCCCGGAGCCCGAGACGCCGGTCACGGCGGTGAGACACCCGATCGGGAAGGGGACCGAGACGCCCTTCAGGTTGTTGCGAACGATGCCTTCGAGGCGCAGCCACGCCGCGGGCTCCCGCGACGGCCGCGGGGGCGCCTCCACCAGCCCGAACAGGTAGAGCCGCGTCCGGGACGCCGCGACGTCACGCAGGCCCTCCGGCGGCCCGCTGTAGAGGATCGTGCCGCCGTTCTCGCCCGCTTCCGGCCCGACGTCGACCAGCCAGTCGGCGCGGCGCATGGTGCCGATGTCGTGCTCGACGACGAAGAGCGAATTGCCCGCGGCGAGCAGCCCGGCCAGCGCGTCGTGCATGGCGTCCCCGTCGGCGGGGTGCAGACCGGCCGTGGGCTCGTCGAGCACGTAGACAACGCCGAACAGCTGCGAGCGCAGCTGGGTCGCGAGGCGGAGGCGCTGCAGCTCACCTGACGACAGGGTCGTGGTGACACGGTCCAGCGAGAGGTAGCCCAGGCCCAGATCCGCGAGCGTCCCGATGCGCGCGATGAGGTCCGAGGCCAGGCGCTGGGCGGCGAGGCGCTTCTCGATCGACAGGTTCGGCGTGACGCGCACGTCCGGCGCGCCCGCATGGGCCGAGCCACCGGACGCGGCACGCTCGGCGCGGTCCTTCCGGCCCACCGCGCGGTCGAGGGTGGCGGGTGCGGCGTCGGCCTCGGGCTGCCGGTCCTCGGCCGCCGGCCTCAGGGCCTCGGCGAGCGCCGAGAGCGGCATGCGCGAGAGCGCGCCGATATCCAGCCCGGCGAACGTGACCGAAAGCGCCTCGGGCTTCAGCCGCTTGCCGTGGCAGGCCGCGCAATCCTCGCTCACGAGGTAGCGCGCGGCGCGGCGGCGCATCAGCGCGCTCTGCGAGTTGGTGAAGGTGCCGAGCACGTGGCGGCGGGCGCTTGTGAAGGTGCCCATGTAACTCGGCTCCAGGCCGCGGCGGCGGGCGAGCCGCGTCTGCTCCGGGGTGAGGCCGGCATAGACCGGCTCCTGCGGCTGCTCGTCCGTGAAAAGGATCCAGTCCCGGAGCCTCCGGGGCAGCGCTTTCCAGGGCGTGTCGACGTCGACGCCCCGGCTGACAAGGATGTCCCGCAGGTTCTGGCCGCCCCAGGCCTGCGGCCAGGCCGCGACGGCCCGCTCGCGGATCGTCAGGGACGGGTCCGGCACCATCGAGGCTTCCGTGGCCTGGTAGACCCGCCCGAGGCCGCCGCAGGACGGGCAGGCGCCCTGCGGCGTGTTGGGCGAGAAATCCTCGGCGTAGAGCATCGGCTGGCCGGGCGGGTAGGTGCCGGCGCGCGAGTACATCAGGCGCACGAGGCTCGACAGGGTCGTGACGCTGCCGACCGACGAGCGCGCGCTCGGGGTGCCGCGCTGCTGCTGGAGCGCGACAGCGGGCGGGAGGCCCTCGATCGCGTCGACGTCGGGGACGCCGACCTGGTCGATCATCCGCCGCGCGTAGGGCGCGACCGATTCGAAGTAGCGGCGCTGCGCCTCCGCGTAGAGGGTGCCGAAGGCCAGCGAGGACTTGCCGGATCCGGAGACGCCCGTGAACACAACGAGCGCGTCGCGCGGCATCTCCACGTCGATGTCGCGCAGGTTGTGCTCCCGCGCGCCGCGGACCGTGACGTAGCCCGTCCGCCCCGCACCCGCCCGCGCGATCGTCGTGTCGCGCCGGGGTTTCGCTTGGTCCATGAGCAGCCTTCTCGGAGGAGGCCGGCGCCCCCGCGGATCGTGAAATCGGGAGACCGGAGACCGGCGCGGGCGACGGGGCCGTCACCGCGCGGGCCGCCGTGGCGACCCGTATACCGTCCGGCCCATAAACCGAAACCGGACCGCGCCGGGAACGCGTCAGACAGCTGGCTTCGCGGCGGAGCGACCGGGATAGCTCGGTCGCAGGCGAGGACCGTCGCCGCAGCACCACCGGACCGGATCAGGTCACGGGCCTTCTCCTCGCTCATGGCGACCGGCGGCCCGAGACGTGGGGTGCGGTCGACGGCCTGGCGATTTTTCGAAGGCGGGCGCAGAACGTGTGGGCGCCCCGTCGAGGAACCGAGCATGGTCAACGAGCACGTCGCAATCCGGACCGAGGACGGCGTATGCGGGACGCACGTCGTCGCGCCGGACGGCGCGGGGCCCTGGCCGGCCGTGATCCTGTACATGGATGCCGGCGGTATCCGACCGGCCCTCGTCGACATGGCGGGACGGCTCGCGACCGGCGGCTATCTCGTTCTGTTACCGGACCTCTTCTACCGCTACGGGCCCTATGGCCCCTTCGTCCCCGCGGACGTGTTCAAAGGCGATTTCCGAGCGATACTCGGCCCGCTGATGGCGACGACGGACAATCTCAAGGCCGCGACCGATACAGCGGCGCTCCTCGCCTATCTCGACACGCGCGACGACGTCGCGGGGCGCGCGGTCGGGGCGGTAGGCTTCTGCATGGGCGGCCGCATGGCCATCACGGCGGCCGGCACGTATCCGGACCGGTTCGCCGCCGTCGCCAGCTTCCACGGCGGCAATCTCGCGACCGAGGAACCCGCGAGCCCGCATCATCTGGCACCCGCGCTGAGGGCCGAGATGTATATCGCGGCCGCCGAGAACGACGGAAGCTACCCGTCCGCGATGGCCGAGAGGCTGGAGACGGCGCTGTCGCGAGCCGGTGTTCGGTATGCGGCGGAGACCTATCCCGCCGCGCACGGCTGGATGATGCCGGACTTCCCCGTCCACGATCGCGCGGCCGCGGAGCGCGGCTGGGCAGCGATGGGCGCCCTGTTCGACCGCGCCCTGCGCAGCACGGGCTGAGCGCGGCCGCGTCGCTAAGCGGCCACCGGCAGCCGCAGCACGTCGTCCATCGTGATCGGCCGGCCGGCCTCGCAGCAGAGATGGAGCAGTGTGGACTGGCGGAACCGCAGGTCGCCGGTCACCTCCTCGCCGAGCCAAGCGGGCTTGCTGAAGGACTGATCGGCCCGCGCGAGCTCGACCTCGGCCAGGACCATCCCGGCCAGCGAACCCTGGAAGACGTCGACCTCCCAGGTCAGCCCGTCGTGCGGCACGCAGTAGCGGATCTTCTCGATCACGTTGCCGGTGCACACCTGATCGACCATGGCGGCGCCGTCGGCATGCGGGATCTCGTACTCGAACTCCGCGCGGGCGATGCCTTCGCGGGCGCCCTTGACCGTCAGCCAGGCACGCTCGCCGTCGAGCCGCACCCGGACCTTCCCGCGCGCGAAATGACCGACCAGGCCGTCCTTCAGGTGCCGAATGGATGTGGCCGCGTCGCGCCAGCCCGCGCCTGCCACGAGGAACTTCCGCTCGATCTCTAACCGCATCCACGCGTCCATTGCTTCGGCCGGACGCCTCGTAGCCCATCGGGGCCGCCGAGTCAGGCGGACTGGGTCATCCGGTGCGGACGCACGGGAACGGGACTCGGCCTCGACGCAGATGTGCCGCTCACCGTTGCGGCAGAACGATCGTCAGCCTCTCGGATCGCCGTCGATCTAGCGACGTCGTGCCCGGGCGCGAACCGTGCAGTCCGCGTGACCGAGTCGATGATCGCGGGAGCGTGAAGAACAAGCGGCAGCGCCGCGAACGATGCGCCTGCAAAGGAACGCGGCCGTTCCTGCACAATATTTTCTCATCGCTGTCTAAATCGGTACCAATGCTGCAGTGCATTGTGAGTTCATGACGGTAAAACTCCGGAGGTGTCGTCTTCCCGCCAGAAATCGTCGCAGAAAGGTAAGCCCGTGAGCGGGCCGCCGGTAACTTTTCATTGTCATTGATAAAAAGCTCGCTCAGCTCAGGGTAATAATCGACGACTGTAAAATGCAATAGATCGCAGAGATCGTAACCAAATGGGCCGTATTACCTTAGCGGGCGCGAGCAAGATCTTCGGCTGGAGCTGCGCGAGGGCCTCGCGACCCGGGACCGAGACGATGCACGTGCTCCGGGCCGAGAAGGGCTACATCATCGTCGGTCAGGAGACGGACGGGACCGTCACCCCGGACGATGTCGGGATGGCCGGCATGATCGCCAAGGCGAAGACGGACTTCGTCGGCAAGCGCTCACTCGCCCGGCCCGACGTGGTCGCCTCCGGCCGCAAGCAGCTGATCGGGCTCGTCACCGACGACCCGAGATGCGTCCTCGACGAGGGCGCGCAGGTCGTCGCCGACCCGAACCAACCGATCCCGATGCGGATGCTCGGCCACGTGACGTCGAGCTACTGGAGCGCGAATTGCGAGCGCTCCATCGCGCTGGCCCTCGTGGCGGGCGGGCGCGACCGGCTCGGCCGGACCCTCCACGTCACGACCCCGGACGGCTTCACCACCGCCACCGTGGCCGAGCCGGTGTCCTTCGATCCCAAGGGGAGCGCATCCATGCTTGAGGCCCGCTACCGCACCGCCCGGGCGCTCCCGCTCGGCCGCACCGAAGCGCCCGCGCCGGTCGGCGCCGGCCTCCTGATCCGGCCGGCCGCGGCCGAGGCGCGCTTCTCCCTGCGCCTGCGCGGTCCCCGCACGTCGGCGGCCGGTTTCCCCCTCGACCGCCCGATCAACACCCTGTCGGGCGACGAGACCCGGTGGATCGCCCGCCTCGGCCCCGACGAGTGGCTGATCGGCGCGCCCGAGACCGATGCCGACATCCTTGCCGCCGCCGTGAGCACCGACCTCGCCGGCCGGACGCACGCCCTCGTGGACGTGTCGCACCGCAATGTCGGGATCGACGTCCGCGGGGACGCGGCCGCGATCGCCCTCAACGCCGGCTGCCCCCTCGACCTCGGCGACGCCGCCTTCCCGGCGGGCAGCGCCACCCGCACGCTCCTCGGCAAGGCCGAGATCGTGCTGATCCGTCGCCCCGGCCCGGTCCCGACATACCGGGTTGAGTGCTGGCGGTCCTTCGCGACCTACGTGTATGGCTTGCTGCAGGAAGCCGCCTTCGGGGCCGGCCCGCTGGAGAGAGCCGCCGCGCGATGATCAGCGCCTTCGATCTGTTCAAGATCGGGATCGGCCCGTCGAGTTCCCACACGATCGGGCCCATGGTGGCCGCGCGCCGCTTCCGCGACCGCGTCGCCGGCCGGGCCGGCGTCGCGCGGGTGTCCGCGGAGATCTTCGGCTCCCTCGCCTGGACCGGGCGCGGCCACGGCACCGACGTGGCGATCTTCCTCGGCCTGCTCGGCCACGAGCCCGCGACCGTCGATCCGGACGCCGTGACGGGCTACACGCGAACCCTGGCCGAGACCGGCGCCATCGGCCTGCCGGGCGTCGCCTTCGACACGACGAAGGACCTTGTCTTCAACTTCGCCGAGGTCCTGCCCCGCCACACCAACGGCATGCGCTTCCACGCCCTGGACGCCGACGGCGCCGTGCTGGACGAGGTGGTCTGCTACTCGGTCGGCGGCGGCTTCGTCGAGGAGGAGGGGGCGGGGGAGACCGGCGGCCTCGGCGCCGTCGCGGTGCCCCACCCGTTCGAGAGCGGTGCCGACCTGCTGCGGGTCTGCGCCGAGACCGGCCTCACCATCCCGCAGGTCCAGATGGCCAACGAGCGCGCTCTGCGCACCGAGGCGGAGATCGAGGCCGGGCTCGACGCCGTCCGCGACGCCATGCTGGCCTGCATCAGTCGCGGCCTGCGCATGGACGGCGAGCTGCCCGGCGGCCTCAGGGTCCGGCGGCGCGCGAAGCGCCTGCACGAGACCCTCGAGGCGAACCGCCTCACGAACAGCCGGCCGGCCCACGAGATCATGGACTGGATCAGCCTGTTCGCCCTGGCGGTGAACGAGGAGAACGCGTCCGGCGGCCGGATCGTCACGGCGCCGACCAACGGTGCGGCCGGGATCGTGCCGGCGGTGCTGCGCTACATCGTCGACTTCTATCCCGGCTGGAGCGAGGCGCGCGGCCGCGACTACCTCCTCGCCGCCGCGGCGATCGGCGGTCTGATCAAGCGCCGGGCCTCGATCTCGGGCGCCGAGGTCGGCTGCCAGGGCGAGGTCGGCTCCGCGGCCGCCATGGCGGCGGCCGGGCTCGCGTCCGTCCTCGGGGGCGACGCGCGGCAGGTCGCCAACGCCGCCGAGATCGCCATGGAGCACCATCTGGGCATGACCTGCGACCCGATCGGGGGGCTCGTCCAGATCCCCTGCATCGAGCGCAACGCCTTCGGTGCCAACAAGGCGGTGGCGGCCGCATCCCTCGCCCTCCACGGCGACGGGGTGCATTTCGTCAGCCTCGATCAGGTCATCGAGACGATGCGCCAGACCGGCCACGACATGCAGGCCAAGTACAAGGAAACCTCCCTCGGCGGCCTCGCGGTCAACGTCGCCGCCTGCTGAGCGCGACGTCCCGCGCGGCCTCGCAGGGGACCGTGTCAGGCCGCCTGCGACGCCTCCGGCAGCGCGAACGGCTCCGGCGCGTGACCCTCCGCGCGGAGCGCGGCCAGCAGGTCGTCGGGCGCGAGGTTGAGGGTGCGCGTGCTCACCAGGGGATGGACGTTGATCCGCGCCTCCGCGAGCAGGCTGTCCTGGACGACGATCCGCACGCTGCCCGGCGCGGCGTTGAGGGCGGCGAGCGGCGACACCGCGCCGCTCGCGACGCCGAGCTGCGCGCCGAGCGCCTCGGCACTGGCGAAGGACAGGCCGCCCCGCGCGCCGAGGACGGCCCGGAACGCCTTCAGGTCCACCTGGGCGTCGTGACGGAGGGTGACGAGGAAGTACGTCTTCTTGCCGTCGCGAAGGAACAGGTTCTTGGTGTGCGCGCCGACGATGTCGCCGCAGGCCGCCATCATCGCCTCGACGGTCAGGACCGGCGCGTGCTCGTAGAGCTTGTAGGCGACCCCGAGCGCGCGCAGCCGGGCCAGGAGATCGTCGGAGGTCATAGCCATCGGGTTCCTCATCGAGATTCGCGGGCCGGCGGACCGAGGACGCCGATCCGGCGCAAGTGAGTCAGAATCTCCCGGGCGGCCTCGTCGGGCTCGGGCCGCACGAGCAGGCGCCCGCCGACGGACGCCGCCTCGCCGGTCGCCGCCTTCAGCCGCTCCGCCGCCGAGCCGCCGGACGGCGCACCTTTCACGAGTTTCGGCCGGCGGCGATAGGGGCGTTCCTCGAAGACCGGGACGGGGGCGGCGGCCGCGGCCGGGTCGTCCGCGACGGTCTCGATCACGCCGCGCCGCGCCTGCCCGTAGGCGAAGGGGAGCGGCGCGGGCGCGTCGGCATGGATCGTGGCCAGGACCGGCCCGCGCAGGCTTACGCGGCGGCGGGCACCGCGGCCGAGGGTCTGGTCGAGGGACAGGGCGCCCGCATCGCCGGCCGCGAGGGCGACGATGTCGGGGATCAGGAGGCAGCCGAGGGCCTGCGCGACCGCGTAGGGAACCATCCCGGTCTCGTCGCCCCCCTGGCCGCGCCGGCCCGCGAGGATCAGGCCGGGCGCCATCGTCGCGAGGCGCGCGACGAGAGCCGGCACCGGATCGACGCCCGCCGGCACGGGGACGTGCACGATCCGGGACAGGCCGTGGCCCAGCGCGTCCGCGACGGCGGCGGCGTCCGGCCCGGCGTGGAGGCCCACGGCCTCGCCGAGGCCCGTCGCGAGGCGAATCGCCTGGGCCTCCAGCCGCGGCAGGGCCGTCGCGCCCGAGACCGGATGCCGTCCCGCGGAGAGGAGCACGACGCTGGTCACGCGCTGCCCACCGGGCACGCGGCTTCCTCGGCCAGCAGCTGCAGCAGGGCGGGCATGACCGCCTGCGCGTCCTGCACGATGGCGAGGCCCGCCCGCTCGATCATCGCCGCGTGCAGGTCGGTGTTGACCGCCACGACGTGCTCGCAGCCCGCGATACCCTGCAGGTGCTGCGGCGCCCCCGAGATGCCGAGGGCGAGGTAGCAGGTCGCCGCCAGGACGGTGCCGGAGGCGCCGACCTGGGTCCGACGCGGCATCAGCCCGGAGTCGCACAGGACCCGGCTCGCGCCCGGGGTCGCGCGGAGCGCCGCGACCAGCTGCCGGAACGCGTCGAGGTCGGTGACGCCGTTGCCCGCGGCGGTGACGAACTCGGCGAGCGCGAGCGGCACCGTGGCCGGGTCGGCCGGGACGCGCTGCGCCGAGAGGATCGCCGTCCGGGCGGGCGCGGGCTCCGCCGTCGCGACCGCCAGCGGCCGCGCCTCCCGGGGCGGGCCGGCATACTCGGCCACCGCGTCGGGGGCGACGGTGGCGAGCAGCCCGGGCGCGGCCCGCTGCTCGACGCTGCGGCCGCGCGCCGGGCGGATCAGCCCGGAGGCGGAGACGCCCTCGGCCTGGTGAACAGCGGCGCGCCAAGCCGGACCGCGACCCGGCGGGCGACGTCGCCGCCGTCGAGGGATTCGGGGAACAGGACGTGGCGCGGATCGAGCGCTGTCAGGGCCGCGGCGATCCCGGCGGCGCGGCCGGCGGGATCGTAGGCGCTATCGTGGAAGGCCCGCACGGCGCCGTCGTCGTCCCGGACGATCGCCACCGAGGTCTTGCCGATGTCGACGACCATGACGTCGCCGGCCTCCGGCACGTCGGGCTCGACGCCGACGTAGATCCAGTAGCGGCCGAAGATGACCGCCATGTCGGCCTTGAAGACTTCGGGGCTCAGGTAGAACTTGGCCGGCAGGCTGTAGCCGCGACGGCGCTCGCGCCAGAGACGCTGCAGAGGGGTCGGCGTCACGTCGAGCATGGGACCTCCGGAGCCATTCAGGCCCCGAAACTACCATCGCCGGACCGGCCGCCCGCTGCCACGCCAGCGACACTCGCTTTGTCAACGGCGACGTGGCGTGGACCGGCCCGTGCCGGGGGCCGGGGCGCCGCTACTCGGCGGCCGACCGCGTGACGGTCTCCGCCCCGTCGTCCACGCCGAAGCGCGCGATGCTGTCCTCCAGCCGCAGCGCGGCGTTGATCAGGGCCATGTGGGAGAAGCCCTGCGGCGTGTTCCCGCGCTGCGCCCCGGTGGCCGGGTCGATCTCCTCGGCGAGCAGCCCGACATCGTTGCACCGGGCGATCAGCCGCTCGAAGGCGGCCCTGGCCTCTCCGGTCCGCCCATCGAGGGCGAGGCAGCCGACCCGCCAGAACGCGCAGGCCGTGAACGTGCCCTCGTCGCCCTCCAGCCCGTCCTCCATGCGGTAGCGGTAGATCAGGTCGCCGACGCCCAGTTCGCGCTCGACCGCCGTCAGGGTCTCGCGCATGCGCGGCTCCCGCGGGTCGAGGGCCCCGAACAGGGCGACGCGCAGGACCGCGGCGTCGAGGTGGTGCGAATCGTAGGCGCCGACATAGGCCCGCTTCTCGGCGTTCCAGCCCTTCTCCAGGTATTCCGACCGGATCTCGGCGGCGATCCGCTCCCACTCGGCGATCTTCGCCTCCGGCACGCCCGCGATGTTGCGGGCGATCCGGGCCGCGTCCCGCAGCGCGACCCAGAGCATCGCCTTGGTGTGGACCTGCTGGCGCGGCCCGGTGCGCAGCTCCCAGATGCCGTTATCCGCGTCGTGGCGGTGGCGGATGGCCCGAGCGGTGAGGTTGTCCAGCACCTCCGGCAGCCGGTCGTTGACCTTCTCGGGCGGGTCGTAATCGACCGCCTCGAGGAAGACGCACAGCGCCCGGATCAGCTCGCCGTAGATGTCGTGCTGGTCCTGGCACTCGGCGATGTTGCCGATCACCACCGGCCCCACGCCGTTCCAGCCGGCGAGGTGGCTCAATTCCTCCTCCGGCTGCATGTCGCCGGCGATGCCGTACATGAGCCGCGTCTCCCGCCCGAAGGTGCCGTCGCGCTCGCGCAGGAAGCGCAGGAACTCGGACGCCTCGCGGACGTAGCCCAGCATCACGAAGGCGGTGACCGTGAAGGCGGCGTCCCGCATCCAGGTGAAGCGGTAATCGTAGTTGCGGTTGCCCGGAACCGCCTCGGGCAGGCCGGCCGTGGCCGCCGCGACGATCCCGCCCGAGGGCGAGTAGGTCAGCAGCTTCAGGCACAGGGCGGACCGCATCACCGCGTCCCGGTAGGCGCCGCGATAGGTGCTCCGGGCGCACCAGCGGCGCCAGTAATCGGCGGTCGACTCCAGCCGCCTTTGAGCGCCGGAGAAATCTTCGATGCAGGCCTCGTCCTGATCCTCGCCGTGGGTCAGGACCAGGTAGGCGGTCTCGCCCTCCGCGAGGTCGAAGCGGACCTCGGCCGCGTCGCCCGCGAGGGTCGGGCGCGCGTGCGCGTTGACCCGCACGCGCCAGTCCCCGGCCTCGAACAGGACCGACCCGCCCTCGACCAGCGGGGTGCACGGGCGGCGGGCGTAGTCGAAGGTCGGACGGATCCGGAACACGCCCGAGACCCGGCCCTGCTCGCAGGTCAGCAGCCGGATCAGGCGGCTCTCGCTCTCGCCGTCCGGCCCCTCGTCGGGCTCCGGGCTCGGCGGGTTGACGGGCATCAAGTCGACGAGGCGCGCCCGGCCGGTCTCCGTGGTGAAGGTCGTATCCAGGATGTTGGTGTCCGGCAGGTAGCGGCGCGCGCTCCCGGTCGGGCCGTCGAGGGCGAGGCTGCACGATCCGCCCTGCTCGTCGTCGAGGAGCTTCACGAACAGCGCCGGCGAATCGTGACGCGGCCAGCACAGCCAGTCGATCGAGCCGTCGCGGGCGATCAGCGCGCAGGAATGGGTGTCACCGATGAGGGCGTAATCGCTGATGGGCTTCGACACGGGGCTTCCGGATGGCGGCACCCGGTCCGCCGGGCAGGACAGAGTCCTGAGGTAGCCGGGCGGCGCCGGGCGGGGAGTCCCGATCGACGATTCGCCGCACGGCCGCGCGCGATCGCTCCCGGTCGGTCAGGCCCCGGGCCGCGGCAGCATACGGTCACTGATGATCCGGCGCTGGATCTCGCTCGTGCCCTCGAAGATCGTCGTCAGCCGCGCGTCGCGCCAGTAGCGCTCGACCCGGCGCTCGGTGGTGTAGCCGTTGCCGCCGTGGAGCTGCATCGCTTGGTTGGTGACCCGAACCGCCATCTCGGTGGCCAAGAGCTTCACCATCGCCGACTCGATCTCGGCGGCCTCGCCCTGGTCGAGGAGGTGGGCGGCCTGATGCCAGAAGGCCCGCGCCTGCGCGACCTCGGCGGCCATGTCGGCCAGCGCGAAGCGCAGCGCCTGGAAGTCACCGATCGGGTGTCCGAACTGGACGCGCTCCTGCAGGTAGCTCTGGCAATCCTCGACCGCCGCGCGGGCGACGCCGACGGCCCGGGCCGCCGTGTGCACCCGGGCGATGTTGAGGCCGCGCTGGACGGCGGCGAACCCGCCGGAATCGGCGTCCGCCCCCTGGTCGCCGTAGAGCCCGGTGAGCCGGTCGCTTTCGGGCACGCACACGTCCTCCAGGCTCAGCTCGAAGGTCTGGAAGCCGTGATAGCCGATCTTGTCGATCACCCGGCCGGTCACGCCGGGCGGGAAGCTATCGCGCTCCTTGAGCACGAGGAACGGCTCGAGGCCGGCGGAGCGCGACTCGCCCGGCTCCGGGTCGCGGGTCCGGGCCAGGACCTCGATGAAGTCGGCGCCCTTGGCGAAGCCGGCCCAGCGCTTGGTCCCGGTGAGCCGCCACCGGTCGCCGTCGCGCACCGCGCGGGTCTGCACGCCGGCGAGGTCGGACCCGGCATCGGGCTCCGACAGGGAGATCGAGCCGATCCACTGCCCCCGGGCCGAGCGCCGGAGCAGCTCCGCCCGGCGCTCCGGGTCGAGGGTCTGGGTGCCGAGGCCCTGGCCGCGGGCCAGGATGCTGCCCACGGACAGCCAGGCCCGGGCCAGCTCCTCCGAAACGAGGCAGTACTCGAACACGCCGAGCCCCAGCCCGCCGTGCTCCGCCGGGATCGTGATCCCGAACCAGCCCTTCTCGGCCATGGCGTCGATGAGCGTCCGCGGCATCTCGGCCTTGTGACGGTCGAGTTCGTCGGCCAGCGGCAGGACGGTGTCGCGGGCGAAGGCGCGGGCCTCTTCCTGCAGCGCCGCCCGCGCCTCGGTGTGCCAGGGCGAGGCGAGTTCCGGCGGCCGCGGCGCGATCAGGTCCTTCCGATCCTCGGTTCCGGTCATCGTTCTCCCCTGTGATGTGACGCCGTGCGGCAACTCAGTTCAGGTCCGTGCGGGAAACACGCGCTTACAAAATGGTTCCGTGCCCCATCTTCGAATAATCGGCGGACGGGGTCATAATAGCTTGATGATGCAGGCCGAACCGCAGACCGACTCCTTCGCGATGAGCGCACCCGCAACACCCCACATCCTCGTCGTCGAGGACGATCGGGAGATCTCGGCGCTGATCGCGCGCTACCTGCGCGGCAACGATTGCCGCGTCACGCTGGCCGGCGACGGCGCCGACATGGACCGGGTCCTGGCGGAAGCGCGGATCGACCTCATCGTGCTCGACCTGATGCTTCCCGGCGAGGACGGGTTGAGCCTGTGCAGGCGCCTGCGCGGCACCTCGCAGATCCCGATCCTGATCCTGACCGCGAAATCCGAGGACGTGGACCGGATCCTCGGCCTCGAACTCGGCGCCGACGACTACCTCGCCAAGCCGTTCAACCCGCGGGAGCTGCTCGCCCGCATCCGCGCCATCCTGCGCCGGGTCGCCGCCGAGGCGCCGGACGCCGACGAGCGGCGGCGCCTGCACTTCTCGGGCTGGACGCTGGACGTCTCCCTGCGTCAGGTCCTCTCGCCCGAGGGTGCGCGGATCTCGATCACCGGTGCGGAGTTCGACCTCCTCCACGCCCTGTGCCTCCGGCCGGGGCGGGTGCTGTCCCGGGACCAGCTCCTCGACCTCACCCAGGGCCGCGCCGCGGGCCCGTTCGAGCGGAGCATCGACGTGCTGATCTCCCGGATCCGCCAGAAGATCGAGCGCGACACCCGCAACCCCGAATTCATCCGCACGATCCGCTCCGGAGGCTACCTGTTCACGCCCGAGGTCACGCGGTCATGAGCGGGCTGGAGCGGCTCCGCGCGCGGCTGCGTCCGAAGACCATCGCGGGCCAGATCGCGCTGCTCGTGGTCGCCGGTATCGCGGTGGCGCACGTGGTCGCCACCGCGGCGTTCCTGATGCTGCACGAGTCGCAGAATCCCGACACGCTGCCGGGCGTGGCCGCGAGCCGCCTCGGCGTTCTGGTGAGACTCATGGACGCCGCCGACCCGGCGGCGCGACCGGCGCTGCTGGCGAGCGGCCGCAGCCTGCCGCTGATCCAAGTCGAGCCCTGGGACGGGACGGTGCCGCCGGGTGCGAAGCCGGCCCCCGACCTGCCGGTGATCCGCAAGCTGCGCTACGGCGCCGGCCGGCCGGTCACGATCACCGACCTCGCCGCGGCTGACCCGGCGCGCGACAAGTCGGACGGCCGCCTCCATATCGGCATCGTCACGCCGGCGGGTGTGCGGGTCCAGGCGACGCTGCCGAACGATCCTCTGAGGGGGCCCCGCCAGGGGGCGCTGATCTTCACCGTGGTGTTCCTGGCGCTGACGCTGGCGCTGCTCTGCGTCTGGGCCACGCGCGCCCTCACGGCGCCGCTGAAGCGGCTCGCGGGCGCGGCGGAAGCCTTCGGCGCCCGCGACGACCACGTGGCGCTGCCGGAGGCGGGGCCGCGCGAGGTGCTCGCCGTGTCCCGGGCGCTGGACCGGATGCGGTCGCGCGTCCGCCGCCTGATCGACGACCGGACGCAGATGCTGGCGGCGATCAGCCACGACCTGCGCACGCCGATCACCCGGCTGCGCCTGCGCGCCGAGTTCATCGAGGACGAGAACGCCCGGGCCTCGACCCTGCGCGACCTCGACCAGATGAACGGCCTCGTCGAGGCGGCGCTCTCCTTCGTGCGCGACGGCCAGATCCGCGACGCGAACAGCCACAGCCTCGTGGATCTCGCCTCGGTGGTGCAGACGGTCTGCGACGACTTCTCGGATTTCGGCGCCCCGGTCAGCGTCAGCCGCAGCCGGCACGTCCTGGTCCAGGGGCGGCCCGAGGAACTCCAGCGGGCGGTGACCAACCTCGTGGACAACGCCGTGAAGTACGGCGGCCGAGCCGACGTGCAGATGGAGGCCTCCGAGCGCGGCGTCCGGGTCTGCATCCTGGACAACGGCCCGGGGATCCCAGAGGCGGAGCGTGAGGCGATGCTCCAGCCCTTCGTGCGCGGCGACCGGGCGCGCAATCTCAACGAGGCCAGCGGCTTCGGACTCGGCCTCTCGATCGTGCAGGCCGTCGTCGAGGCCCATAACGGGCGCCTGCGGCTGGAGAACCGCCCCGAGGGCGGGCTCTGCGTGGCGATCGAGCTGCCCCTGGCCGCCCAGGCCTTCGCGGCGCGCGCGGCGCAGAAGCCCGCGCCGCTCCCGGCCGAGGCGGCCTGAGGCCGCCTCGGGTCCCGTCCGCTTCTACGCCGCCCGCACGTTGCGGAGGAACTGCGCCACCTCGGCGCGGAGCTGCTCCGAGCGCGTCGCCAGCGAGTCGGACGCCTGCGCGACCGAGTCCGCGGCCTCGCCGGCATCGCCAGCGACCCGCGCGACCTCGGCGATCTCCAGGGTCATCGTGCCGGTGCCGGCCGACGCCTGCCCCATGCTGCGCACGATGTCCTGCGTGGTGACGCCCTGCTGGTCCACCGCGGCGGCGATGCTGGTCGACACTTGGTTCATCGCCTCGATCTGGGCGGTGATGCCCTGGATCGCCCCGGCCGCGTCGCCCGTGACCGTCTGGATCGAGGCGACCTGACGGCTGATCTCCTCGGTGGCGCGGGTGGTCTGCGCGGCGAGTTCCTTGACCTCGGCGGCGACCACCGCGAAGCCGCGGCCCGCCTCGCCGGCGCGGGCGGCCTCGATCGTGGCGTTGAGCGCCAGCAGGTTCGTCTGCCCGGCGATGGTCGAGACCATGCCGACCACGTCGCCGATGCGCGTCGCGGCGGCGGCGAGGTCGGTCATGGTCTGCTCGGCCCGGCGGGCCTCGCCGACGGCGGTGGCGGACATGCCGGCGGCTTGCTCGACCTGCCGGCCGATCTCCTGGACGGTCGCGCCGAGTTCCTCGGCCGCGGCCGCCACGGTGTTGACGTTGTCGGAGGTCTGCTGCGCGGCCCCGGCGACGCTGGTCGAGCGCTCGGAGGTGCTGGAGACCGCGGCGCGCATCGTGTCCGAGGCGCCCTGAAGCTCCGTGACGGCGCCGGTCAGGCCCTCGACGATGCCGCCGACCGAGTGCTCGAAGCCGTCGGCCAGCTGCTTGAGCATGGCGCGCCGGCTCTGCTCCTCGCGCAGGCGCGCGGCCTCGGTGGTCTGGAGCTGCTGGGCGGCCTCCTCCAGCGACATGTCGCGGATCGTGACCACGGCGCGGGCGATGTCGCCGATCTCGTCCCGCCGCTTGCTGCCCGGCACGTCGGTCAGCGCCTGGCGATCGGCGAGGGCCTTGAGGGCGCGGGTGAGGGCACCGAGCGGCGCCACGATCGAGCGGGCGAGCAGCAGGCCGAGCAGGGCCGTTCCGGCGAGCACGAACAGGCCGGTCAGGATCAGCGTGCGCGACAGGGCCTGGACCGCGTCGATCGCCTCGGCCTGGGTCTGCTCCGCCACCACCGTCCAGGGCGCGCCCAGGACGGTCACCGGCGAGGCGGCCGCCATGTGGGTGCCGTTCTCCGCCGCGAAGTCGACGGGACCGCCGGCCTTGACCCGGTCGGCGGCGAGGCCGATCCCGGCGAGGCCCGCGCCGGCACGCACGCCGGGGTTCAGCGGCGGGTTGCTGCGCAGGAGGCCGTCCGCGCCGACCGCCAGGATCTGGCCCGTGTCGCCGAGACCGGTCCGCTTCGACAGCGTCTGGTCGAACAGGGCGGGCGTGACCCGCATGACGATGAAGCCGATCCGCTCGGCCGCCTGCGCGGTGCCCATGGCGACGTTGGCCCGCTTGGTCATGGCGCGGCCGAGGAAGGCGGCCGGGACCCCGTCCACCGGGTAGGCGGCGAAATCCTCGTACAGGACCGCGCCCGGGTCGGCGGATTTCAGGCGCTCGACGAGGCGTGCGAGCGCCGTCCCCGCCAAGCCGTCCTCCGTGACCGCTTTGCCGAAATCGGCGCCCTTCGTCGTGGTGTAGTCGATCCGGCCGTTGTCATCGATGAACATCAGGTCGGCGTAGCCCGGCTGGGCGACGAGCTTGCGCGCCACCTCCTGAACCTTGACGTGCCGGCGGGCATACATCGACGACATGCCGCTGCCGTCGAGGGCGACCCGCGCCTCGGCGGTCTGCGGCGCGCGGAACGCCGCGATGACGCTCTCGGTGTCGGGCTTCGCCGGGTCGAGGTTCTCGAGCAGGTCGGGGAAGTTCGAGACGATCTGCGGGTGGGCCGCCACCGCCAGGAAGTCGGCCTGCGCCCGATCCGCCACCAGCTCGATCGCGTCCCGGCGCGCCGCCGCGGCGAGTTCGAGGCGCTCGTGGGCCGCGGTCATCAGACCCGCCCGCGCCGAGTACCAGCTGAATCCGCCCATGGCGGTGGCGCTCAGGAGCGCCAGGCCGACGGTCGTCGCGGGAAGGCGCGTGCTCAGCCGCGATAGCGAGATCATGATGCCCCTGTATTCTTTGGAAGATTGGTTTGACGTGAACCAATCGCCCAATCCTTATAAAAATCTCGTAAACACCGATACACCGCTCAAAACTTGATCACACGCGGAACATACAACTTAAAGAACAGTCTGGGCACCATGATTCCAAGTTGTGAATGGTCGAGCGCCCGTTTCGGCAAGATTTCGCCGCGCGGGTCGTCACGGACGCCCGCGCGGCGTTGAGGGATGCGCGGCATCCGGCCAAGTTTCGGCCAGCCCGTTTCGGCCAGCCCGTTTCGGCCAGCCCGTCGTCCCGCGGCCGCCCCGGACACACCGTCACGGATCTTGCTGGCCGATCCCGTCTCGCGGTCGGCATCATCGGCCGGTTATGAGTCCGGGTGGTAGAGCGACCGCGGAGCACGGGCGCTTCGCGACGGCGATGGAGGTGGGATGAGCGGCGAAGACCAGCCGGACCGGGCGCGCAGCATCGCGCTGATCGGGGCCCCGATCGAGGTCGGGACCAGCGAGGCCGGCGCCCTCATGGGCCCGGCGGCCCTGCGCACGGCCGGGCTGGTGCGGGCGCTCGCCGAACTCGGCCACGCGATCACGGATCGCGGCGACGTCGCCCCGGACGGGCCCGCCGGAACGCGCGGGCTGGACGGTGTCGCCGCCTGGACGCGGGCGCTGTCCCGCGCCGTGGAGGACGCCCTCGACGCGGGGGCGCTGCCGCTGACCGCCGGCGGCGACCACAGCCTGTCCCTGGGCTCCGTCGACGGGGTGATGCGGCACTGCGCGCGGCGCGGCCAGCCCGTCTTCGTCCTCTGGCTCGACGCCCACGCCGACTTCAACACGCCGGCGACCTCGCCCTCCGGCAACGTCCACGGCATGCCGCTCGCCGCCCTGTGCGGCGAGCCGGGCTTCCCGCCGCTCTTCGCCGAGCCGGCGCCGGCGCCCCTGCCGCCCGCCGACGTCCACCTGTTCGGCCTCCGGTCGATCGATGCCGGCGAGCGCGCCCTCGTGACGGCGCGCCGGGTCGGCGTCACCGACATGCGCACGATCGACGAGTTCGGCGTCGTGGCGCCCCTGCGGCGGGTGCTCGACCGCGTCGCCGCGCGGGGCGCGCACCTCCATGTCAGCCTCGACATCGACTTCCTCGATCCGTCGATCGCCCCGGCCGTGGGCACCACCGTTCCGGGCGGCGCCACCTTCCGGGAGGCCCATCTGATCATGGAGATGCTCCACGATTCCGGTCTGGTCCGCTCCCTCGACGTGGTGGAGCTCAACCCCTTCCTCGACGAGCGCGGCCGCAGCGCCCGGGTGCTGGTCGAGCTGGTGGCCAGCCTGTTCGGCCGGCGCATCCTCGACCGGCCGACCCTGCCGATCGAGGCCGTGCCGGCAGAGCCGGCCGGGCGCGCCTGATGCACGGCCCTCTCGCGCCCTCATCCGCGCCCGAGATGACCGCGCCCGCGCGCCAGCGCTCGGACGGGCGCGTCCAGCTGCGTGTCGGACTGGCCCGTCCGGGCGGCGCGACGCGCATCCTGGATCTGGCAGAAGCCGGGCCGTCGCGGCTGCGCTTCCCCCGGGGCACCGGCGCGCCGGAGGCGGTTCTCGTCAACACGGCGGGCGGCGTCGCCTGCGGCGACACCTTCGCCATCGACCTCACGCTCGAACCGGGGGCCGAGCTGGTTCTGACCACGACGGCGGCCGAGAAGATCTATCGCTCTGACGGCCCCGTGAGCCGCATCGTCAACACGCTGAATCTGGGGGAGGGGGCCGGCCTCGCCTGGTTGCCGCAGGAGACGATCCTGTTCGATCGGGCCCGGGTGCGGCGGCGCTTCGTGGCCGATCTCGCCGAGGGGGCCGCGCTGCTCGCCGTGGAGGTCGTGGCGTTCGGCCGCGCCGCCCGGGGCGAGCGGATCGGCGACGGGCTGTTCGCGGATTCCTGGCGGATCCGCCGGGGCGGGCGCCTCGCCTACGCCGACGACCTCCTGCTGGAGGGGCCGATCAGCGACCACCTCGCTCGCCCGGCCATCGGCGGCGGCGCCCGCGCCTGCGCGACGATCCTCGACCTCTCCGCCGGGGCGGAGGCGCGCCTCGAGGAGGCGCGGACCCGGCTGGCCGAGGCCGCGTCGCACGGGACGACGGCGGCGGCGAGCGCCTGGAACGGCCATCTGGCGGTCCGCGCGCTGGGCGACGCGGTCGGGCCCCTGCGCGGGCTCGTCGCCCGCTTCCTCGCGGGCTACCGCGGCCTGCCGATGCCGCGGGTCTGGCAGAGCTGACGCGGTCCGCGCGATCCGGGCCTCGGGGCCGTTGCCTGCGACCGCCGACCTCTGCTAGAGACGCGCACCCGGAGCTGTCCGCCAAGCTCCGGACGGGACGGCAGCGCCGTTCGGGAAGGCCTCGTGGCGGAGTGGTTACGCAGAGGACTGCAAATCCTTGCACCCCGGTTCGATTCCGGGCGAGGCCTCCATCCTTCCCAGACAAATTGTGCCGGCCGTGACGGGCCGGTGCGCGCCCGTCAGGCGCCGTGGACCTGCACCATGAAGGTCTCGATCGCCCGCTGCAGGCTGTGGGTCCCGGCATTGACCCGGGCGGCGCTGCCGCGCACCTGCCCGGCCTGCGCCTCGTTGGACGCGGCCGCGGCCTGAACGCCCGCCACGCTCTCGGAGACCTGCCGGGCCTCCGCGGCCGCGCCGAAGATCGCCCGCGCGATCTCCTGGCTGGCCTGCCCCTGCTGGTCGGTGGCGTCCGCGACCTCGGAGGCGATCAGGCTCATCCGGGCGATGGTCTCGCCGATCGTGCCGATGGCGCCGACCGTGCGCCCGGCGGCCCCCTGGATCGCCCCGACCTGCCCGGTGATGCGGTCGGTGGCGAGCGCCGTCTGGCCGGCCAGCGCCTTCACCTCCGCGGCGACCACCGCGAAGCCCCGCCCCGCGGCGCCCGCGCGGGCCGCCTCGATCGTGGCGTTGAGCGCGAGGAGGTTCGTCTGCTCGGCCACCTCGCGGATCAGCGTGACCACGGCGCCGATCTCCTCGGCCGCCTGCGAGAGGCTCATCACCGTCTCCTTGAGCCCTTGCGTGTCGGAGAGGGCCGAGGTGGCGATCGCGCTGGTGTGACGGACCCGCGCCTCGATCTCCCGCGCCGAGGCCGAGAGTTCCTCGGCCGCGCTGGCGATGCTGTCGACGAGGCCCGCGCTCTGCTGCGACGCTCCGGCGACGACGGCCGACTCGGCCGCCATCGCGCCCGCGTTGCCCGAGAGCGTGTCGGCCGCCGCCTGCATCGCCTCGGCCGAGTCGGCGAGATCGGTGACGGCGCGGTGCGTCTCGGCCTCGAAGGTGCGCGTGGCCGCGGCCAGGGCCTCCGCCCGGCTGCGGTCGCGGTCGCGCCGCGCCTGCGCCTCGGCGTCGAGGTCGCGCTTCTCGATCAGCGCCGTCTGGAACGCCGCGATGGCGGCGGCCATCTCGCCGATCTCGTCGCGGCGGTGCGTGAACGGGATCGCGCGGCCGAGATCGTTGGCGGCGAGCGCCGTCATCCCCTCCTTGAGCCGATGCAGCGGCCGCCGCACCTGGCTCACGATGATCCAGATCGCCGCGAGGAGGCCGAACGCCAGCCCCGCGGCCGGCACGGCCACCAGGGTGATCCGCGCCCGACGGCGGTCGGCCGCGTCCGCGGCGCGACGGGCGTTCAGGCGGTTCAGCACCTCCCGTCCGAGAATGCCGATCTCGGCGACCATGCGCTCGCGGTTCTTCACGGTTGCCTCGTCGGTCGCCTGGATCAGCGCGGCCTTGGGCGAGACCGTGAGACCGAGTTCGGCCGTATCGGTCTGGTAGGCGACGAATTCCTTGACGAAGAGGTCGAACCGCCGCCGACGGTCGGCGGGGAGCTGATCCTCCATGGCCTCGAGGAAGGGCACCCGCACCTGCTCCACGGTGGCGAGGGCGTCGTGGAGCGCCGACAACCGTGTGCGCGCCTCGGTCGTGTCTTCCGCGGTGTAGAGGGCCGTAGCCTGCACCACCGCGTGCTCGATCGCCTGCCCCAGGGCGCCCGCCTGAAGGCCGGCGTTCCAGATCCGGTCGGTGGCGGCCGCCCGCTCCTGCTCCCAGTTCGATTGTCGAACCGCGAAGGCAGCGATGCCGATCGCCACCAGGGCCAGCAGCCCGATCACCGCGGAGAGCTTCAGGCCGAGTGAGATGCGCATGGCGACGAGCCGCTTCTGGCCAGAGATTCGTGTGACCGCAGCTATATCGAAGCAAATCTTTTTGAACAGGTAAATATAGCCGGCAAAAACATTTATCTTATACTCCGAAGATCCGAGATCTTTGCCATCGCGCAGCCCGGCTCAACCTCAGCATCCAGAGGCTCATCGGAGGAAGAATTCGCGGATCTCGGCCGGTGCCGGATTGTCAGTTCAGTCTCGCGAGCGCTGTCGGCAGATGCGCCGGCAGGCAGGAGGACTGTTTCGCCCGGACGAAGCTGGATCGCCGCGCGCCCGACCGCGCGGGACACGGGTCGGCGATCACGGCAGGCGGATCTCGGTCCGACCTGGGATGCACGGCTCCGGAAGCGGTAGGGCGGCCACGATCTCGCGACGGAGATCGTCGCGCTGGGCCTCCACGAGGTCGGGGAGGATATCGGCCTCGTGCTCGTCCAGGGCCGCGATCAGGCGGGGATGGTCGGCGCTCCACTCGAAGGCGACGCGCACCTCGCGTTCGGCGTAGGGGTCCTGTGGGTCGAGGCAGCGATGGGTTGGCATAGCAGCAGGGTCGTCACACCGGCGCGCCGGCAGGCGGTCCCCGTAGGAGCGGGAGACGACAGACGGATGACTTCCACCGGCCGCGGACCGGCAGAGCCGGCGACGGGCCTCGGCGACGATGTTGCCGATCAGTCACATTCCGGGCCTCCCGACCTCCGCGGGAGGCGCCACGCGCTGTGTCGGGGGGCGCAGCGCGTCGGTTTGGACGCGGATCGTGCATCGAGGCCCTTGCGTCCCGCCATCCCGGTGTGTAGAGACCCCCTCGTGATCCCCGATAGCTCAGTTGGTAGAGCAGGCGACTGTTAATCGCCTTGTCGCAGGTTCGAGTCCTGCTCGGGGAGCCATTCACTTACCAACATCTTGATCGAACTGAGTTTTCGGCTCTCTCACCCGTCCCGGGTTCTGAGGTTCGGGAACAGCGTTGCCGTTCCGGCATCCGTCAATACGTGCGACGTGCCGTGTTCGACTGGCGCGATGCGGGCGTGCCGGCGCCTCTGCCGACCGGTGCCGTCGCAGATCGATCCTCCACACTCTCCGCGGGATCCGGCGCGCGGTGGCGCCGACGGATGGCGGGATGTTTCGCGCGCCCTCGAACGTCTACGTCGTGCGCCCGTGCCGCCCGCCCCGATGTGGCGCGGCGCGCTGAGCCACGACGACAGGCACGGCGGTGATCCCGATGTCGGGCGGCATGCTCGGTTCCCTGGCCCTGGCGGCCGTCTTCACGCTGGGGTGCTTCGGCATCCACAGCGCGCGCCGGCATCCGGACGCGGTGACCATCGGTCTGTTCCTCCTGCTCGGCCTGCTCGCGTCCCTGTATGTCGGCCGGCACGTCGGACCGGACGCCCACCATCCCACGTGGCAGCACGAGGCCCTGTACCGCGAGAGCGCGCCGACGTCGCATCCGACGATGTGACGGATGCAGCATGGCGCTGTCGGAGCGCGCGGCGACATCGACTGTGGTCGATCGCGACGACCGTCGCGTGTGGCCGATGGCCTCGCGGTGACCTAGTTCCCGGAGCCCTCCTGCGAGAGACCGGCCATGGCTTTCCCCGATGCGAACGAACCCAGCGCCACGTCGATCAGCGCCCTCGAGCTGGTCAATACCCTGATCGAGCGCAAGGAGAGCGGCGAGCCGGTCGACGCCGACATCCTGTCTTTCCTGACCGACATGGAACGGCTCGGGCTCACCGACACCGATGCCTACGCGACGCTCGACGCGTATCGGCCTGGGCCCGCACTGGGTGCGACCGGCGGGGATGACGCGAGCGAGGCGGACGCCTAGCGCCGGCGATCCGCCGCGCCGTCCCGGCCGGTCGTGACGATGGCACCTTCATCCCCGCCGACGCCGCGGCGTCTGCGGGGATGGTCCGAGCCGGATGCGGCCGTCGTCAGGACGGTCGCGGCTCACCGGCAGCGGTGGCGACGTCCATCCCGGCCGAGATAGGTTCCGCTCTGCGGATCGTAGGATCGGAACCGGCGCGCGCAGTAGCGGTCGTCGTCCGCGACACGGTAGGTCTCGGTGTCGGCGTAGCCGTACGTGACGGGCGCATAACCGCCGTAGTACCCGGTGTCGTAGCCGTATCCCGGATAACCGTAGCCGCCGTACAGACCGCCCACGGCGACGCCGAGGCCGAGCCCGCCGAGCCCGTATCCGCCCCGTCCGTAGCCGTAGCCGTAGCCGTAGGGGCGGCCGTAGTAGCCGCGGTTGTAGCCGTAATGGCGATGATGACCGTAGCCCCGGTGGGCGCCGAGCCCGTGCCCAAACCCGGGATTGGCGAATCCGCCGCCGACAGCCGGTCGGCCGAAATTGTGGTTGCCGAAGCCGTTATTGGCGAAGCTACCCCCTCCGGCACCGGCAGCCGGCCCGAAGGCGTGATTGCCGAAGCCCCGGTTGGCGAAGCCGCCGCCCGCGGCGCCGGCCCCGACACCGGGACTGCTGAAGCCGCCGCCGCCGACGGCCGCGGCTCCGAAATTGTGGTTGCCGAAGCCGTGGTTGGCGAAGCTGCCCGCCTGCGCCTGGGCTCCGGTCGGCGCCCCGAGAAGAGCGCCGGCAAGGATTGCCGACGCGATCGCTGTGACTGTCGTGTTCATGGTCGCCACTCAGGCTGTGTTGCGTCTACTGTGATCAACGTCGCGCCCGAGACGGCCAATCCCGCTTCCTTTTGTCCCGCCACAAATCGGAGAGCGGCGCGCCGCGCCGCTCGTGAGCCGGAGACCTACGAGTGCTGCTGGGCCTTGAGGCTGCTCTGCGCCCCGGACTCGTCCGTCTTCGGGTTCGCGAGGCCGCTCGTGTTGCCGTCGGTGTCGGCGTCCGTCTCGGCAACCACCTGCCGGTTGCCGGCGTGGTCCTGGTACTGCTCGGTCTGGACGTTCTTGCTGTCCAGCCCGCGCTCGTCGCTGTGCCGCGACTTGTCGCGATTGCTGAGCACCATGTTCTCCGGCAGCACGCCTTCGGGCAGGTCCGACATGGCCCCGGATCCGGTCCCCTTGCCCTGAGCGCCGGGACCGACTTTGTGCCGACTGGCATTCGCCATGATCATTCTCCGATGCGGATCAACACGTCTCGGGCACGGCGGCTCGCGGTGCCCGCGCGGATCGGGCGGTCAGCGATCCTGCTGGTAGCCCTGGTTGGTGGTGTTCACCTTGGAGTTTCCGGCCTGGCCGACTTTGTCCGGATCCTCGGTCTGGGATCCGGCGCGCCCCTGCGTGAGCGGCGCTTCGGTGGCGCTGCCGGGGCCCTTGTCGGACCGGTTGGCCGGCGGAACGGGCGGTGGCTTGGTCGTCATGTGCACCTCGTGGTGACCAGCAAGGAGCCAACCCGACAGTGTACTCATCGTTCCGGGCGCAGTTGTTCCGGCCACGCTCGAGAGCTGAGCCGTGGCGCGCGAATAGAACGACACACGCACCTCCGCTCATCGCGACTGCGATAGAGCGATCGATCGACTGTTCTACTTCGGACAATCGCGCGACGACGGCGGCACGTCGCGGCTGTTCGGGAACCGCGCGAGACGATGCGGACGGGCTCGGATCTCCGTGGCGGCGACCGCGGCACCGCCCGAGAAGCTGCGCCGTCGCGACGACCGGCGCGCGCGACCCGACCGGATCCGTGCCGATGCGGTATCTGTCGGCGGGCGCGGCCGGCAGATTCTGCCGCTCGGCCGATCCTGCCGGCCGAGAGCCCGGACCCGCCGCTGAAATCATTGGGAAAATTCTGGAACGACCCGTGCCTGACCACCGTGAGGGCGGTCGCGGAGGCGTACCATGTCGGTCAACACGGTTTCGGGCAGTTCACTTCAGCGGGATCTCGTCAGCGCCCTCAGGCAGGCGCGGGCGGCGAACGTTGCCCGCCTCGATGTCGGCACCGCCGCGACGGCGAACCAGGAGACCGGCAAGCAGGCGGCCGCGGACGACACCGCCCCGTCGACCGGGACGGCCTCGACGCCGACCCTGTCGAACGACCTGATGGCGTCGCTCCTCCAGCTGCAGTCGGACTTCAGCCAGATGGGGCTGCAGAACGGCGTCACGGCGCCCGCGGAAGCCGCGGCCAACGCCGACGACACGTCGACGACCGGCACCGCCACCGGTACGGCGCCCGGTCAGGCCGCGGGCGGCGCGTCCGCCGTCCATCACCATCGCGGCCATCACGGCCACCGGCCGGTCTCAGATGCCGAGCAGAGCGAGGGTGCGGCCCAGGCCGGCACCGCGACCGACCCGTCCGCGGCCTCATCCGCGGTCTCGCCCGCGAGCACGTCCACCAGCACGTCCGCCACCGCGACCGCCGATCCCGCGACGGCGACCGGCAGCGGCAGCGACCTGCAATCCTTCCTGCTGCAGGTGACCAAGGCGGTGACCGCCTACGCGGCCGGCGGACCGCTCGGCATCGCGGCCGCGCTGACCAGCACCACCAAGGTCTGACGATCCCGGGCCCGGCCCGCGGCTGGAGCGGCGCGGCCGCCTCTGGCATGATCGGGGCAACCGGAGAGCGCCATGGCCCTGACCGTCCCCGTGATCCTCGGCAGCGTTCGGACCGACCGCATCGGCATCCGCGCCGCGCGCTTCCTGATCGCGCAGCTGGAGTCCCGCGGCCACGCCGCCCCCCTTGTCGATCCGGCCGAGCTGGCGCTCCCGCTCCTCGACCGGATGTACAAGGAATACCCGGCCGGGACGGCGCCGGAGCCCCTGCAGCGCTGCGCCGACCTCTTCCGCCGCGCCGACGCCTTCCTGGTCGTCACGGCCGAGTACAACCACGGTGTGCCGCCGGCACTGTCGAACACCCTCGATCACTTCCTCGAGGAGTATTTCTGGCGGCCCTCGGCCATCTGCTGCTACTCGGCCGGCCAGTTCGGCGGCGTCCGGGCCGCGATGCCGCTGCGGGCCATGCTCGCCGAGATGGGCATGTCCAGCATCCCCTCCCTTCTGCCGATCCCGCGACTCCAGAAGGTCATCGACGCGCAGGGCGTCCCCGCCGAGCCCTGGCTCGCGGCGGCGGCCGGCCGCTTCCTCGATGAGCTGGAATGGCACGCCGAGGCCCTGCGGGAGCGGCGCCGGGGCGGCACGCCGTACTGACCCGCGGAGCGCCCTCCAGACGCCGTGGGCCCGGGTCGGACGGTGGCTCGAGCGATGCGGCCCCAGCATCGCCCCTGCCGGAGCGGAGGTATTCGGACGGCGAACCGGGCCTCCACGCGGGCGTTTCTGTGCGCTGAATCTGTCGAGACGGCGCATTCGATTCTGGAAATGCCCAAATACTCGGCACACGATTGTAGAACAACTGTGCCGGATCGGGCCCGCGAGACGTTGAACCCGCGGAGCGCTCATGTCGCGAGACAGTATTGCGCTGTTGCAAAAAGGTGGCTGCACACGGCCCCGAAGTATGAGAGCTTGGCCGTGTTCCCGAACCCGGACCGATTCCGATGAAGATCGACGAGAGGGCGCTCCTGCAGGAGCGCGTGCGGACGCTTGTCCTGCGCCACGCCCTGGAAGCCGTACTGGACCGCCTCGCGTCGGTGGCGCGCGAGGCCGGGAAAGATGCCGAGACGGAATTCCTGAGCCTGGAGCAGTCGCTCGTCACGGCCGCGCGCGGTCTCGCCGATCGGGCCACCGCCCAGAAGCTGGCGGTGCTGGTCGCCGTCGAGGACGCTGGCACGACGATCCGGGCCGCGTTCGACAACGCCCATGACCGCCTCGAGGCGCTGCGGCCGGCCCATCTCACCCTCGTCGCACCGACGGCGGCCGCCGCCGCCTAGCTGCGCGCGGTCTCGGACTGAGCCCGGAGCGCCCGTCGCGGACGGGATGTCGGTGCGGCCGCGCCTCGGGCTGGGACGCACCGCCGCGGGATCGTGGAGGACAGCGGGGATCTGGGACGCAGGGACCGGGATCCGGGACCGAACGTCCCGCCGCGCAACCGATACAGGCGGCGTCTCCTGCCGCACCGCTCGAAGATCCAGTCCCCGACTCGCCGTGGCTCACCGAACACGTCCGCGAGGCTCCACTCCGGCGCGGCCGGGGCTGGCGGAAGCCCGGATCGGGCGGGCGCGTCCGCGACGCGCCCGCCAGCTCACTGCCAGCTCACTGCTTGGCGCGGTTGATGATCGCCCAGAGCGCGTGGGCGACGGGCTCGGTGACGGTGCGGCGGTACTTGCGGTGAACCAGTTGCCCGTTGTGGTAGACGTCCTGCTCCACGTAGAGCCGCTCGCCGTCCCAGCGGACGATGTTGTCGGACTCGGTGGTCTCCTCGACGCCGAGATCGCCTCGGAGAATCGAGTTGCCTGTCTGGGTCAGCATACGCGCGTCCTCGTTCACGCAGTCGGTTCTACCCGGGAAGCGCCGCCGCGGCCCGTGCAGCGCGATCCCAGGCAGCCCCCGATGTAGGCAGCATAGGAGGGCATCGGCGGACTTGCCAGCGAGGTGATGGACGCAAGCGCCCGACCGTCACGTCGTCCCCGCAGGCACCGCGATCCGGGCACGACCTTAACGTTACCCATGTGCGCTTCGGCACGTCCAGCTCGGCCGTAAGGTGCGATCCTTCACAGGCGCATCCAGTCTGTCCGCACGACGCGGGCGGAATCGGCGGCGCGACGGAGGCGTCCATGCTCGCTCGCCCGTTCCGCCTGCTCGCCCCGGCGCTCGCAGCCCTCGGACTCGTGGCCCTGCGCCTCGCGAGCCCGTTCATCGGGCCGGTGTCGCCCGCGCAACCGGGCGCGACCGACGACGCGGGCGTCGTCTTCCGGCACTATCTCTGATGCTCAACCCCGGCGGCTCAGCACGGGAGCGGCGGCCGGCAGCGGGCAAGACGCGCCGGCCGCGGGCCCGAGGATGATGTCGCCCTGGCGCGGGTTGTTGACGGTGAACGGGGCCGTCTCCTGGAGACCGATGAAGCCGCGCCCGATCTGCGGCACGAACAGGTCGCCCCCGAACCGGACGAAGCAGCGGTCGAGCACCGCCTCGTAATCGAAGGTCCGCTGGGTGACCGGGGTCCCGCCCGCGCCCGGCGCACCGCAATAGGCCGCGATGTCGATCTGGCCCGGCCGCGCCAGCCGCACCGGGAGCGACTGGCCGGGCAGCAGCGTGGCGGGCGGCCCGCCGTCCTGACGGGCGACCAGAACGAGGTTCGACCGGTTGTAGACCCGGCGCAGGCAATCCGCCGACGCGCCGGAGACGACCGAGACCGACCCGACGATGCCGAGCACGAGGCCGGCCCATGCGCACGCTACACGCTTCGTCACCGCAATTCCTCCGCCGGCCGGGCGCTCGACCGGCCGTGGCCGTCGATGGTGCCGTCCCTGACTTGAACAGCGGCCAGCTTGGCCGCGCAAGACGAACGCGGCAAGACCCGCCGCGTTCACGCGCGCATCGTAAATTCCCGCGCGCGGCTCGGGATCAGCGGCGCTCGTAGAGGAGGCGGGCCCGGATCGTCCCCGGGATGGCGCGGATCTCGGTGAGCAGCGCCTCGGCATCCGCGTCGGTGGCGTCGGTCTCCAGCACCACGTAACCGACCTCGCCGTCGGTCTGGTAGAACTGCGCGGCAATGTTGACGTGGCCGCGGGAGAACACGTCGTTGAGCCGCCCGAGCATACCGGGCAGGTTGCGCTGGACGTGGATGAATCGCGTCCCGGTCGGACGGGCCGGGAGCTGCACCTGCGGGAAGTTCACCGCGCCGACCGTCGAGCCGATATCGGAATAGTCCACGAGCTTGCGCGCCACCTCGGAGCCGATCCGCTCCTGCGCCTCCTCGGTGGAGCCGCCGATATGCGGGGTGAGGATCACGTTCTCGAGGCCCTGGAGCGGGCTCACGAACGCTTCGGCGTTCGAACCGGGCTCCACCGGGAAGACGTCGACGGCCGCGCCCTTGAGATGGCCGTCGCGCAGGGCCGCGGCCAGCGCCTCGAGATCGACCACGGTGCCCCGGGCGTTATTGATCAGGAAGGCGCCGGGCTTCATCGCCCGGATCTCGGCGGCGCCGATCATGTTGGCGGTGGCGTCGGTCTCCGGCACGTGCAGCGAGACGACGTCGCTCTGCGCCAGCAGGGCGTGCAGCGTCTCGACCGGCTCGGTGTTGCCGTGGCGCAGCTTGTCGGTGTGGTCGTAGAACAGCACCCGCATGCCCATGGCCTCGGCCAGGGTCGAGAGCTGCGTGCCGATATTGCCGTAGCCGACGATGCCTAGCGTCTTGCCGCGCACCTCCAGCGAGCCCACCGCCGACTTGTCCCAGCGGCCCGCGTGGGCGCCCACCGAGCGCGGAACGATCCGGCGCAGCAGCATCACGATCTCGCCGATCGTCAGCTCCGCCACCGAGCGGGTGTTGGAGAAAGGCGCGTTGAAGACGGGGATGCCGCGGTGGCGCGCCGCGTCCAGGTCGACCTGGTTGGTGCCGACCGAGAAGCAGCCCACGGCCAGGAGCCGGTCCGCCGCCTCGAAGGCGGCCGCGTCGAGCTGCGTGCGCGAGCGGATGCCCACCATGTGCACGCCCTGGAGCGCCTCGTGCAGGGCCTCCCGGTCCAGCGCCTTCGGCAGGCGGGTCAGGTTGGTGTAGCCGGCCGCCCGCATCAGCGCCACGGCGCTGTCGTTGATGCCCTCGAGCAGCAGGACGCGGATCTTGTCCTTCGGCAGGGAAAGCTTGTCGGGCGTCATGGGCGTCGATCGTCTGGCAGCAGGCCGGGCCGGGCGGTGCCGGCAGGCCCTGGAGTCGAGCGGCCTGGGATAAGAGGGCGCCGTGTGCGTTGCAACATGGCGCGGTGACGGACTGCCCCGCTTCACCGCAGCCCCGCCCACTGCCTGCCGCATGGCTCCCGCAAGGCTCTCGCATGGCTCATCGGATGCCGGCCGGTCCGGGCGCGGCACGTCCGGCGCGGGCACCGCTCTGCCAAATATTCGGGCAGTTCAAACCGGCTTGAACTGACCTGATCGACGGAACTCGACCCCGGCTCGCGGCTTATTGGGCCCTGTACTGTAACGACCCGCCTGCCGCTCCATCGGCCGGCGTCCTTCCTCACGGTCCCCGACGATGCATATCCGCACCGGCTTCTCGATCGCCTTCGACACGTTCGGCCCCACGCCGATGAACCTGCTCCTCAACGTGCGCCCGGAGCGGCGGGGCGACCTCCTGACGCCGGAGGTGATCGCCTTCGATCCGCCGGTCGCGGCGTCGCAGCACGTCGACGCCTTCGGCAACGTCTGCACGCGCATCGTCGCGCCGGGCGGCCGGATCACCATGGCGGCCGATTTCACGATCGCCGACAGCGGGCTGCCGGACGATCAGGCCCCCGGCGCCCGGCAGATCGCCGTCCAGGACCTGCCCGACGAGGTCGTGCCGTACCTGCTCGGCTCCCGCTACTGCGACACCGACAAGCTGTCGGGCATCGCGTGGTCCCTGTTCGGCGGCACGCCGGAGGGCTGGGCCCGCGTCCAGGCGATCGTCGACTTCGCCCACACCCGCCTGCGCTTCGACTACCAGCAGGCCGACGCGACCCGCACCGCCTTCGACGGCTACACGCAGGGCGTCGGCGTGTGCCGGGACTTCGCGCATCTGGCGATCACCCTGTGCCGGTGCATGAACATCCCGGCCCGCTACGCCACCGGATACCTCGGCGATATCGGCGTGCCGAAGGACCCGGCGCCGATGGACTTCTCGGCGTGGTTCGAGGTCTTCCTCGAGGGGCCCGAGGGACCGCGCTGGTACACGTTCGACGCCCGCCACAACCGGCCCCGCATCGGCCGCATCGTCATGGCCCGCGGGCGCGACGCCACCGACTGCGCCCTGACGACGAGCTTCGGCGCCGCCCACTTGGTCCGGTTCGACGTCCACACCGACGAGGTGACCGAGGCCCCCGATACGCTGGCCCGGGCCGCCTGAGGCGCGCCCCCACCGGACAGCCCGCCGGACAGTCCGCCGGCCCGCCCCCTAGACCGCCTCGGCGGCCTCGCGGGCCGGGATCGGGTTGTTCGCGAGGTGCAGGAAGGTCTGGTCGAACTCCGCGACCTCCGCCAGCGCGTCCCAGTCCTCGATCGTCAGGAGGCCGCCGCTGAGCGTGACGAGCCCGCGTCCGCGCAGGGTGCGCAGGACCCGGTTCAGGTGCACGCTGGTCAGACCGAGCGCGTCGGCGAGTTCGGACTGCTTAGGCACCAGCGGGCAGCTCAGGCCGCGCGCGAGCCCGACCGCCTTCTGCCGCAGGTACAGTTCGCAGAACAGGTGGGCCACGCGGCCGAGCGCCTGCCGCCGCCCGAGGCTGGTGATGCGCTCCCGGTAATGGGCGGCGTCGATGAGGCTGTCGCGCCAGAGGGTGCCGGCGAGCCCCGGATTGCGCAGGAGGACCGCGCGCAGGTCGTCGTGCGCGATCAGCGCCACGACGCAGGGCGTCAGGGTGGCGAGGTTGTGATCCATCCGGTGCAGGTGGAGGCTCTGCAGGTCCGGCAGGTCGCCAGCGATGTAGAACGACAGGATCTGCCGCCCCCCCTCGGCGAGGGCGGCGTAGCGGTAGACCCAGCCCTGGAGGACGAGGCAGCTGTGGGTCGGCCGGTCGCCGAACCGGACGATGTCGTGGCGGGCCGGCAGGTTCCGGACCGTGTGCGGCAGATCGAGGAGCGCCGCGCGGTCGGACTCGGTGAGGCGCGCGATGCTGTCGAGCTTGCGCGCCAGCATCTCCATCGGGGCGTTGTACCCGTTCGGCATCGGGGGCTCAGGCCCCGGATCGCGCGGAGCGCGTGGTGCCGCCGCGCCGACGGCGGGCAGCCCGAGAGTCGAGATCAGAACAACCCACGCTTCACCCCCTTACGCCCCGGATCGCCGACCGGCGCGGACCTCGGTCGAGCGGGGTTGCCCCCTCGGCCGGCGGAAGCGCGACCGCAAACGTTCGACGGCGGACAAGTTTGCCGGATCTGCGGCCGGCGGCAAGACCACCGATATCGCCCGGAGCCCGCGGACCGTCCTCCGCCCCGCGAGCCTAAAACCCTAATCGGTTGAAGTCGCAAGGCCGATGCTGTAAGGGACGCGCGTCCTCCCGGATCCGCCCTCGCGCGCTCGTCTTCTGGCGCGCCCGCCGGGCCGCCGGACGGACCGCCCTCGTCATCCGTATCGACGCGTCGGCAAACCGGGTCCCGCGGGACCGGTCGCCTCTCCCGAAAGACTCCGGGAAGGCCGCGGCGAACGGGGGCGCCTGCAACGCGAGCCGCCGACGCAACGGGCCTCCGCCGGGGGCCGTTCAGGAGACAGAATGACCGCAGGTACCGCTCTGGGGCGTGGCCCGAGCCGCGAGGATTTCGCAGCCCTCCTCGAGGAGAGCTTCCTCGAACACGAGATCACCGAAGGCTCCGTCGTCAAGGGTCGCGTCGTCGCGATCGAGAAGGACGTGGCCGTCATCGACATCGGCGCCAAGACGGAAGGCCGTGTCGCGCTCAAGGAATTCACCGGTCCCGGCCGCGAGGGCGAGCTGAAGGTCGGCGACGAGGTCGAGGTCTACGTCGACCGGATCGAGAACGCGCTCGGCGAGGCCGTCATCTCGCGCGACAAGGCGCGCCGCGAGGAGAGCTGGGTCAAGCTCGAGAAGTCGTTCGAGAACAACGACCGCGTCACCGGCACGATCTTCAACCAGGTCAAGGGCGGCTACACGGTCGACCTCGACGGCGCCGTGGCGTTCCTGCCGCGCTCGCAGGTCGACATCCGCCCGGTCCGCGACGTCACCCCGCTGCTGGGCACCCCGCAGCCGTTCCAAATCCTCAAGATGGATCGCCGCCGCGGCAACATCGTCGTGTCGCGCCGCACCGTCCTCGAGGAGAGCCGCGCCGAGCAGCGCTCCGAGCTGGTGGCCAACCTTGAGGAAGGTCAGGTCATCGACGGCGTCGTCAAGAACATCACCGAGTACGGCGCGTTCGTCGACCTCGGCGGGATCGACGGCCTGCTGCACGTCACCGACATGGCGTGGCGCCGCGTGAACCACCCGTCCGAGGTGGTCACGATCGGCCAGACCGTGAAGGTCAAGATCATCAAGATCAACCACGAGACGCACCGCATCTCGCTCGGCATCAAGCAGCTGCTCGCCGATCCGTGGGAGGGCATCGCCGCCCGCTACCCGGAGGGCGCCAAGCTCAAGGGCCGCGTGACCAACATCACCGATTACGGCGCCTTCGTGGAGCTGGAGCCGGGGATCGAGGGCCTGATCCACGTCTCCGAGATGAGCTGGACCAAGAAGAACGTCCATCCGGGCAAGATCGTCTCCACCTCCCAGGAGGTCGAGGTTCAGATCCTGGAGGTCGATCCGGTCAAGCGCCGCATCTCGCTGGGCCTCAAGCAGACCCTGCAGAACCCCTGGGAGGCCTTCGCCGAGAAGCACCCGGTCGGTTCCGAGGTCGAGGGCGAGGTCAAGAACAAGACCGAGTTCGGCCTGTTCATCGGCCTCGAGGGCGACGTCGACGGCATGGTCCACCTGTCGGATCTCGACTGGAACCGTCCCGGCGAGCAGGTCATCGAGGAGTTCAAGAAGGGCGACATGGTCCGCGCCCAGGTTCTCGACGTCGACGTCGAGAAGGAGCGGATCTCGCTGGGCGTGAAGCAGCTCGGCGGTGACCCCTTCGCCGAGGCCGGCGAGATCAAGAAGGGTCAGATCGTCACCTGTGAGGTGGTCGAGGTCAAGGATGCCGGCGTCGAGGTGAAGATCGTCGACACCGACATGCAGACCTTCATCCGCCGGGCCGAACTCGCCCGCGACCGCGGCGACCAGCGCCCCGAGCGCTTCGCCACCGGCGAGAAGTTCGACGCCCGCGTCGTCCAGTTCGACCGGAAGGCCCGCCGCGTGCAGGTCTCGATCAAGGCCCTCGAGGTCGCCGAGGAGAAGGAGGCCATGGCCCAGTTCGGCTCTGCCGATTCGGGTGCCTCCCTCGGCGACATCCTCGGTGCCGCCTTCAACAAGAAGCGCTCCGACGACGAGTGAGAGACGGCCCCTGCCGCCCGGCCTGTCCGGGCGGCGGATCCGCCGCGTTGAGACCCGCGCGGGACCCCGGTCCCGCGCGGGTTTTTCTTTGCGCGCCGGCAATCCAAGGTTGCCGGGGCCGCGCGGCCGGTCCGGTCGTGCCGCCCGACGCGACAGCGACGGGCCGCCCCGTCATTTTCTTCGCGCGCCCCGTATCCACGCCCGCGGAAAATGCTCTAGAACACCGGCCTCGCACGGCTCGGACGGAGCGAGCCGAAGGAAACCAAGGACTTGCCCGGCGCGGGGGGACGGCTCCCGCACCCCGTCGAGGGGCCGGTCGGGGTGCTTTAGGGGAAGCGACAGCATGGCAGCCGATGCCGAACTGCTGATTGACCGGCGGCGCCTGCGCCGCAGGTTGTCCCTCTGGCGCGTGCTCGGCGTCGGCGGCCTCATCGTGGCGGTCGGGGCCCTCGGGTACCGGGTGCGGACGGGCGCGGACGGCGCCTTCGCGGTGCAGCCCCAGATCGCCCGCATCTCCGTCTCGGGCTTCATCGCCGGGAGCGAGGCCACCGCCAAGCTGATGAAGCGGGTCGGCGATTCGGACGCCGTGAAGGGCGTGATCGTCTCGATCAACTCGCCCGGCGGCACGACCACGGGCTCGGAGGAGATCTTCCGCAACCTCCGAGCGCTCGCCGCCAAGAAGCCGATCGTGGCCTTCGTGGACGGCACCGCCGCGTCCGGCGCCTACATCACCGCGATCGCGGCCGATCACATCGTCGCGCGCGAGACCAGCCTGGTCGGCTCGATCGGCGTGCTGTTCCAGTACCCCGACTTCTCGGGCCTGCTGGACAAGGTCGGCGTCAAGGTCGAGTCGGTGAAGTCGTCGCCGCTCAAGGCCGAGCCCTCGGGCTTCACCCCGACCTCGCCGGAGGCGCGCGCCGCGCTGGCCTCCGTGGTGGGCGACACCTACGCGTGGTTCAAGGGCCTCGTCGCGGAGCGCCGCGGCATGGATCCGGCCCAGCTCAGCACCGTCTCGGACGGACGGGTGTTCAGCGGGCGCCAGAGCGTGCCGCTGAAGCTCGTCGACGAGCTCGGCGGCGAGCGGCAGGCGGTGGCGTGGCTGGAGAGCGCCCGCGGCGTCCAGACGAACCTGCCGATCAAGGACTGGAAGCCTGCCTCGGAGAGCCGGTTCTCCCTGTGGTCGGCCGCCGGGATCGGCGCCGACCTCCTCGGCCTGGAAGGCCTCGCGGCGCGGCTGCGGTCCGTCGGCGCCGAGGCCGAGGCCGCCCGGGGCGGGATGCTCGCCCTCTGGCGCCCGGAACCCTGAACGACCGCCGCCGCGCAGCCCGCCCCGATCCCGCGAGAAGATCCCACGCCATGATCAAGTCGGAGCTCGTCCTCAAGATCGCCGAGCAGAACCCGCATCTCTACCAGCGCGACGTGGAGATCCTGGTCAACGCGATCCTCGACACCATTTCCGACGCGCTGGCCCGCGGCGACCGGGTCGAGCTGCGCGGCTTCGGCGCCTTCTCGGTCAAGCGCCGGGAGGCGCGCCGGGGACGCAACCCGCGCACGGGTGCCGCCGTTGCCGTGTCCGAGAAGGCGATCCCCGTGTTCAAGACCGGCAAGGAGATGCGCCAGCGCCTGAACGCAGCCGGGATCGGCGAGAATGCCTCGGCCGCCGAGTAGGAAGGACCTGTGAGCGCGATGATCCGTTTCCTGAAGAGCCTCGTGCTGCTGCCGATCGCCGCCCTGGTGATCCTCCTGGCGGTGGCCAATCGCGCGCCGGTGCGGCTCTCCTTCGATCCGTTCAACGTAGACGCGCCAGTCTTCAGCGTCGATCTCCCGCTCTACGCGATCCTGTTCGGCGCGGTGGCCCTGGGGATCGTGGTGGGCGGCATCTTCACGTGGCTCGGCCAGGGCAAGACCCGCGCGCGGGCGCGCTATCACCGCCGCGAGGCCGTCCGGCACGAGCGCGAGGCGACCCGCCTGCGGGCCTACGCGCCGGAGACCGAGACCTCGGGCGTCTACACGGTCCCGAATACCGGCCGGACGGCCCTGCCGGCCCCGCGCTGAGGCGGTCCCCTCAGCGCAGGCCGCGCGCCGCCGCCACGAAGGCCGCGATCTTCGCCGGATCCTTCACCCCGGGCGCCGTCTCGACCCCAGACGAGACGTCGACGGCGCCGATCCCCGTGCGGGCGAGGGCGTCGGCCACGTTTCCGGCATCCAGTCCGCCCGACAGCATGGTCCCGGGCGGGAGCGCGGCGCCGCGCAGGATCTCCCAATCGAAGCGCCGGCCGTTGCCACCCGGCAGGGCGGCGTCCGGCGGCGCCTTGGCGTCCAGCAGGATCCGGTCGGCGACCGCCGCGTAGGCCGGCAGGGCCGCGAGATCCGCCGACGTCGCGATGCCGAGCGCCTTCATCACCGGCCGTCCTGTCCGGGCACGGATCGCCGCGACGCGCTCCGGGCTCTCCCGGCCGTGGAGCTGGACCAGATCCGGATCCACCGCCTCGACGGACGCGGCGAGAAGCGCGTCGTCCGGATCGACGAGCAGGATGACCCGCTCGGCCCGGCCGCGGGCCAGAGCGGACAGCGCGGCGGCCCCCGCCAGCGCCACGTGCCGGGGACTGCGGGGGAAGTGCACGAGGCCGATCCAGTCCGCCCCGGCCTCCAGAGCGGCGGTCAGGGTCGCTTCGGTGCTGAGCCCGCAGATCTTCACGCGGGTCGGGGGCGGGGAGGAGGCCATCGGCCTCCTATAGCCGATCCCGCACCGACGAGCAGGCCCGCGGCGCGCCGAGCGGTCATACCGGTCGCGCCCGCACCGCCCACCCGGCAGTGCCGGCCGGCAGGGCCGCTCGCCTAGTACAGGGCCGGCACGTAGACGTTCGGGATCGGGAAGCCGCTGAAGACGAGCTTGCCGTCGACGAGCCGCAGGGGCGGGAGCGCCTTCAGCGGCGTCCCGTCGGCCGGCGCGTCGGGGCCGGGGCGCTGGGCCAGCCCCAGGAGCCCGCCGACCAGCTGGCCTACCAGGGCGCCCCGGTCCGAGCCGAAGCGCTGGCCGACGATGCTGCCGACCAGCGCGTCGACGCCGGCCGCCCGCAGGTCGATCTGTCCGGCGGGCCGGTGGGCGGCGTCGAGGGCGAGCGTGCCCTTCGCCTGGACGCGCTGCGGGCCCTTGGCGAGCGACAGGGCCGACAGGTCCAGGGCACCGCCGGCCTGACGCCAGCGCTCCAGCTCGCGCGCCACCGTCCCGGTGCGCAGCACGGTCGCCTGCGTCAGGGTCGCGTCCAGGGCGAGGTCGGCCGGATCCTGCGTTCCGGTGACCGCGTCGAGCTGCGGAACCGTCGCCTGATTCAGGCGCAGGCTGACATCCACGGCGCCGTCGGAGTCGAAGCGGCCCGGGCTCGGCCGGGCATGCAGCTCGAGGTGCCGCCCCGAGACCGCGATCGGGCCGGGCTCGGCGCCCTTCACGGTGATGTCGGGCTTGTCGACGACCAGGGACGCGCGGCTGAAGCCCCCCGCGGCGCCGTGGAAGCTGCCCTGGAGCGCGGTCCAGGACGCGTCGCCGGTCAGCGGGCCCTGCTCGACGTGGAACGGGCCCGCGCTCTCGAAGACGACCAGGCGGGGCTGGTAGATCTGCGCCACCGCCGTGCTCGGCCCGAGCCGGAAGCGCCCGTCGGCGCGCTCGAGGGTCACGGCGCTGCAGCGCAGCTCCAGGCGGAACGGGTAGCCGCCGAGGGATCGGTCCGCGCAGGTCCAGGTGCGTCCGGCGGTCGCCTCGCGGGCGATCCAGCCATCGATCTCGCTGGCCGCGCGCTCCCGCATCCATAGCCAGCCGGCCGACCAGCCCACGACCACGAGGGCGAGCAGGATGTAGGGCAGGAACAGCCCCCGCCGGGATCGCCGCGCGCCCCGTACCGGAGCTGTCTCAGCGGCACCCTCCGGCCGCGTCCGATCCTGCACCATGCGTTCCGCTCCCCGACCCGTCCCCACGGGGACATCGTGACCCCGGCTTGTGGCCACGCAAGGGGCGAAACTGGGGCAGCACCGCCACGGGTCGACCGCCGCGGACGCGATCCGTCCGCGCGCGGCGCGTTCCCGGTCAGACCTGCGCCGGCTCGACGGTGTCGACCTGCAGATCCTCGACGATCGCCGTCCGCTCGGCCTCGTTCTCAGCGAGGCGGTGGACGTGCATCTCGGTGGCACCCCGGCGGCGGACACGGTCGAGCCAGGTCCGGCGCAGATGGTCGCGCGGGCTCTCGCTGGAACTCGCCACCGAGACCATCTCGGCGATGCCGGCGTTGTCCCGGCGGACGGCGATCACCACGGCCTGCGCCATCTCGTCGAGGTCGAAGCCGCCGGCCGGGTGGACACCGACCACGTAGCGCCGGCCGGAGCGGCCGCGCCAGGCCGAGAGCGGGAGCGCGGGGGAGCCGCGCAGACCCGCGGTCGTCTTGAGGCGTTCTTCACGCACATCCTGCCTCCGGGTGCGATCGTCCTTCAGGTCGCGGAGCGCGGCCGACCAGGACAGGGCTCTTCTGTTCGCCATTTGTTCTAACCTAACGCGCGATATCCACAGGCGTCAAGGGCGACGTTCCTAGAGCGAGATGTGGCGACGATGCCCGTTATCCACAAGCCGCCGGGCGCCGGTCCGACGCGGAAAACCGCGCTCGCGAACGGCTCAGCGTCGGGCGTCTGCGGCGGCCGGCGCCTCGTCGGCCGGCACGGCGTGCCCCTCGGCCGCGAGGCCCTGGAGGCCGCCCGCGACGAGGGCGTTCGAGGCCGTCTCGAGTCGCTCCTGGGCCAAAGCCTGGAACTCCTGGCGGGGCAGGCCCGGCGGGATGGGCTGCAGGAACTCGATCACCGCCCGGCCCGGCCGGCGCACGAGGCTGTTGCGCGACCAGAACAGGCCGGTGTTCAGCGCCACGGGCAGGCAGGGCACGTTCAGGGCGGTGTAGAGGTGCGAGAGCCCCTGCTTGTAGGCGGGCGGCGCCCCGACCGGACGCCGGGTGCCCTCGGGGAAGATGATGAGCTGGCGGCCGTCCCGGATCGCCGCGCCGGCGGCGGCGTTCATCAGGCTCATGGCCCGGCTGCCCTTCGACCGGTCGATCGCCACCATGCCGCTGCGCGACAGGTACCAGCCGATCAGCGGGATGAGCAGCAGCTCCTTCTTCAGGATGTAGGCGAAGTTCGGCAGCACCGTGCAGAGGGCCAGCGTCTCCAGGGCCGACTGGTGCTTGGCCGCCACCAGCAGGGGGCCGGCCGGGATGTTCTCCAGCCCGCGGAACTCGACCCGCGTTCCCGCGACGACCCGCAGGAGCCACAGGGTGATCCGCCCCCAGGCGCGGGCGAGCCGCAGCACCGACCGGCCGGAGACCAGCATGGGCAGGCCGGCGAAGGCCAGGACCGTCGTGACGACGTAGAAGCAGACGTTGAAGGCGAGAGAGCGGAGGGCGAGCATCGGGAACCGTGTCGTGGCGGCTCCCCTGTAGCGCGCCCGCGTGTCCGCGGCCAAGGGCGACGTGCCGGGCGGCGTCAGGCCCCCTCGGGGCGATGCCCGTCTCGGAGGAGCCCCGCGCCGCGCCCGGCGACCAGCCAGTAGACCAGGCCGGCGCTGGCACCGACCGCGAACAGGATCAGCGTCAGGCGCGCCTCGCCCGCGAGGAGGGCGGCGTCGCGGGCGCCGCCGGACCGGAGCGCGCCGCGCGTCAGCCAGGGGAGGGCGGCGGTGAGCAGTCCGCAGCCGGCGCCGTACCACAGCAGGCCGCGGCGCCCGAGGATCTCACCACCGAGGCCGATCACGGCCGGGGGCACGAACAGCAGCGCGAACAGCGCCTTGGCGAGGCCGGCGAGGAGCAGGGCGAGCCCCTCCGGCGGCAGCCCGGCCGAGAGGTCCGACAGGGCCATGTCGAGTCCGGCGAGCGCCCCGCCGGACAGCCAGGCCTGCGCGGCCGGGTCGACGAGCAGCGCCAGCACCAGGACCGCGAGGCCCGCGGGGACCGCGAGCAGGAGGGCGAAGGCCCCGAGAATCAGGCGACCGAGGACGTGCATGCCGCGAGCCTCTACACCGGGCGTCCCCGCCCGTCGCGCGGAAGCCGCGCCCGATCCTCGCGGATCCGGCGCGGCTTCCATCGTTCCGCGGCCCGGGGGGCGTATGCCGTCAGCCGTGGGCCGGGGCGGCGCCGCCGGGATCGCCGTGCGTGTGCTTCTTCCGGAACCGGCCCAGCCAGATCGAGAAGTGGCGGATCACCACGTAGAAGACCGGGGTCAGGAACAGGCCGAAGAAGGTCGCGCCGATCATCCCGAAGAACACCGCGGTGCCGAGCGCCTGGCGCATCTCGGCGCCGGGGCCGGTCGCCACGACCAGCGGCAGCGTGCCGAGGATGAACGCGAAGGCGGTCATCAGGATCGGGCGCAGGCGGAGACGGCAGGCCTCGACCGCCGCCTCGACCGGGCCGCGATGCTCCCGCTGCTCGATGTCGTGTGCGAACTCGACGATCAGGATCGCGTTCTTCGCCGCGAGGCCGATGAGCACGATCAGGCCGATCTGGGTCAGGATGTTGTTGTCCTGCCCCCGGAACTGCACGCCCGCGAGCGCGGCGAGCACGCCGGTCGGCACCACCAGCAGGATCGCGAGCGGCAGCGCCCAGGATTCGTACTGCGCGGCGAGCACGAGGAAGACCAGAAGCACGCCGAGGGCGAAGACCGCGCCGGCCGTGCCGCTCGCCGCCTTCTGCTGGTAGGCGATCTCGGTCCAGTCGTACGAGTAGCCGTCGGGCAGCGCCTTCTTGGCGATCTCCTCCATGGCGGTGAGCGCCTGTCCGGTGGAGACGCCGGGCTTGGCCACGCCCTGCACCGGGACCGAATAGTACAGGTTGAACCGCTGCACGATCTGCGGACCGGTCACGTCCCGCACCGAGGCGAGGGTGCCCATCGGCACCAGGGCGCCGGTGGAGGAGCGCACCTTGATCTGCGAGATGTCCTGCACCGACGTGCGGAACGCCGCGTCGCCCTGCAGGCGCACCTGGTAGATGCGGCCCAGGGTGTTGAAATCGTTGACGTAGGTGCCGCCGAGATCCGCCTGGACCGACGAGAACACGTTGGCCAGCGGCACGTTCAGCATCCGCGCGATGGTGCGGTCGATGTCGAGGAAGAGCTGCGGCGTCGAGTTGTCGAAGGTCGTGAACACGCGCTGCACGTCCGCGCTCTGGTTCGCCTGGGCGATCACCTCGCCGGCGGCGGCCATGAGCGGGCCGATATCCGAGGACTGGCGGCTCTCGATCTGCATCTTGAAGCCGCCGCCGTTGCCGAGACCGCGCACGGGCGGGGGCGGGATGACGATGACCCGCGCCTCCTGGATGTCCGAGGTGGCCTTCAGCACGTCGCCGGTGATGACGGCCGCGCTCCGACCCACTTCCGCGCGCTCCTTCGCCCCCTTGAGGGTCAGGAACATCACGCCGGCATTGGTCGTGTTGGTGAAGGTCGCGCCGTCGAAGCCCGCGATGATCACCGCGTTGGCCACGCCGTCGACCGTCCGGGCCTGCTTGGCGGCACGCAGGCACACCTCCGTGGTGCGGTCGAGGGAGGAGCCGGACGGGAGCTGGACGACGCCGATCAGGTAGCCCTGATCCTGGTCCGGGATGAAGCCCGTGGGGGTCGTCTGCGCGAGGTGGAGCGTCCCGGCGATCACCGCGGCGTAGACCAGCAGCATCACGCCCAAGCCCACGATCCCGCCGGTGAGCACCCGGATCGTCCGGCCGTAGGCGTTCGACGTGGCGTCGAAGGCGCGGTTGAAGCCGTTCGCCAGCCAGTTCACGAACCGGGTCAGGAAGAACTTCGGCTCCTTGCGGGCGTGGTGGGGCACCAGCAGCAGCTTGCAGAGCGCCGGCGACAGGGTCAGCGAGTTGAAGGCCGAGATCAGGGTCGAGGCCGCGATGGTGAGCGCGAACTGCTTGTAGAACTGGCCCGAGATGCCCGGGATGAACGCTGTCGGCACGAACACCGCAGCGAGCACCAGCGCGATGGCGATGACCGCGCCGCCGACCTCGTCCATGGTCTTGTGGGCGGCGTCGCCCGGCGACAGGCCCTCGGCCATGTTGCGCTCGACGTTCTCCACCACCACGATGGCGTCGTCGACCACGATGCCGATGGCGAGAACGAGCCCGAACAGGGTCAGGTTGTTCAGCGAGAAGCCGAAGGCCGCCATCGCCGCGAAGGTGCCGATCAGCGAGACCGGGATCGCGATGACCGGGATCAGGGCGGTCCGCCAGCTCTGGAGGAACACCAGCACCACGATGACCACGAGGCCGACCGCCTCGAACAGGGTCTTGTAGACCTCGTGGATCGATTCCTCGATGAACTCCGTCGGGTTGTAGGCGATGCGGTACTCGACGTCCGGCGGGAAGTTCTTCTTGACCTCCTCCATCACCTTCTTGACCGACGCCGCCGCGTCGAGCGCGTTGGTGCCCGGCCGCTGGAAGGCGCCGATGCCGACCGCGGGCGTGTCGTTGAGGAACGAGTTGGTCGTGTAGTCCTTCTGGCCCATCTCGACGCGGGCGATGTCCTTGACCCGGACGAGGCGCCCGTCCTGCGCCTTGATGATCACCTCGGCGAACTGCTCGGGCGTCTTGAACCGGGCCTGCGACTGCACAACGAGCTGGAACGCCTCGCCCTTGGCGGCCGGCGGACCGTTCAGCTGGCCGGCGGCCACCTGCACGTTCTGCTCCTGCAGGGCCGTCGTGACGTCGGTGACCGAGAGGCCGTAGGCGGCCAGCTTGTTCGGGTCGACCCAGACGCGCTCGGCGTACTCGTTACCGCCGAAGATCGTGATGTCGCCGACGCCGTCGAGGCGCAGCAGCTCGTCGCGGATGTTCAGGTAGATGTAGTTGGCGAGGTAGTTCTGGTCGTAGGTCTTGTTCGGGGAGAGGAGGTGCACGACCAGCATCAGGTCGGGCGACGCCTTGCGGACCGTGACGCCGAGGTTGCGGACGTCCGGCGGCAGGCGCGGTTGCGCCACAGAAAGCCGGTTCTGCACCAGCACGTTCGCGATATCGAGGTTGGTGCCGACCTTGAAGGTAACGGTCAGCAGCATGTTGCCGTCGTTGGTCGACAACGACGTCATGTAGAGCATGTTGTCGACGCCGTTGACCTCCTGCTCGATCGGCGTCGCGATCGTGGCGGCCACCGTCTCGGCGTTGGCACCCGGATAGGAGGCGCGCACCGTCACGGTCGGCGGCACGATCTCAGGGTACTGCGAGACCGGCAGGCTCTCGTAGGCCACGAAGCCGAGGATCAGGAAGACGATCGACGTGACGGACGCGAAGATCGGTCTGTCGACGAAGAAATGGGCGAAACGCATCGGTCAAACCTCTGAGGCCCGCCGGTCTCCCGGACGGGGCCCTGCGTCGTCGGTGCGGGGCGCGCCGCGCGGCGCGCACGAAGGCGTTCGTGTCGAGCCCCGGGGGCTCAGGTCTTGCTTGGGGGCAATTCGATCGTCTCGGGGGTGACCTTCGCGCCCGGACGGACACGAGACAGGCCGTTGACCACCACGGTCTCGTCGCCCTTCAGCCCTGACTGGATCACCCGGTAGCCGTCGACCTTCGGTCCCAGCACGACGTCCTTCTGCTGGATCACGTTCTCGGGCCCGACGATGTAGACGATCCGCTTGTCCTGGTTGGCCGCCACGGCGTCGTCGGGCAGCAGGATGCCTTGGAACGGCTTGGTCGCCGGCATCGAGACGATGCCGAACAGGCCGGGCTTGATGAACAGGTCGGGGTTCGGGACGGTCGCGCGCAGCAGGATCGTGCCGGTGGCGTTGTCGACGCGGTTGTCGACGAAGTCGAGCGTGCCCTTGCGAGTGGGCTTCGCCTCGCCGGACAGGGCGATCAGGATCGGCACGCCCTTACCCTGCTGGGTCTGGCCCATGCCGATGCCGAGGCTGTTCTGGTACTTGAGGAACGACTTCTCATCGACGGTGTAGCTGAAATAGATCGGGTCGAGAGACACGATCGTCGTCAGCATGGTCTGGTCGGCGCTGACGATGTTGCCCTCGGTCACCAGGCGGCGGCTGATGCGGCCGTTGATCGGCGCCTTCACCTCGCTGAAGTCGTAGTTCAGCTGGGCGTTGTTGAGGGCGGCCTGGGCGCTGTCGACGTCGGCCTGGGCGGTCTGCGAGGCCTGCCGGCGCTGGTCGGTGACCTGCTCGGAGATGTTGCCGCTGCGGGACAGGGTCTGCGCGCGCTCCAGGTCCGTCTGCGAGAAGGACTGGCGCGCCTTGGCGGAGGCCAGGGCCGCCTGGGCCTGCTCCAGCGCCGCCTTGTAGGGGCGCCGGTCGATCACGAACAGGACGTCGCCCTTCTTCACCGTCTGGCCGTCGACGAAGTTGATCTTCTCGAGGTAGCCGGTGACGCGGGCGCGAACCTCGACGTAATCGATCGCGTCGAAGCGGCCGGTATACTGATCCTGCTCGACGATCTGGCGCACCACGGGCTTGGCCACGGTGACCTTGGGCGGCGGGCCGCCCGGCGCCTGCGCGCGGGCCGGAGTCGCGAGGGGGCCTGCCGCGAGAGCCGCGATCAGGCCTGACAAGACGGTGAGTAGGCTGGGAAGCCGGCTGCGCATCGGGTCCTGCTGTCCGTTGGCCGACCGTCCGGTCGCGCCGAGCTTGACGATTGTTCCGCCGCGGGTGCGCCGTAACCCGCGGTCGACGGTGTTGCTTGTGCGCGAACGCACATCACGGTCCCGCGAGCCGGATTGAAACGGCAGATCAGGCGATCGTTTCGCCCGCGCTGTACCAGTCCTTGAAACCGCCCTTGTAGTGTTCGGCGAGGTCGAGCCCGGCATTCTGCGCCGCCATGAGCGCGTGAACCGAGCGGACGCCCGAGGCGCACGAGAACACCGCCCGCCGGCCATCCTCGGCTACGAGGGCCGCGACCGCCTGCGGGTCGAAGCCGGAGAGCGGGTGCGAAACGGCGCCGGGGATGTGCCCGGCCTCGTACTCGTGCGGCTCACGGACGTCGATGATCAGCATCGAGCCGTCATCGAGCCCCTGCTTGACCGTCTCGCGATCGAGGTCGACCACCCGCATCGGCAGGATCTCCGTTCCGCCCGCTCTCGGCCAGGCTGGCTGACTGACGCTTTTCCTTATTCGTCAGACCCCGGCGGCGCAACGTGCGTCGTCGTCCCGCGGTCTCGGCCCGCGGCCTTCGGCCGGCGGGCAGGCAGCCGAGGAGGCCTGGCCCGGCGCGGATCGGCGGTCTCCGTCAGAGCGCCGCGAGGGTCGGCGCCACGGCCGCGAAATGCGCGGGCCAGTCCGGCGGCCGGTACCCGGCCAGACGGCCGGCCAGTTCGGCGCGGAGCGATCCGTCGGGCCGCGCGAGCGCCTCGATCGCCTCGATCCAGCCCGGACCGTCCAGGGGATCGCGGAACAGCGCGAAGCCGTCGGCGATCTCGCGGTGGACGGCGATGTCGGAGGCGATCACCGGAAGCCCCGAGGCCGCGGCCTCGACGACGGGGATGCCGTAGCCCTCGGTGAAGGACGGCATCAGTAGGGCGGTGCAGCTGCGCATCAGCGCCGCCAGACCGTGGGTCGACAATCCCGAGGCCTCGATGACGTGGGCGCGCACGCCGGGGCAGCGCTCCAGCATGTCGATGGCGCTCTCCGCCTCCCAGCCCCGGCGCCCGACCACGACGAGCCGGGGTGCCGCCGCCCCGTGGCGCTCGGCCAGGAGCCGCCAGATCTGGAACAGCAGCAGGTGGTTCTTGCGCGACTCGATGGTGCCGCAGACCAGGAAGGTCGGCCGGTCGGGGATGAATCGGGGCCCGGCGTGGCCGAAGGCGGCCTCGACCCCGAGATGGCCCACGGCCACCGGCGGCCGCCCGAACCCCTCGGCGGCGAGATGCGCCAGGGTGCGCCGGCCGGTATCCTCCGAGTTCACCAGGATGGCGGAGGCGTGCCGCCCGATCGTGCGCAGGCGCGCCCGGTGCCGGTCGGCCTCACCGGACCGGCCGTATTCCGGGTGGGTGATCGGGATGAGGTCGTGGACGAAGAACGCCGCCCGGACGTCCCGCCGGGTATAGAGCCAGTCGAACCGCCGCGGGTCGTCGAGGCGCAGGTGCGAGGTGTGCAGGTAGAGCGCGTCCCGGGGCAGGATCGCGACCGACCGGCCGCGCAGCGCGATGTCGACGGTCTTGCGCGCCTGGATCCGCCGCCGGTCGGCGGACCCGGCCTGCGGTGCGGTGCCGGGCGCCGGCGCGGCGGCGGGATCGCCGCAGCGGGACGCGAGCCGCCGGTAGACCGGGTCCGACGCGGCGTCCCGGTCCTCGACCCAGCCGGCCGCCACGGCCTCGACGATCTCCAGCGCCTGCGCGCGGTCGAGGATGCGCGGTCCGAACGCCGTGGAGACGACGCCGACGCCCGTCTCCGCCCGGCCGAGATAGGCGCGCGCGTAGGCGAGGTCGACGCGGTCGATGCCCGACGGGCTCGCGTGGCGCAGCCGCGTGACGAGGCGCGTGAGATCGAAGGCGATCGGTCGGTCCGTCATGATCCTCTGGCAATCGCGGGGGCGAGGCCTCCCCGTAGCGGGCCTGACCCGCGAGAGCCAGCACATCCGCGCGGCCCGCGCGCGCCGAAGGGCTTGCGCGGGCGCGGCGCGGAGGCTAAGAGCCGCGAGCCCTAGCGGCGTCGGAGTGTAGCGCAGCCCGGTTAGCGCACTAGTCTGGGGGACTAGGGGTCGTGGGTTCGAATCCCGCCACTCCGACCATTTCAAGCCTTTGGGCAACAAGGCTCTGTCCTGGAACGATCGCTGGTCAGTCCGCGAGCAAAGGCGGAACGCGCGGTGCACGTGGGCACTATGGGCCACCAGAGCCACCCAGGGTCTGTTCTCGGTCGGTGCATTCCTGGCGGCGAAGGGTCGCCGAAGCCCATGGCCTCGAACCCGACCGTCTCCGCGCTTCGCGAGGCCGCCGAGCTCTCTGACGAGGCGATCGACTTGGATCCTCAGCAGCGCGGCCGGCGGCAGAGGCGCGCCTCCCCGACTTTCATCGCCCGCAGGTAGGCGCGGCCGTCCAGGCTTCGCCCTGCCTGGGCCACCTCGGATCACTCCACCGCACGTCGACGAAGCGGTGCGGAGCTGCGGGTGCTGTCGGTGTGCCTGGTGACGACGCGGCGCGGAGGGTCAGGATCGACGGCGCTGGCGCCCGGCCGATCTCAAACCCTGCACGCCGACACGCGCCGGAACCGCGACCTCTCCGGACTCGTGATCACGGGACCTGCGGGAGGCGCATCTCCTTGCGGAAGCTCCTGTCGAAGGCGGTGGCCGGCACGAAGCGGCGCAGCAGGCTGACCTGCCTCGCCTTGGGGCCCGCCGTGTAACGGCGCTTCGGGCTCGTCGCGGTGGCGGCTTCGACGATGACCTTCGCCACGACCTCGGGCGCATCGGCGGACTTCATGACCTCGCTCAGGAACCGGTCTCGACCGGCGCGCTCCGCCTCGTAGATGCCGAGCGGCGCGTCGGGGCGCACGAGGTTCCGGTCGAAGGCCGTCCGGGTGAAGGCGGGCTCGACGAGCACGATCCGGATCCCTTGCCCACGAACCTCGTGGTCCAGCGACTCGGAGTAGCCTTCGACGGCGTGCTTGCTGGCGCCGTAGAGCGCCATGTAGGGGGCCGGGATCAGGCCCTGGACAGAGCTGACGTTGATGATCCGGCCGCCCTTCTGCGCGCGCATCAGGGGAAGCACGGCGCGGGTCGTCCGGATGACGCCGAACAGGTTCACGTCGAACATGGCCTGAGCCTGTGAGACCGACGATTCCTCGGCCGCGCCGCTGATGCCGAAGCCGGCGTTGTTCACGAGGAGGTCGATCCTCCCCGTCTCGCCGAAGACGGTCTCGACCATCTCAGTGACCGATCTCTCATCGGTGACGTCACAGACGATGGTGGCCATCCCGCCGTTCACGGCCGGAGACGCCCTCCGGCTGGTCCCGAATACGCGGTAGCCCGCAGCCTGAAGGGCCTTCGCCGTCTCCAGACCGATGCCAGACGAGGCGCCTGTGACCACCGCGGTCTTGATGCTGCCCTTGCTCATATCGCCCTCCGATCCACGCGGCACCTTGCCCGCTGCGACCCAATATAAATTATGGTCATCATTTTTGAAAGCAAGCCAGATCCGAGGGCCTCGCCAATCCGGTCCAGGGTCTCGGAGGATTCATCGGCGATCTCCGTCACGGATCGCGAGCGCGGGTCGGTCGGTTCGAGGATCCTGCCGAACTGCTCCTCGGGTGCTCCCAGCACCGTCGCCTTGAGATAGGCGGGCGCCCCGCTCATCCCGAAGGAGACGCGGCCCCGGGACGCGGACGCCGTTCGCCTCGGAGGCGCCGGCACCCATCGGCCTCGTCCGCGTCGCAGGCCTCGTCTCAGCGTCCCGAATTGGCGGCCGCCGTAAGGCTCGGCGGAACAGGGGATGTGCTCGGCGCGGGCTCCGCCGGGAACATCCGGCCGGTCGCGAAGGCGGCCGCGTTGACGAGGCCCATGGCGACGAAGCCGGCCGAGAGGGCGACGAACATCCCGACCAAGCCCAGCCCGAGCCTCGCCGCGATCCAGGCTCCCCCCAGGGCCACGGCCATCCGAAGGACGCTCGCGGCGAGCGGCCAGCCGACACGCCCGGCCCCCTGGGCCGCGAAGTAGAGGGCGAGGCCGGCCCCGAAGAATCCGTAGAACGGTCCGACGACGCGCAGGTAGGTCGAGCCAGTGGCGAGCATCGCCGGATCGTGCCCGAACAGGCCGAGCCACCCGGCAGGATGGAGGGCGGCCGTGAGGCCGATGGCCTCCGTCAGGACACCCGCCACGAGGGCGCCGGTCAGCGCGGCCTGACGGGCGCGTGCGTGCATCCCGGCCCCGAGGGCGGTCCCGACGAGGGCGGCGATCGGCGAGCCGAGCCCGAACACCAGGGGGACCAGCAGGTACTCCAGCCTCGCGCCGGTCCCGTACCCGGCCACCGCTGCCGGTCCCGCCGTCCCGACGAAGCCGGTCGCGGCGATGACGGTGACGTTGGAGGTCATGCTGGCGATGCCGGAGAGCAGGCCGACGCGCAGGATCTCGCGGGACGGCGCCCAGGTCAGCCTCGGCGGGCGAGGGCTCGGGCGCAGGACACCTCGGCCGGACCAGATGTAGGCGGCGAAGAGGGTGGCGCCGACGGCGTAGTAGGCGGCGAAGGCGACACCGCCGCCCACGACCCCGAGGCGGGGGAACGGCCCCCACCCGAAGATCAGCGCGGGCGAGAGCGGGATCAGCAGGACGGCCCCGGCGCAGGTGACGCCGGCCGGGAGCGCCATATTGCCGGTCCCGCGGATCACCGCCGCCAGCGCGTTGAACAGCCAGATCAGGATCGCCGCGCCGAACACGACAGTCGCGTAGGCCGTCGCGGCCCTGAGCGAGGCACCCGTGCCGCCCATCGCCGCGTAGAGGCGCGGTCCCAGGGTCAAGGCGAGCAGGCTGGTCAACACACCGAGGCCGAGGCCGATGGCGGCGGCGTGCCACGCGAGCAGACCCGCCGCGTCCTGCCGACCAGCGCCCAGGGTGCGCGAGACCGCCGACTGGATGCCGCCGCCCATGCCGCCCGCGGACAGCATCTGGACGAGCATGACCACCGGGAAGACGAGCGCCATTCCGGCGAGGGCGTCGGTGCCGAGCTCGGCGACGAAGTAAGTCTCGATCAGGCCGATGGAGGTCTGGACGATCATGACCGCGACATTCGGCACGGCCATCCGGGCCAGCGTCGGCAGGAGAGGGGCCGTCAGCAGTCGGCGCGTCCTGATGTCCATGAAGGCTTCCTCGTCCGTGACAGCTTCGGCGGCCGGCTACGCGATGCCCGAGGAGCGGACTCGGGAGGTCGGGCCCCCTCGTCCGGCTTCGGGGGTATTGAAAAGGAGCCTCGGCCGGCCACCCGAGACCCGGATGTTGGCGTCGACGATCGTCACGCCGGTGGGGCCTCCGAACTGCCCAAGGCCCTCGATCTCGGCGCCACTACCCTCGACCATCCCCGCGGCCGGCGCGACCTCGGTGGCCTGGACCAAGGCTGGCTTCAGGGTCACGGAAATCCGGGCCGGCCAGGCTGGTGCGTACGATGACCAGTCCGCATCCATCGCCGGCTCCCCCGCGGGCCCTCGACGGTTTGATATGACGCTCATAATCTATTATGATCATCATCTATCGTCAACGGCCTTCCCGTCTGCCAAGCGAGGCCTTCTTGGACAATCGGACCGCGCATCCCGAGCCGGCGGTCGGCGAGGCCCGGGGCCCACGCGAGGTCCTCGAAGCCCGGGGCGTTGCCTGTGTCAGCGCCGATCTCCCGGACGTCGCGACGCGCGGTCGTCACGCCCTCCCTGGTCAAAGGGATTCTGCGGAACCTCGAGCCTTTCGCGACGCCCGATGCGCCGAACCCGATCCTGGCCCGCTTGCCTGCAATCCGCTCGCAGCAGTGCGTTGACACGGCAGCAGCCGCAGCGCCCGCACTCGGATGCCAGGGCGATGATGGCAGGGGTCGACACGTCCTCTTCGGCCGACACGGAGGGCAGATCGCGTCGCGTGCCGCGGTGCTGGTCGACGGTCCGGCAGGCGTGGCGTTCCGGAAGACCGTACCTCTCTCGGATGTCTGCAACCGCCTAGCGGCGTCGTTCGAATGCTACGAGGCTCCGGCCGCCACGTCCGCCAACATCTGCTTCTTCAAGGTCATATCGACCACGAGCCGCCGCAGCCGAGCCTTCTCGCGCTCCGGATCCTTCATCTTCCGAGCCTGATCGACTCGGAGACCGGCGTACGCCTTGCGCCAGCGTGAGGCACTCTGCTCAGAGATCTCCGCTTCCGCGCACGCAAGCGCCAAGTTCTTGCCCCGGGCTGTCTGCACCTCGATCTGGTGCAGCTTCGGCGCGCCCTGCTCCGCGCGCGTCGTCCGACCGCGCCGCCTGTCCGGCTCCTCCGGTCCTGGCAGATCCTCTCGATCAGCTCGGTCCGAAGGCGGCCGGTCAGGTCAGCCTGGACGCAGGCCGGGCGCCGTCCTCGTCGGAGGCTTAAACCGTCCCGCCTGCCCACGCGTCGACCGGGCCTCGGCATGCCCTCGAGGCTACCGCCTTCAGCCCCGTCGGCACCGTCGCGCGGGACGTTCTCGCTGCTGCTGCACGCCCGCCGGGGCTCGAATCCGGACGGGCCGTCCGGTTCGCCGGTCGGAGCTTTCCTGTCTCGCCCCTAGGCCTTCATCTCGGCGAGCATCTTCGCGCCCTCGGTCAGAAAGAACGCCTTGATCTTCGGGTTGCGGACCCGCAGGGCGCAGTGCCTCGCGATCTCGCTCATCGACCGGTTCTTCGGATTGTTGAGGAGATCGGTCAGGTACGTCTGAGCCTGGGCCTCGGTGTCGATGGTGAATGGCTGGGGGTCCACGAAGCACCTCTCGCTTTGACCTGCCCGGCGCGCCGTGGCGCGCCTCTCGATGCCCCGCCGACCGATGAATGGCGAGTCCGTGTCGAGCGCCCTTAGCGCGTCGCCTGCAAATCGATGATCGGGCCGCCGATGTCGAAGAATTCGTCGTCGGTGAACTCTGCCAACTCGATCTCCTCGCGCGGACGCTGAAACGGCAGGAACGCGGAGATCATTCCGAGACACAGCGCCCCGGCAATCAGGACGGCCAACAGCGCGAGGGTCATGGTCAACATCGGAATGCAATGCGATGTCAGACATATAGAACGGTAATCTTAAAACTTGCTTTCGGTGCATGGGATACCGCCCGGTAACCGCGGGCCGCGAACCTGCCGCCGGGCCGCGTTGCGTATCGGCTCGGCTCACACGCTGGTGAGATCAGGCGCTCCCCCGCCCCGTGAGCAGATCGGGGCGGGGCCGAGCGGGCTTACCGACCGAGGGACGGGCCGCCCGATGTGCCGCCAGTGCCGGGCGGCCCACTCGTGGGGGTGCCGCCAATGTTGACGCCCGGCGTCGTGCCCGGGATCGACGAGTTGCTCGGGTTGGCCTCATTTCCACGGGTGACCGGGCTCGGTCCGAGATCCCGGGCACCCGGGCCGGCACCTCCGGTTGTCGCCGGCGGGGCGACCCCGGTGTTTCCCGCGCCGCCCGTCACCGTTTGCGCTGAGACCGGCGCGGCCAGGGCGATGGACAAGGCTCCTGCGAGCGCCGCGAGCGTGCGAGTCATGAAGTCGTCCCTGCGATTGCTGTGGCACAGGAACGGTTGATGTCGAGGGAAGTTCAGGGACGGGCGCGTCCATCACCCGCGCGCCATTCGCCAGCCCGCGGCCTCGATCTCGCGGCAGAGTAAGCGCTCGCCGGAGCCCGTGTCGATCACGGTCCGGTCGTAGTCCCTGCTTCCGGGAAGCTGGTCGATCTCGTCGGCCTCGCGCGCGATGTCGCCCTCGATCGCGCAGACAGCCCGCGTGGGCGCTGCCGCGGGCGCCGCGGGCTTCTCCATTTCCGGCCGGTCTCGACGCCACTGGCGCACTCGGCACGCTTCCAGTCCGACGGCGGATGCGGGTCCCGCAGATCACCCCGGTGTCGCCGTCGGTGACCGAAACGCGGCCGATCGGTAAACGCTCGGATCAGCCCGCAGCGATGAAAACCGGTCAGCCTGACCTCACCCGCAGCCTGTTCCCTCTGCGACAGCGCTATCGAGGGGGGCAGCAACGGTGGTGCGCATCCCGGTGCACCCCGAGGGTGACTGATCTGAGCAGGCGTCTCGCTGGTCCAGAAATGGAGAGTTCGTCGCGGGACCGTCGAGCATTTCGCCTGTGCGAGACCACCATTCGCGCTCGAATGTATCACCGCGGGAACGTTATTTAGTTGCATGCCCGCGCATTGGCCGCGATTTCAGCTCAAGCAAACAATGTTATATCATCATCGATGGTAAATTATTACTGAATTATCATCTGGCCGACATCGAGGCTCAGCGTAGGGAAATATAGATCCAGCTCGTCCGGCTGAATTCTGCAGTGGCCCCTCACTGCTGCCGGAGGGAGCCGCATTCCATGTGTATCGTGAGACAAAAGTGCAAGTGCTCGACCCGCGTTCGGTATCAAATCGGGCCATCGCTTGGTTCACGCGACAAGTGCGCGCATCCGGTCGTGCGCTGGATCGGCTTCTCTAAACGTCGACGTATTGAGATAGCTCGGAGACCATCTGTCGGACAAGAAAGAATCTGCGTCATTCAGTTGAGTTGGGCACAAACATTTGGTCGACCGGTTAGTGTAGCGACGACCGGAATCGTTCAGCCTATGGCGACGGTGGTGCCGTTCGAATCGCCCTCGCGTTGACCGGCTCGAAGCCGATCGCGAGACGAAGAGACCGTTCTCGAGACGGCCGGTCTGGGGTTCGCGGCCAAGGGGCGCGGCTGACGATCAGCCCTGCAGGCTGTCGGCGACGTCGTCGGGGATCTGCACCCCACTGTCCGGAAATCGTGACGCTCTCCGCCTCGCCGGTCTCACCGCCGGCCACCACCTTCTGCGCCGCTGCGCCCGGCATCCGGCGTCCGGCATCCGCTTGGCCAGATTCTCGGCCTTCTTCGCCACCCCGCTCCCGGCCTGCGCCGGCGTCCTGTCCGCGGCCGACGGTTCCTCGAAGGCGCGCTGGAACTGCCCCGCTGGCGCGTGCCGAACCCACCCGCCACCTTCCTGCGGCGTAGCGCGGGCTCGTCAGGGAGGGCGCCGGCAAGTTCGCGTTGCGCACCCCGCGTTGCGCGACGCAAGTGAGCGAACTGCCGGTTGCGCACTTACAGGGTGCGCACCGTCCGGCTTCGCGACGGCTTGGGGTGGAGAGTGGAAGCCACCTCAGGCCAAGGGTCGACACTGGACAGGCGGTCTCGCGCAGCTGAACGTCAAGATTGACGCGGATCATTCTGCGGATCCCGTCGTATCTTCGCTTTCGCCGTTCGACGGGGCAGCGCAAGCGTCGCCGTCGCGCTAGGATGGTTGAACGTCTTGATGAAGCGATCATGAAAGCGGATCGACCGGACGGTGTGAGGCCGCGCCGTGTCCTCTTCCTGGGAGCGACCGGCACAATCGGCCGGGCAACGGTTCGGGCACTGGTCTCGCGCGGCCACGAGGTCGTCTGCCTCGTCAGGCGCCCTGCCGAAACCGCAATCCCGTCAGGCGCTACCGCGCGCATCGTGGATCTGACCGACACGGTGTCGCTGGCGCGCGACGGTGTCCGCGGCGAACGCTTCGACGCCCTGGTGTCGTGCCTCGCCTCGCGCACGGGGCTGCCCGACGATGCCTGGGCGATCGATTACGGCGCGCAGGTCGAGGCCTTGCACGCGGGCCGGACGGCCGGCGTCACGCATGTCGTGCTTCTGTCGGCGATCTGCGTCCAGAAGCCGATCCTCGCTTTTCAGCACGCCAAGCGCGCCTTCGAGGCAGAGCTGATCGCATCGGGGCTCGACTACACGATCGTTCGGCCCACCGCCTTCTTCAAATCGCTCTCGGGACAGATCGAACGCGTGAAACGCGGCAAGCCATTTCTGGTGTTCGGGGACGGGACCTTGACGGCCTGCAAGCCGATCAGCGACGACGACCTTGGCCGCTATCTCGCGGACTGCCTCGACGATGGGGACCGCCGCAATCGCGTTCTGCCGATCGGCGGCCCGGGCGAGGCGATCACGCCACGCGCGCAGGGCGAGCGGCTCTTCGCCCTTCTGGGGCGCGAACCGCGCTTCACGCACATTCCGGTCGTGCTGCTGGACGCGATCGTCGCCGTTCTGACGACGATGGGCCGATGGGTGCCGGTCCTGGCCGCCAAGGCCGAACTCGCGCGGATCGGGCGCTACTACGCGACGGAGTCCATGCTCGTCCTGGACCCGGCGACCGGGCGATACGATGCCCAGGCCACTCCGTCGACGGGATCGGAGACGCTCTTCGACTACTATGCGCGCGTGGTCCGTGGCGAGGCGGTCGCCGAGCGCGGCGACCACGCGGTGTTCTGACGACGCGCGACAGGAGGTGTCGGCTTTTCCGGCAGTTTCACTCCGGAGCAGACCGGCATCTTTCGGCCAGCTTCTGCCGCCGCGCATGGCTCTCCCCAACGTCTCAGATGGATGGTTCCCTGCCCGACCGCATCTGGATTGTGGACGCATCGAAGCGGGCGTAGCCGTGGACATCGCTCGAGATCCTCTCGAGGTCGCTCGCTGCATCCGCTTTGCGCACTTGAGACAAGGGCGGTTAACTCCGCGGGTGGAAGATGCAACCACGCCCTCTGTGGTCGTCTCTTCATCATTCCAGCGTTGGCTAACCCGCTCCCATGATCCGCATTCTCGGCAAGGCCAGTTCGATCAATGTTCGCAAGGTGCTTTGGACCTGTGCCGAGATCGGATTGGATTACGATCGCCAGGACTACGGCAGCGGCTTCCAAGCAACGGATACCCCGGAATTTCTGGCTCGCAACCCGAACGGCCTCGTGCCCGTGATTGAAGACGCGGCAGGGGCCTTGTGGGAGTCAAATACGATCTGCCGCTACCTCGCTGCGAGCGCCGCTCGGACGGATCTGCTCCCTGCTGACCCGCGTGGACGCGCTCTGGTTGAACAATGGATGGACTGGCAAGCGACCGAGTTGAACGCGTCTTGGCGGGCGGCTTTCCTCGGCCTCGTTCGTCGTGATCCGGCCTACGCCGATCCAGACCGGATAGTGGCGGGGGTCGAGGCCTGGAACGCGAATATGGGGATCCTTGACCACCATCTTTCCTCAACCGGAGCTTATGTGGCCGGAGGAGCCTTCACGTTGGCGGATGTCGTTCTCGGCTTGTCCGTAAACCGTTGGCGCATGACGCCAATGGAGCGCCCGAGCTATCCCGCCGTCTCGGCCTATCATGATCGCCTTCTCGCTCGATCCGGCTACCGAGACCACGGGGCGAATGGGATTCCTTAGTGGGATGCCAACCGCGCCTTCAATCCGAGGTTGCTGGACGATCGATGAGTGGCGGCTTTCGGCAGGCAACGACCGCTCTCCGAACGCCTGGGTTGGGTAGCTTGCGAGTCGGCAACGTGGCGTGGATTCCCGCCGGTCAGCTTCGGCGTCGCAGATCTGTCGGAGCGCACGCCGTCATCCGGCCGCGTCGATATCCCTTCCGGCCCCCGGCGGGTACAGGTCAATGATCGGAACGGCAGAACAAGAACTTCATTAGCGCTCTTGCTTTTTGTGGCGAAGGCTATAGACAGTACCGACGACTAAGATGATAAATCAACAGCCTCCGCGTCGGCGCAAAACGCCACTCTCGAGTTTAAGAAAGACGTTCTTGGTCGACATCTTACCGGGAGAAGGGAGCAGAATATCTGCTTCGGCCGCCACAGCTCCGTTCATTTATTTGCATCCAAATCCGTTCGATTAAGACTGTGGTCCCAAATGAATACGCGCTCACCCGATAGCAAGAACTCGAGAGGCCACCCGTGACCGAGAGATGGTCTGATTGTTGCTCCGGCCGCAGAAGATAGCAATCCGTTTCGTCAGGACATCATCATGCGATATGAACATGGTGTTTCTGTTGTTCTTGCCACGCATAACGGATCGAGATTTATCCGCGAACAGCTTGAAACCCTCGTCGGGCAAACAGTACATCCTCTTGAGATCATCGTTTCCGACGACGCATCTACGGATGACACGCTAGAAATTGTCCGAAATTTCTCTTGCGGCAGCGCAATCGAGTTCAAAATCCATGAGAACGTGCCCGCGCTCGGCTTTCGAAGCAATTTCTTGAGAGCCGCTCGGTTGGCGCGTGGAAAATTCGTCGCCTTCTGCGATCAGGACGATATCTGGGACACGAAGAAGATCGAGTTTTGCTCGCCCTATCTGGACGATCGCAGCGTCTCGATGATCGCCCATACGGCCATCACTATCGACTCCAGCAATCGCGAGCTTGGCGTCTTTCGGCAAGGCATTCATCGTACCGGACTCAGAAAACCGCTCACCTACGATCCGTGGTTGACGTTCTTCGGATTTTCGATTGTCTTTCGACGGGAACTCTTGGATCTGTGGGATGTCGATGACCGTTTCATCGATTTCATTGTCCCCAGCGAGATGATCGCTCACGACCGTTGGGTAATGTTCCTGGCGCAAGTCGTCGGTCTGACCGTCGAGATCGATGTACCCTTGGTCCGCTATCGGCAGCACGCCCATAATCTGTTCGGACACGGTGAGCGCGAGCGGAGCGCGGGTCGGAGGACGGTAGCTGGGGGCTTGGATCCCTACAGGGAAGCCACGACCGCCATGATCGATATCGTCGAGCGGCTTCCGGAAGCGACGGCTGAGCATTTTCCACTTTTCGATCGGGCAAGGGCGGCCGCTTTCTTTCGCAGCGCGCTTGACCAGCTCGAGAAGCGCGAAGCGATCTATCGAACTGAGACGCGCCTGGAGGCACTCCAGGGCCTGTCGGCACGTGTCGCCGGCGGAACCTATCGGGCGGTTCACAACGGCCGTCCACGATGGCGATCGATCGCGAAAGATCTCAGATTCGCACTCCTTCGTCGTTGACCGCCTTGGCGGGCTTGCAACAGGTTCCGTCGAACGTCTTCATCCACGCCTTTACGACACAGCATCGCCTGCCATTCTGACTTAAGCTTCGGTTTTACCGGACACTGGGTTTAGGCTTGCTATGCCGCCGAGATTTACCGGCGATCGGCAAAAATTACGCTCCACGACGAGCACTGCGATCGAGCAGGGAGTTTGGGCCAACGCTTCGGACGGTCGCCACCTCATGGTCGAGATGCCGGGTCCCGCCCCGAACAAAGATTGCCGAACCGCCGACGGATGGCCGCTCGCGAACCGTCATACAGACCTCGCCACATGGTCCTGCGTCACCGGATGGCTGCGTTGCGCAGCCAGTCGATCAGCACCCCGACGCGTCCCGCCTGGGCCGGATGTCGCGGGTGGACGACCCAGTAGGGGTGCGCGTCGAGGACGGGGCCGAAGGGTTGAGTCAGCGTGCCGCTCGCCAGGTCGTCGGCGGTCAGTACGACCGAGACCAGCGCTATGCCCTGACCGGCGATCGCGGCCTGGATGACGTGACCTTCGTCGCTGAAGCGGATGCCCGCACCGCCATCGATATCGGTGATCCCGGCCTTCCGCAGCCAGGCCGGCCAGGTCGGCGTCTCGTCGGTCAGGTCGGGCCACTCGAAGTGCAGCAGGGGGTGGCGGGCCAGATCGCTCTCGGATCGAATGGCGAGACGCGGACTGCAAGCGGGTGCGACCCGGTCGACCACCAGCCTGTGCGCGTCGAGGCCGGGATAGGGACCGGGCCCGTATCGGACGGCGACGTCCACGCCGTCGCGGGCGAAGTCGACCAAGCTGTCGGACGCGTGCAGTCGCAGATCGCAACCGGGATGCGCGGCCCGGAAGTCGGCGAGCCGGGGCACGAGCCACTTCGCCACGAAGGCGGTCGGGGCCGAGAGCGTGAGAACGCCGGCCGCGTGCCGGCCGCGGATCTCATCGATGGCTCGGGCGAACGCGTCGAAACCGTCGCGCAGCACGGGCAGGAGAACGGTGCCCTCGGCGGTCAGCCGGACCCGGCGCGTCTCGCGGTGGAAGAGACGCAGCCCCAGGGTCTGCTCGAGAAGCCGGATCTGATGACTGATGGCGGTCGCCGTGACACCCAGCTCGTCGGCGGCAGCGCGGAAGCTCAGGCGGCGCCCGGCCGCCTCGAAGGCCCGGAGCGCCGCGAGGGGGGGAAGCGATCTCCGCATCGTCATGGCTGAACGTAGCTCATCGGCCCCGTGAGGAGAACGCGTTCGTCATCCCGCAGCCCGGCTGACACAAGGTTGGCCGGTCAGGACGGGAGGCTCTCTTGAAGGCGATGGTGTTGACGAAGTTCGGGGGGCCGGACAGCTTCGAGGTCCGGGAGCTGCCAGACCCTCGGCCGGGACCCCGGCAGGTCCGCGTGGCCGTGCATGCCACGTCGATCAACCCGCTCGACGGCCAGATCCGCCGCGGCGACTACGCCGCTCAGGTCGCGCTGCCGGCCATCATCGGGCACGACGTGTCCGGCGTCGTCGACCAGGTCGGATCCGACGTGACCGAGTTCCGCGCGGGGGATGAGGTCTATTACACGCCGCGGATCTTCGGCGGTCCGGGATCGTACGCCGAGTACCACGTGGCGGATGCCGGCATCGTCGCGCGCAAGCCGGTCAACCTCACCCATTCCGAGGCCGCGAGCGTCAGCCTCGTCGGCGTGACCGTCTGGGAAGGGCTGGTCGAGCGGGCCCGATTGCAGGTCACAGAGACCGTCCTCGTCCACGGCGGTGCCGGGGGCGTCGGGGCGATCGCCGTCCAGGTCGCGAAGGCCATCGGGGCACGGGTCCTGGCGACGGCGCGCGGCAACGACGTGGCGCGCGTCGAGCGGCTCGGCGCCTCCGCCGTCATCGATTTCGAGCGCGAGGACTATGTGGACGCCGTCGATCGCCTGACCGAGGGCAGGGGCGTCGACGTCGTCTTGGACACGATCGGCCGCGACACGCTCGCGCGCTCCCCGCACATCCTCCGCGAGGACGGGCGCGTCGTCACCCTGGTCGACACCGCGACGCCTCAGAACCTCATCGGCGCCTGGGGCCGGAACGCCACCTATCACTTCGTCTTCTCACGCCAGGACGGCCGCAAGCTCGACGCCGTGACGCGCCTCCTCGAGCGCGGCCTCGTGGTGCCGCGAGTCGGCCTGGAGTTTCCCCTCGACGAGGTCGCAAGCGCCCACGCGCGCTCCGAGGAGGGTCGGCTCGGAGGCAAGATCGTGCTCCGGGTGAGATCGTGAGGCGGCCGGACCTCGATCGCTGTCCCTGACCTGACACCGGCAGCGTCCGGCGCCGCGCAGGGAAGCGGCTCACCGGAGATCGAACCCGCGGAAACGGTGATGTCGCACCGTGGCAAGCCCGACCGGTCGGCGGGTCGAGCGGCACCCGGAGGCACGCGATCCTGCCGTCGACGACCTCGGTTACGTCCGTTCCGGTGACCGCGACCGGCCCGATCCCGACCCGCCTTCCATCGAAGGGATCCCAGGCGGTGGTGCCCGACGGCTACGTCGACCGGGGTGAACCGGTTAAGGGTCAGGGATCCTCGCGCGACCTGGGCACGACGGATCTTCCCGGCGGGAACCCCACCGCGAACTTAAAGATCTGAGACGCCGGATACTCGGCCGGTGCCGGTCGAATGCCGACCTACGCGCGCCCGAAGTGACGGAGCACGAGGGGCTCGGTCCGGGTAAGCTTGAGGCCGCGCGGCTGCGAGCGGCCGCTCCGGCCGGCGACGACGGCCAGGCCGACGAGGCCGACCGATCCGGTCAAAGCCACGGCCACACACCACCAGAAGGCGACATCGAGCATGGCTGTCCACGGGGCTCCGGTTGCACCGGAACTGTCGGACCGTACGGTAAACGGAGCGTTAAACGCGCGTTCGACCGAATAGCGTCAGCGCCTGCGGCCCGAGCGCCGTGTACTGCCGAGACATGGGCGCCGAATTCGGGCGCCGGAGAGCGTCGCTGAGCTCTCGGCGCGTCGATCCTACGCCCAATTGATGAAGGCGCGGAACGGAGCGCTGCCGCTACGACCCGAATCCGGTGCGGATGACCTTCAGGGACAGAGATGCAGATCGGGATCGTCGGCTGCGGTTACGTCGCCGACTTCTACATGACGACCCTCGTGAACCACCCCGAACTGCGCCTCGCCGGCGTCTACGACCGGGACCCGGAGCGGCGCGCCGTATTCTGCCGTCACTACAACGCCCGCGCCTTCGACAGCCTCGAGGCCCTGCTCGCCGAGCCGGAGATCGGCCTCATCCTGAATCTGACCAATCCGCACAGTCACTACGTCGTGACCAAGGCCGCCCTGGAGGCCGGCAAGCACGTCTACTCCGAGAAGCCGCTCGCCATGGAGTACGCCCAGGCCGAAACGCTGGTGGAACTCGCCGAGGCGAAGGGCCTCTCGCTGAGCGGCGCGCCCGCGAGCATCCTGGGCGAGGCGGGCGCGACCGTGCGGGAGGCCGTCGCGTCCGGCCAGGTCGGGTCGGTCCGGCTCGTCTACGCCGAGCTGGAGGACGGGCCGGTGTTCCGGGAGCCGGTGCATGAATGGCGGAGCGTGACAGGCGCCCCCTGGCCGGCCGAGGACGAGTACCGGGTCGGCTGCACCCTGGAGCACGCCGGCTACTACCTGACCTGGATGAGCCTGATGTTCGGCCCGGTCGAGCGCATGACTGCCTTCGCGTCGCGCCTGTACCCGGACAAGGGCACCGGCCAGCCCCCGGACTCGGTCGCCAACGACTTCTCGACAGCGTGCCTGGAGTTCCGATCCGGTGTCGTCGCGCGGATCACCTGCGGCCTCGTCGCGCCGCAGGACCGATCCCTGCACATCATCGGCGACCGGGGCGTCCTGACCGTGACCGATTCGTGGGCCAGCCAGGGCCCGGTCTATCTCCGTTCGCCGAGCGGCGAGGCGCCCGGGCGGCTCGGCCGGCTGCTGCACCGGATCCAGCGCTACCTGCCCGGGCGGATCTTCCTCGGTCGGAAGCTGCCGACTCCCCGCTTCGGGGGCAAGCTGCCCAGCTACCCGTCGCAGATGGATTTCGCCCGCGGACCCGCGGCCCAGGCCGCGGCGATCCGGGCGGGCGTTCCGGCGCCGCTCCCGGCGCGGTTCGTGCTGCACATCACCGAGATCGCGCTCGCCATGCAGAATGCCGGCGGCGGCGCCGTGATCCAGCTGAGATCCAGGTTCTAGCCATGGCACAGACCGTCTCGTGGGGCGTCCTCGGCACCGGGATCATCGCCCAGCGCTTCGTCAGCGACCTTCTCGGGCGGCCGGACGCGCGCCTCACCGCCGTCGGGGCGCGGAGCACCGGGAGCGCCCAGGCCTTCGCCGCGGCCTTCCCCCAGGCGTCCGGCGCGCCGGCCGCCGTCGCCGGCGTCGAGGCCCTGGCCGCGCGGCCGGATATCGACGTCGTCTACATCGCCACGCCCAACAGCGACCACATGGACAGCGCGCTGGCCTGCATCGAGGCCGGCAAGTCGGTCCTGATCGAGAAGCCGATCGCGCTCTCGGGCGGGCAGGCGCGGCGCATCGCGGAGGCGGCGCGGCGGAAGGGCGTCTTCTGCATGGAGGCGATGTGGATGCGCTTCACGCCCGGCGTCGTGCGGGCCAAGGCGATGCTGGAAGCGGGCGAGATCGGCGATCCCCTGCATCTCGACGCCCGCCTGTTCTTCCCCCGCGCGCCGGACCCGCCCGGACGGACGGACGATCCGGCCGAAGGCGGGGTGATCCTCGATCTCGGGGTCTACCCCGTGTCGCTGGCGCTCCACCTGTTCGGCGCACCCACCGAGGTCTCGGGCGTCGGCCTCGATCGGGGCGGTGCGGCGGCGCAGCAGGCCGCGCTCGCGCTCGGCTGGAACGCCAGGACCGCGACCCTGAGCTGCGGCTCGACCGGAGAGGCCGACAACGCCGCCGTGATCGTCGGCACGCACGGCCGCATCCACCTGCACCGGCAGTTCCTGTGCCCGCCCTTCCTCACGCGCGTGCGCACCGCGGCCGCGCCGGCGCCCGCCGACCGTGCCCCGCCGCGCCGCCAGGCCGTCGGCCGACTGGCCTTCGCGAAACGCCTCCTGCAGCCGCTGGACTTCCGCCGCGTCGCGCTGATCCCGACGCCGTACCTCGGGTTCGGGCTGCGGCATCAGATCGACGAGGTGCATCGCTGCCTGCTCGCCGGCGCCCGCGAGAGCCCGATCATGCCGCTCGCGGACAGCATCCGCACCCTCGACATCCTCGATCGCGTCCGCGCCCGGCCGCAGCCGCTGGAGGCCGTCGCCTAGGAGGGGCGTCCGGACCGGGCGCCCGTCCCGAGCGGATGATCCGTCCGGGCAGGTCGCTGCGCCGTTCCCGGCGGTCGAGGTCAGGTCGTCTTCGTCGCCTTGGCGGGAGGCAGCCTGCGCAGAATCCGCGCGATATGCGCGCGCAGGGCCGACGTCTCGGATCCCGGCCCGGCCTGCCCGGCGGGTTCGGCTGGCTCCTGGAGGGTGACGAGAAGGTCGGTCATCGACGAGGGCGCTGTGATGGGAGACCGACTCTACCGTCGAGCCTGGCCGGTGAATACATCATTTCATAGATTTTCTCGACCGGGACTTAAAGTGTTTAGGCCGGCGATAGACGCGGCCCGATGTCGGAAACAGGGGTGTGTGTCCCGCCGGCCGCGACATTCGCGCCGGTGAATTGCATCGCCGATGTCTTGATGGAGACCCGCGGCCGCAGTCCCACCACAATGCCGGCCGCATCACATATCCGTCACCGTCCACCACGACGATCGGAGGCCTCGGTACTTTACCACCCCTTCGACCGATCTCCGATGTATCGTCGCGCACGGCGACTGAGAGGCTGCCGTAGCCGGCGAAGACAGGCGCAGGAGGGAAACCGTCTGTGCGCTGCGTGACGGATACAGTTGACCATTGCGGTTTCACCGTCCCTGGGCGTACAACCAACAGCCAAGCCATGCGTCCAGTGCAACTAGGAATTGCGCAACTTATTGGTGCGCTAAGCAGTTTTCGGTTGTGTTTTTTTCCGCGACTCTGGGTAAGTGCCACTCATCCAGCATGCTGAAGGTTTCCGTTCGATGTCGTCCTCCCCGAAGCCCAAGTCCGCCACCGAGACTGATCGCTCGATCGGCGGCCGCATCGCGGCGCTCCGCGTGGCACAGGGCCTGAGCCAGACTGATCTCGGTCAGGCCATCGGCGTCAGCTTCCAGCAGGTTCAGAAGTACGAGAAGGGGCGCAACCGCATCGGCGCAGGGCGTCTTCAGGCCATCGCCGACCTGCTGAGGGTGCCGGTGGACACGTTCTTCGCGGATCCGCGGGACAACGGCGGCGGACGCGTCGGACCCGCGGCCCTGTTCGAGGATCCGAAGGTCATGGAACTCGTCCTGGCCTTCACCAGCATCACCGACGAGACGACCCGCGGCGGGATCCTGTCGATCGTCAAGGCCGCCGCCACCCTCCAAGAGAGCCGCGCGGCCGCGCAGCGTCCGGACGCCGTCGACGAGGCGTGACGGCGCGGCCCTGTCCATCTCTTCCCGCGATGGGACATACCGGCGCCCCCGAGCCGCGCGCAGCGTGGCGGCGCGATTTAATCCAAATTAAACCAAGACAAAGACCCGTAAAGATGTAGAGAAGCTGCCGCGTCCGGAGCTGATCTATAGCGCGTGAGCGGACGGCATGCTTCGCTCTGACGTTGGAAACCGGGTCCTGACCATGCCGATCGAGACGTCGAGAGCCTGGGGCCGCGGCGAGCTGTACGAGACCCTGTGCCTCCTCGTGATCGGCGTCGGGATCTGGTTCGTCGGCGTCACGCTCGGGACCTTCGCGTATCTGAACAGCGTCGTCGCCACCTACAACCTCACGGACCTGCTGCTGCTCGCCGCCTGCATGGGCGTGGCGCAGTGGGGCGCCAGCATCCGCAAATCGATCATCCTCCGGCGGCTCATGCTCGAGCGCGCCGCCGCCGCCGCGCAGGCCGAGGCGATCGCCCGGCACGACGGGTTGACCGGCCTGGCGAACCGTCGCCGCTTCATCGACGCCGTGGAGCGGGCGCACGCGCCGGGCGCCGCGGACGCGGCGGTGCTCCTCATCGATCTCGACCGGTTCAAGCCGGTCAACGACCTCTACGGCCATGCGGCCGGGAACGCGGTCCTGTGCGCCGTGGCCGAGCGTCTCCAGCAGCTCGTGCCGTCGGGCGGCCTGGCGGCCCGTCTGGGCGGCGACGAGTTCGCCATGCTGGTCCCGCTCCGCTACGAGAGCGAGGCGCTGCGGCGCCTCGCCCAGGCGGTCATCGCGCGCATCGCCGAGCCGGTGACGTGGAGCCAGAACGACCTGAAGGTCGGGGCCACGGTCGGCGTCGCCGCGGTGTCGGCCGAGCACGGGGACGCCGACGCGATCCTGCACGCGGCCGATCTCGCCATGTACCAGGGCAAGAAGGACGGGCGCGGCAATGTCCGCTTCTTCCGCAGCGCCATGGACGCGGAGCTGCGGGCCCGCGCCCGCATGGAGACGGAACTTCGCCTCGCCATCGAGACGGGCGCGATCGAGCCCTTCTACCAGCCGGTGGTGTCGCTCCCCGAGAAGGAGATCGTCGGGGTCGAGGTCCTGGCGCGCTGGCGCCACCCGACGCGCGGGGTGGTGGGCCCGAGCGAGTTCATCCCGGTGGCCGAGGAGACCGGGATGATCGCGGATCTCAGCTACAGCCTGATCCGCCGCGCCTGCCTGGATGCCCGGGCCTGGCCGCCGCACCTGGTCCTCGCGGTGAACATCGCCCCGCAGCAGTTCCAGGACGCGTGGCTCGCCCAGCGCATCCTCGGGATCCTGACCGAGACCGGCTTCCCGCCGCAGCGCCTGGAGGTCGAGATCACCGAGAGCGCCCTGATCCAGGACCTGGAGGCGACCCGGACGACCCTGCTGTCGCTGCGCGAACTCGGCGTGCGCATCGCGCTGGACGATTTCGGAACCGGCTATTCCAGCCTGTACCACCTGCGCGAACTGAAGTTCGACAAGCTGAAGATCGACCGCAGCTACGTCGACGCCATCACGATGAGCGACGAGCGGGCGAAGCTCGTCGACGCCATCATCAAGCTCGGGGCGAGCCTCGGCCTCTCCACCACCGCCGAGGGGATCGAGACCGACGCCAGCCTCGACTGGCTCTCCGAACAGGGCTGCCATTTCGGCCAGGGCTACCTGTTCGGCCACGCCATGCCGAAGGCCGAGATGGACGGCGTGCTCGCCGCCGCGCGATCCCCGGCCCCGTTTCAGGATCTCGCGCGGGCCTCGTGAGGCGCGGGACGCCGCCCGCGCGGCCGCATCGCGCCGGTCAGCGCGGCGCTCTGTAGGCGGAGCCGTCGGCGGCTTCGAGCGGGTGCTCCACGAACCGGCCCGTCTCCGGCACCGCGACCCGGTCGAAGTCCGCCGCCAGGGCGTCGAGGGCGCGGCGCATCTCGGGCCCCTGCAGCGGCCGGCCGTGTCCGGTGATGACCCGCTCCGGGGCGAGCGCGGCGAGCGCCCGCACCGACGCGCGCGCCGCCGGCCAGTCGATCGTCAGGTACATCGGCGGCCCGTGCAGCTCCGGCGCCTGCGTCGCGACCGCGTAGGCGGATTCCTGCGCCGTGGTGATGAAGGCGTCGCCCGCGATCAGCGTCCGGTCGGCCTCCCGCCAGAGCGAGACGTGGCCCGGCGCGTGGCCGGGCGTGTGGATCCAGCGCCAGCCGGGCAGGGGCGGCACCGAACCGTCCTCCGGAAGGAGGCGGAGCCGCCCGGAGACGTCGACCGGGCTCGTCGGGAACAGCGGCGACAGGCGGCCGAGGAGTCCGCCGCCGACGCTCGGATCCGGCGTCGGGTAGGCGGCGCTGCCGTCGAGATAGGGCCGCTCCAGGGCGTGCGCGTAGACCGGGACGTCCCAGTCCTTCGCGAGGTCCTCCAGGACGCCGACGTGGTCGAAATGGCCGTGGGTCAGGACGATCGCGGCCGGCCGGGCGCCTTCGCCGAAGCGGGCCCGGGCCGCGGCCTCGATCCCGCGCTTCGCGCCCACCACGCCGGCATCGATCAGGACCCAACCCCGGTCGCCCGCGCCGGGGGGCCCCACGAACACGACGTTGACCAGGACGTGGCGCTGATAGGCGACGTCGTCGGCGATGGCGTGGGTGGCGTCGTCCCGCTCGGCGTCGCGGCGGGGATCGTCGGCCCGGGCCTGCGGGTCGACGGGGATCTGCTGGGCCATCTGGGGCGGCTCCCGTGCACGGTCGCGGAGGGGACGGTCGGGCCCGCGGCCCGGGTGTCCCGGCACCGGATGGCGCGAGCGCCCGTACCCTGGCCAACCGGCCTCTCCCGGGCGTGTTCCTGACGTCGTCGCCTCTCCAGGTCCGGTCCCGCACGGGGCGCCGCGGCCTCACGCCTGTCGACACGGACCCCATATTGGCGGCATCGATACCGGCCACCCCGACGCGCCGTCGCAGGTCACAGCATGGCACCGAGCCCTCTCGCCCTCATCGCCTCCGCCGCCCTCGTCGCCGTGATCGCCACCGGCACCGGGGCGATCGTCCTCCAGCAGGGCTCGCGGTTCAGCCATTCCCGGAAGGTCGGCGGCCCGTTCACGATGGCGGATCTCGACGGCCGCCCGGTGACCCAGGCCGATCTCCGCGGCAAGCCGTCCGTCCTGTTCTTCGGCTTCACCCACTGCCCGGACGTCTGCCCGACCACGCTCGCGACCCTGGCGTCGGCCCTCGGCCGGATGGGCCGCGACGCGGATCGCCTCAACGTCGTCTTCGTCACCCTCGACCCGGAGCGGGACACGCCCGACACCCTGCGGGCGTACCTGGCCTCGTTCGATCCGCGGATCCGCGGCTTCGTCGGCACGCCGCAGCAGGTCGCCCGCATGGCCGACGCCTACCACGTCGCCTACAAGCGCGTGCCGACCAAGGACGGCGACTACACGATGGAGCATTCCGCCACCGTGGCGCTGTTCGACAGGACCGGCCGCATGGTCGGCGAGATCGGCTACGGCGAGGACGAGGCCAACACCTTCGCGAAGCTGATCACCCTGGCGCTGCCGGGGCAGTGCCCGCCGGGGGGCGGCGCCAACCTCTGGACGACCGACGGCAGCACCGGCAACTGCGGTCCGCGGAGCTGAGCCGCGGCCGGGAAATTGCGCCGCCGCGCCGGCGTGGCTAGAGGGCGGCGCGGGTCGCGAGGCCCGACCGAATCCGGGGGTTCCAGCTTGATCACGCGCCGCGTCCTGACCGCCATCGGGCTCCTCGCCCTCGCGCCGTATCCCGGCCTCGCCCGGGCCGCCGGCGGCGGGCCACGCCTCGCACCGCCCGAGCCCATGGACCTCGACCGGCTGAAGGATCTCGCCCGGACGCTGCGGGACCGGCCCTACGCGCCGCCACCGGAGGCGCCCGCCTCGGCGGCCCTCGACGCCCTGACCTACGGGCCGCTCCAGGAGATCCGCTCCCCGCCGGGCCACGCCCTGTTCGCCGACAGCCCGTACCCGGTGACCTTCTTCCACCTCGGCAACTTCTTCCGCCATCCCGTGAAGGTCTACGCCCTGGAGGGCGGGCAGGCCCGCGAGGTGCTCTACAGCCACGACCTGTTCACCTACCCGCCGGGCAACCCGGCCAAGGACGTTCCGGACGGGGCGGGCTTCGCGGGGTTCCGGTTCCAGAAGGCGCCCGCCGGGCAGCCGGGCGACGACGGCGACTGGCTGGCCTTCCTGGGCGCTTCGTACTTCCGCGCCGCCGGGGACGGAGCCCAGTACGGGGCCTCGGCCCGGGGCATCGCGATCGACACGGCGCCCGGGCCCGGGAAGACCGAGGAATTCCCGGTCTTCACGCGCTTCTACGTCAGCCCGGCCGCGGACGGCGCCGTGACCGTGCTGGCGCTCCTCGAGGGCCGGAGCCTCACCGGCGCCTACCGGTTCGTCGCCCGGAAGGAGCCGCACGTCGTCATCGACGTCGCCTGCACGGTCTACATGCGCAAGGCGGTCGAGCGGTTCGGCATGGCGCCCCTGACCTCGATGCTGTGGTACTCGGAGGGCATGAGCCGCTTCCTCGCGAGCGACTGGCGGCCCGAGGTGCACGATTCCGACGGGCTGCTGATGCAGACCGGCGCCGACGAGCTGATCTGGCGGCCGCTCAACAACCCACCCCGCCTCAGCGTCAGCGCCTTCGCCGACCGGTCGCCGAAGGGCTTCGGCCTGCTCCAGCGCGACCGCGCCTACGAGAACTACATCGACGACGGCTTCGAGGAGAACCGGCCCGACATCTGGGTCGAGCCGCAGGGCGACTGGGGCCGCGGCAGCGTCCAGCTCGTGGAGATCCCGACCCATCAGGAGACCGACGACAACATCGTCGCTCTCTGGGTGCCGGACGACGCGCCGCAGGCCGGGTCGGACCGCAGCTTCGCCTACCGGCTGCGCTGGACCGTCAAGGAGCCGGTCGCCACCGACCTCGCCCGGTGCGTCGCGACCCGGGCCACCAAGGCCGCGTGGCTCGCGGATGCCGACAGACGCCCGGGCCGGGCCAACCTCGTGCGGCAGTTCGTGCTGGAATTCGAGGGCGCGGCCCTGTCGGGCCTCGATCCCGAGAAGGCCACGGTCGCGCTCACCCTGTCGCGCGGCAGCGTGGAGGAAGTCGGCGCCACCTGGGCGCCCTACGGCAAGCCGAGCCCCTGGCGGGTCTTTCTCAAGGTCTACGCCGAGGGTCCGGATCCGGTGGAGATGCGTCTGCAGCTGAGATCCGGGGATCGGCTGCTGTCCGAGACCTGGGCCTACCAGTACTACCCGCCAGCACCCGGCACGGTGCTGTGAGCGCCGCCGCCGCCGGATCTCGGGTCGCCCGGACAGGTCCGGCGCCGGGCGGGCGCGACCCGGCCCGGCCCATCGTCGCATCGGAGACTGCCATGACCGGCGAGACACCGCACGGCCCGCACCTCCCGGAGGCGCTGACGCGGCTCCTCAAGGCACCCCGGGCGGCGATCTGGCCGACACCGGAGGACCGGAACCGCCTGCGCCCCGGCCGGTCGCGACCACGGCAGCCGAGCCGCGCAGTCCTGGGTGTCTGGATCTGGGCGATCCTCTACAACGTTCTCGGCTTCGCGATCCTCGCGGCCCTGTGGTGGACGATGCGCTGACCCGATGAGCCGACACGCCCTGATCCCCGGCCGAGCGATTCTCGCGGCAATCCTCCTGCTCGGCCTCGCCCCCTCCGCGGCGCAGAGCCAGGGGGACGCGCTCAACGCCGACGACGGCACCGGGGCGGTCAAAGTCTGCTCGCCCGTGGCGATGCCGCGCTGGCGGTCCATGACCCCGGTGCCGAAGACCTGGACCTTCCTGGACTGCATGGGCTTCGCGGGCGAGATGGGCGCGACCCACTTCCAGCTCGGCTGCCTCTTCGCCAACGTCACGCCCCACGCCCAGAAATACGCCTGGGGCGCGATGGTGCCGATCGAGAAGTCGGCCATGGCCAAGGCGCAGCCGCCGATCCCCAATTGCGGCTGGTAGGGCCCGCGCTCAGCCGTCGGAGGGCTGCCAGTCCAGGTCGAGGGTGAGGCGGGCGCGGAAGACCGTGCTGCCGGTCGCGTCGCGGACCCGCGCCTCCAGCACCAGTCCCACATCTCCGGGGGCCGGCCGGTCCGCCCGGACGCGGAGCCGGTCATGCACGGCCTCGATCAGGGCCTCGGTCGCCGACAGGCACGCCTCGTGACGATCGGCGAAGGGCAGCCCCTCCTCGTCGAGGGACAGGCCGCGGTCGTCGGTGAAATCGGTGAAGTAGCGCATGGCGCAGAACCTCACGGCCAGCTGAGGAGCGTGCGCCGCGACCTGAGCGGTGTCGTTAACCTGTGTGTGGGCGCCGCACGGCCTCGCGCGACGGGCCGCCGGATCCTCGCGCCGCGGCGACCGCGCGGAGAACGCAGCCGCGCGGGCCGCGATCCACCCGCCCTCAGAAAAATGTATGAGTGTGGACAGACGCCGCGCGTGCGGCCGGACTGATCCGGCCCCGAACCCTCTGCACGAAAGTACGATATGGCCGGCGCGGTCGGCCCGGTACCCGTCGGTGCGCGAACTGCCGCAGCCGCCCTCGTGCGGGTTGCCCTCGCTCGGGCTGCCCTTGCGCGGGCCGCCCGTCTCGGCGGACACTCGGCGGCCGTTAACCCGCGCGGCGTGGTTCGCGCCGATCCGACACGCCGCTCAGGCCCGCGACGCCGTTCCCGATGGCGCGGCACGCGGTCTTCGACGGGCGCCCCGAAGGCCCCGCTGGCCGACGCTCGAAGGGGATGTGACCTGCCCCGTTTCTTCCTCAACGTCCGACGTCACGGGACGCTGATCGCCGATCGAGAGGGCGACGATCTGCCCGATCGGACGGCGGCCGAGCACCTCGCCCGCGACATCCTGCGCGAGATGCGCCGCCTGCCGCACGTCTACGGCGCGCCGCGCGGCTGGCGCGCCGACACCTTCGTCATCACCGACGAGGCCGGCGCGGTGGTGGCCGAAGTCCCCTACGCCAGCGTGCTCTGAGGCCGCCGCAGCGGGCCGATCAGGCGCTCGTACTCGGCCTCGGCCGGGCCGTAGGTCTGGCCGGCGGCCTCCTCCAGGCGCGTGCGGCTGAGGACCCGGATGCGGCCGCGCCGGGCGCGGATCAGGCCGGCGCCCTCCAGGGTGTGGATCGCGACCGTGACGGTCGGGCGGCGCACGCCGAGCATGATCGACAGGAATTCGTGCGTCACGGACAGGTCGTCGCCGTCCTGACGGTCGTGGTACATGAGGAGCCACCGCGCGAGCCGCTCCTCGGCGGGCGCGCCCGCGTTGGCGATCGCGGTCTGGGCGACCTGGACCAGGAAGGTCTGGACGTAGCGCAGCAGCAGGTTGCGTAGCGACGGGCTGGATTTCAGCGCGTCGCGCAGGGCCGGCACGGAGATCCGGCGCCCCCGACCGGCGACCTGCATGAAGATCTGGTAAGGGATCGTGTCGGTTCCGAGCAGCAGCGCCGGTGCGGCCATGCCGTCGCGTCCGAACAGGCCGACCTCGATCCGGCCGCCCTCGGCGAGGGTCGACACCACCGAGCACAGGCCGGTGTCGATGAAGACCGCGTGCGGGATCGCGGCGGCCGGCTCGACGAGCACTTTGCCGAGGGGCAGGTCGATCGCCTCCAGATGAGGCCCGAGCAGTGCGCCATCCGCCTCGGATAGGGCGGCCAGAAGGCGGTTCTGATGCGGCATCGGCAAACGCGTACGCAGAAATCGACCTCCGCGCAGCGGCTCTCGTGCGGGAACCGCGGCGCACCCCCGAGCCATGCTCGGATCAACACGGAATAGCGAGCGGATATTGCATCTAGCGGGGGAAGCGTCTGCAACCAGACAAAGCTTTGCCGGCGGATTTCGGATGTCCTGGCAAATGCGCGCGGATGATTGCGCAAACCTTCCTTTAAGATCTGCCCTCAGACTGCCGGGCGGCGGATCGGGATGTGACTGGAACGCTGCGCGTCCCGCAGCGCCGTGCACTTGCCAACAGCGGCGTGCACGGTCGCGCTTTGACGCGCGGGTCGGATCGCGTTACAGAAAGTGCGACGGAGCAAGCAAGAACCATGCCGTGAGCAGCGTGGCTCCGGCTGGCGAACCGCGCCGGAAGGGCATCGGGGCCTCGCATGAGTTTGGTGCAACGGCTGGAAGTGCGTCAGGGCCAGGCCCTGGTGATGACGCCGCAGCTCCTGCAGGCGATCAAGCTTCTCCAACTCTCGCACCTCGATCTCTCGGCCTACGTCGAGGCCGAGCTGGAACGCAACCCGCTGCTGGAGCGCGCCGAGCCGGACCTGCCCGCCGCGGGTGACGCCGCCGAATCGGGCAGCCATGCCGAGGAGGCGGGGTCCGACGGCTTCGACGCGCCGGAGCCCGACTCGTGGCTCTCGGCCGACCTCAACCCGAGCCGCGGCGAGATCGAGAGCGACTTCGACACGCGCCTCGACAACGTCTTCCCCGACGAGAGCCCCGTCCAGGCGCGCGAGGCGGGCGGGGGCGACATGCTCTCGCTGACGCCGCCGCCCTACGGCAGCACCGGCGGCAGCTTCGACGCCGAGGCGCCCGATTTCGAGGCGACCCTCACGGCCGAGACCTCGCTGCGCGAGCACCTCGCGGGCCAGCTCGACCTCGCGACCCGGGAGCCGGCCGAGCGGTTGATCGGCGGCTTCCTGATCGACGCCGTCGACGAGGCCGGCTACCTGCGCGAGACGGTGGAGGGCGTGGCCGAGCGGCTCGGCGCCGACCCGGCCCTCGTCGGCCGGATGCTGGCGCTGGTCCAGACCTTCGACCCGCCCGGGATCGCGGCCCGCGACCTCGCCGAGTGCCTCGCGATCCAGTTGCGCGAGCGCGACCGGTTCGACCCGGCGATGCAGGCGCTGGTCTCGCGGCTGGACCTCGTGGCCAAGCGCGATTTCGCGGCCCTGCGCCGGCTCTGCGGCGTCGACGACGAGGACCTCGTCGACATGCTGGGCGAGATCCGCCGCCTGGATCCGAAGCCAGGCCGGGCCTTCGGGTCGAGCGCCGTCGAGGTCCTGGTCCCGGACGTGTTCGTGCGCGCCGCGCCGGACGGCTCCTGGCTGGTCGAGCTGAACAGCGAGGCGCTGCCCCGGGTCCTGGTGAACCAGAGCTACTACGCCCGCGTCTCGCGCAACGCCGCCGCGGAGGGCGACAAGGCCTTCCTGTCGGAGGCCCTCCAGAACGCCAACTGGCTGACCCGCTCGCTGGAGCAGCGCGCCCGCACCATCCTGAAGGTCGCCACCGAGATCGTCCGCCAGCAGGACGGGTTCTTCGTCCACGGCGTCACCCACCTGCGGCCGCTGAACCTCAAGACCGTGGCCGAGGCGATCGGCATGCACGAATCGACCGTCTCGCGGGTCACCTCCAACAAGGCCATCGGCACGAGCCGCGGGACCCTGGAGATGAAGTACTTCTTCACCGCGGCGATCCCCGGGGCGGCCGGCGCGGCCGCCCACTCCTCCGAGGCGGTGCGCCACCGCATCAAGCAGCTCGTCGACGGCGAGACGCCGGACGACGTGCTGTCCGACGACGCCCTGGTGCAGAAGCTGCGCGGGGAGGGCGTCGACATCGCCCGGCGCACGGTGGCGAAGTACCGGGAATCCCTGCGGATCCCGAGCTCGATCGAGCGCCGCAGGGAGCGCTTCGCCCACGGCTCGGGCCAGCACGTCGCCCTGGCGCTGCGCTGATCGGCCCGGACGGGGTTGCGCCGGGCGCCCGTCCGGCCCATCCGTCTTGGCCCTCGATCGATGCCTGGACCCGCGATGACCCCGACCGGAACGCCCTCGCGCAGCCTCACCGCCATCGTGCTCGCGGCCGGGAAGGGCACGCGGATGCGCTCGGACCTGCCGAAGGTGCTGCACCGGATCGCCGGGCGCAGCATGCTCGGCCACGTCCTGGCCGCCGTCCAGGCGGCGGGCGCGGGCCGGATCGCCGTGGTGGCCGAGCCCGGCCGCGACGACGTCGCCGCCGAGATCGCGCGGGCCGCCCCCGGCGCCCGGGTTTTCCCGCAGGCCGAGCGCCTCGGTACCGCCCACGCGGTGCTCGCCGCCCGCGAGATCCTGGCCCACCCCGACGACGACGTGGTGATCGCCTTCGGCGACACGCCGCTCGTCTCGGCCGACACCTTCCTGCGCCTCCGCGCGCCCCTGGCCGACGGCGCCGCGGTGGCCGTGCTGGCCTTCGAGACGGCGACACCCTCCGGCTACGGGCGGGTGCTGACCGAGGGCGACCGCGTGCTCGCCATCCGCGAGGAGAAGGACGCGAGCGCGGCCGAGCGGGCCGTGACCCTGTGCAATGCCGGGCTGATGGCGCTCGCCGGACGGCACGCCCTGGCCCTGCTCACCCGCATCGGCAACGACAACGCCGCCGGCGAGTACTACCTGCCCGACGCGGTGGCGCTCGCGGTCGCCGACGGGCTGCCCGTCACGGTCGTGCCGGTGGACGAGGCCGAGGCGCAGGGCGTGAACGACCGGGTGCAGCTCAGCGTCGCGGAGGCCGCGATCCAGGCGCAGCTGCGCCGCAGCGCGATGCTGGGCGGCGCCACGCTGATCGCCCCCGAGACGGTGTTCCTCAGCCACGACACGGTGCTGGGACGCGACGTGATCGTGGAGCCCAACGTCGTGTTCGGCCCCGGCGTGCGGGTCGCGGAGTGCTGCACCGTGCGGGCCTTCGCGCATCTCACCGAGACCAGCCTGGAGACGGGCGTGAAGATCGGGCCGTTCGTGCGGCTGCGCGGCAACGCCGTGCTGGAGGCCGGCGCGGAGCTCGGCAATTTCGTCGAGCTGAAGAACGCCCGGATGGGTGCCGGCGCCAAGGCCGCGCACCTCACGTATCTCGGCGACGCGGAGGTCGGCGCCAAAGCCAATATCGGCGCCGGCACGATCACCTGCAATTACGACGGCGTGCTCAAGCACCGGACCACGATCGGCGCGGGCGCGTTCATCGGCTCGAACTCGGCGCTGGTCGCCCCCGTCTCGGTGGGGGAGGGGGCCTACGTCGCCTCCGGCTCGGTGATCACCGACGACGTGCCGGCCGACGCCATGGCGGTGGCCCGGGGCCGGCAGGCGGTGAAGCCGGGCTGGGCCGGGGAGAAGCGCGCGGCGCTGCAGGTCGAGAAGGCGCGGCGCGGGAAGGCGTGAGGCCGGACACGCCGCGCGGGCGGGGCTGGCCCTGCGCGGTGCCGATCCGGTAGAAGTCCCGCTCGGCCCCGCACGGCGCGGGGCGGCCCGGACCTTGCGCACGACCTGCGCGCGGCCATCCGGGCGCGACAGCGAGAGACACTCCTATGTGCGGCATCGTCGGCATCGTCGGGCGCGACGCGGTGGCGGGGCAGGTGATCGAGGCCCTGCGGCGGCTCGAGTACCGCGGCTACGATTCCGCCGGCATCGCCACCCTGGAGCACGGCCGGCTGGCGCGGCGCCGGGCCTCGGGCAAGCTGGTCAACCTGGAAGCCAGGCTCGCCCAGGAGCCGCTCACCGGCACGATCGGCATCGGCCACACCCGCTGGGCGACCCACGGCCGGCCCAACGAGACCAACGCCCACCCGCACGCCACCAAGCGCCTGGCCGTCGTGCACAACGGCATCATCGAGAATTTCCGCGAGCTCAAGCAGGAGCTGGAGGCCGACGGCGTCGTCTTCGAGACCGAGACCGACACCGAGGTCGTCGCCCAGCTCGTCAGCCGCAACATGGACCGGCAGATGGGGCCGGTGGAGGCCGTGGCCGCCGCCCTGCCGCGGCTGCGCGGCGCCTTCGCGCTGGGCTTCCTCTTCTCCGGCGAGGAGAACCTGCTGATCGGGGCCCGCCACGGCGCGCCGCTGGCCATCGGCTTCGGCGAGGGCGAGACCTACCTGGGCTCCGACGCCCTGGCGCTCGCCCCGTTCACCGACGCCATCACGTATCTCGACGAGGGCGACTGGGCGATCCTGTCCCGGGGCGGCGCCGAGATCCGCGACGCGTCGGGCGCCACGGTCGAGCGCGCCCGGCAGACGATCGCCACGCAGGCCTACCGGATCGACAAGGGCGAGTACCGCCACTTCATGGCCAAGGAGATCCACGAGCAGCCCGAGGTGGTGGGCCGCACGCTCGCCCACTACGTCGACATGGCGCAGGGGCGGGTCGCGCTGCCCGAGGCGCTGCCCTTCGACTTCGCCAAGCTCAGCCGCGTGTACATCACCGCCTGCGGCACGGCCTACTACGCGGGGCTCGTCGCCCGGTACTGGTTCGAGCAGGTGGCCCGCCTGCCGGTGGAGATCGACGTCGCCTCCGAGGCCCGCTACCGCGAGGCGCCGCTCGAGAAGGACGGGCTGACGCTGGTCATCTCGCAGTCGGGCGAGACCGCCGACACCCTGGCTTCCCTGCGCTACGCGAAGTCGAAGGGCCAGCACACGCTGAGCGTGGTCAACGTGCCGACCTCGACGATCGCGCGGGAATCCTCCGTGGTGATGCCGACGCTGGCCGGGCCGGAGATCGGCGTCGCCTCCACCAAGGCGTTCTCGTGCCAGCTCACCGTGCTGCTCTGCCTCGCCATCGCGGCGGGCCGGGCCCGCGGCACCCTCGACGCGGCGGGCGAGCGGCGGCTGATCGACGGCCTGATCAAGGCGCCGGGCCTGATGGCCGAGGCGCTCACCCACGAGGCGGCGATCGAGGGTCTGGCCCGGGAGGTCGCGAAGGCGCGGGACGTGCTCTATCTCGGCCGCGGCACCAGCTACCCGATGGCGCTGGAAGGCGCGCTGAAGCTCAAAGAGATCAGCTACATCCACGCCGAGGGCTACGCGGCGGGCGAGCTGAAGCACGGGCCGATCGCGCTGATCGACGAGAGCGTGCCGGTGATCGTGATCGCGCCGCACGACGCGGTGTTCGAGAAGACCGTCTCGAACATGCAGGAGGTGGCCGCCCGCGGCGGGCGCATCGTGCTGATCGGCGACGCCAAGGGCGCGGCCGAGCACGGGCTCGACACGCTCGCGACCTTCACCATGCCGGCGCTCGACCCGACGGTGGCGCCGATCGTGTACGCGGTGCCGATCCAGCTGCTCGCCTACCACACGGCGGTGTTCATGGGGAAAGACGTCGACCAGCCCCGCAATCTCGCCAAGTCGGTCACGGTCGAGTAGGCGCGGCCGACCAGATCGGCGGATCGTACGGGCGCGGCGCCGTCCTTGCGAGCGGAGCGAAGCAATCCAGTCTGCGCTATGCTGCCAGAGGTTGCGCGACGCTGGGTTGCTTCGCTGCGCTCGCAAAGACGGTCTGCGCAATCCTGCTGACCCCGGTACGAGGCTCCCATGACCGCCCATGACACCGACGTCCTCCGCTGGCTCGACGGGCAGGAGGGCGCGATGCTGGCGCTCCTCGAGGAATTGGTGAACATCGATTCCGGCTCCTACGACAAGCCGGGCGTCGACGCGGTCGGCATCCGCATCGCGGAGTTCCTCGCCGGCCACGGCATCCCGGTCACCACGATCCCGGTCGACGGCTACGGCGACGCGCTGAAGGCGAGCGTGGCCGGATCGGGTGGCGGCAACCGCCCGGTCGTGCTCATGGGCCACCGCGACACCGTCTTCCCGAAGGGGGAGCCGGCCCGCCGGCCGTTCCGGGTCGCCGACGGGCGCGCCTACGGGCCGGGCGTCGCCGACATGAAGGCGGGCCTCGTGATGAACGCCTTCGTGCTGGCCGCCTACCACCGCGCCGGCGGCGCGCCGGTGCCGCTCGTCGGCCTGTTCACCAGCGACGAGGAGATCGGCTCGCCGGCCTGCCGGCCGATCATCGAGGAGACCGCCCGGGGCGCCCGCGCGGTGCTGAATTCCGAGCCGGGGCGGCCGACCGGCAACGTCGTCACCGGCCGCAAGGGCGGGGTGTTCATGCACCTCGAGGTGCTCGGCAGGGCGGCCCATTCCGGCGGCAACTACGCCGACGGGCGCAGCGCCATCCTAGAGCTCGCCCACAAGACCGTCGCGCTCCACGCGCTCACCGACCTCGACCGCGGCACCACGGTCAATGTCGGCCTGGTCTCCGGCGGCCAGTCGGTGAACACCGTGGCGCCCCGGGTCACCTGCGAGATCGACCTGCGCTACGTGACCCCGCCCGACCGCGAGGCCGCCATGGACCGGATCGCCGCGATCGTGGCCGGATCGACGGTGCCGGACACGACCGCGCATCTCACCATCAAGGGCGAGTTCCTGCCGCTCGTGCAGGACGAGGCCTCGCGGGCGCTGTTCGACACCTACGCAAGGGTGAGCGCGGAGGGCGGCAACCCCGTCACCGGCGAGTTCGCAGGCGGCTGCGCCGATTCGGGCTTCACCGCCAGCGTCGGGTGCCCCACGCTCTGCGCCGTGGGCCCGGTGGGCGGCAAGGCCCACTCGCCCGACGAGTATCTGGAAGTGGGAAGCCTCGTGCCGCGGGCGCGCGCGATGGCCGAGACCATCGCGGCGCTCTGACGGTTCAGAGACCGACCATCGCCAGCCCGGCGGCGCCGTAGCGGTCGCCGGTCACCGCCTCGGCGGGCATCGCGTCCGCGATGGCCCGCAGGTCGGCCTCGGCCAGGACGAGACCGGCCGCCGCCGCGTTCTCCTCGAGGTTCCGGATCTTGCGGGCGCCCGGGATCGGCACGATGAAGTCGCCCTGGTTCAGCACCCAGGCGATGGCGAGCTGGGCCGGCGTGACGCCCTTGTCGCGCGCCAGGGCGGCGAGCGTGTCGAGCAGCCGCTGGTTGGCCGCGAGGTTCTCCGCCGCGAAGCGCGGCATCGTGCGGCGGTAATCGTCGGCGGCGAGGCTGTCGCGGTCGCGGATCGCGCCGGTCAGGAGTCCGCGCCCCAGGGGGCTGTACGGCACGAAGCCGATCCCGAGTTCGCGGCAGGTCGGCAGCACCTCGGCCTCGGGATCGCGGCTCCAGAGGGAGTACTCGCTCTGCACGGCGGCGATGGGGTGGACCGCGTGGGCCCGCCGGATCGTGGCAGCGCCGGCCTCGGACAGGCCGAGCGCCCGGACCTTGCCGGCCCGCACGAGATCGGCCATGGCACCGACCGTGTCCTCGATCGGCACCGCCGGGTCCACCCGGTGCTGGTAGAACAGGTCGATGACGTCGACGCCGAGGCGCCGGAGCGAGGCGTCGCAGACCGCCCGGACGTGCTCGGGCCGGCTGTCGACGCCGATGATCCGGTCGGGACCCTGGCCGGTCTCGGAGATCTTGAAGCCGAACTTGGTGGCGATGATCACCCGGTCGCGGACCGGCGCCAGGGCCTTGCCCACCAGCTTCTCGTTCTCGAAGGGGCCGTACATCTCGGCCGTGTCGAAGAGGGTGATGCCGAGGTCGACGGCGCGGCGCAGCGTGGCGGTGGCCTCGCCCTCGGGCTGGCCGCCATAGGCGTAGCTCATGCCCATGCAGCCGAGGCCGAGGGCGGAGACGGTGAGTTCGGTTACGAGTCGGCGATGATCCATGCGGGCCTCCCGTGATGCGGGCCGGACTTCGCACGGGGCGCCGGCGGCGATAATCCGTGACCTGCGGCGCAGGCTGTTCTATGCGGCTCAACAGTGAGACGCGCCGACCTCCCCGCCCTGTCGCTCTTCGCCGCGGTCGCGGCGCGCCGGAGTTTCCGCGGCGCCGCGCGCGATCTCGGGCTCTCGGTCTCGGCGGTGAGCCACGCGATCAACGGCCTGGAGGCGAGCCTCGGCGTGCGCCTCCTCGCGCGGACGACCCGCAGCGTCGCCCCGACCGAGGCGGGCCAGCGCCTGCTCGACGGTCTCGAGCCCGCCCTCGCGGCGATCGCCGACGCGGTCGAGGTGGCGACCGCCGCGGAGCGGCGGCTCACCGGGACGCTGCGAATCTCGGTGCCGCGGTCGGCCGCCGAGATGCTGCTGGTGCCGCTCGCCGTCGCGTTCACCCGTGCGCATCCGGGCGTCGAGATCGAGATCCGCGCGCAGGACGGCTTCCGCGACATCGTCGCCGAGGGGTTCGATGCCGGCGTCCGCTTCGCCGAGAGCCTGGACCAGGACATGATCGCGGTGCCGCTCGGCCCGCCGCAGCGCGGCGCGATCGTCGCCGCGCCGGACTATCTCGCGCGTCACGGGACGCCCGCGGACCCGCAGGACCTGCACCGGCATGTCTGCGTCCGGCGCCGCTTCCCGAGCGGCGGCCTCTACCTCTGGGAACTCGAGAAGGACGGGATCGCCCAGTCGATCCCGGTCACCGGCACCCTCGTCCTCGACGATGACGGGCTGGTGGCCGAAGCTGCGCGCGGCGGCGCCGGCCTCGCCTACCTCTTCGAGGCGCAGGTGGCGGCCGACATCGCGGCCGGCCGCCTGATCCGGGTCCTCGACGCGTGGTGCCCGCCCTTCCCGGGCTTCTTCCTCTACTACCCGAGCCGCCGCCTGATGCGGCCGGTCCTCCGGAGCTTCGTCGATCACGTCCGGGGCCGCTAGCGCCGCCGGCCCGCCTACGAGCGCTGGGCCGCCACGAGGCGCAGCAGGAAGCCGTCGAGGGCCGCCTTGTCGATCCAGCGCAGGACCGCGACGAGGTCGTGCTCGGGGCCGCACCAGATCACGTTGTTGCCCGCCCCGAGGGCGCTGAAGGCCGAGGCCGGCAGTTCCGGCTTGGCGGCCGCGCCGCGGTTCAGCCACCAGAGGTAGCCGTAGTTGTCGAGGGTCGGAGAGGGCGTCAGCATGGCGCGGATCCAGCGCTCCGAGAGCAGCTGCCGCCCGTTCCAGGTGCCGCCGCGGGCGACGAGGAGGCCGAAGCGGGCGTGGTCGTCGGCCCCGATGAACAGGCCGCCGCCCCAGTGGCCGCCGCCGGGGACCGACTGGACCCGCGCGCCGTCGACCGCGACCCAGGCCGTGTCGTAGCCGTGCCACGCCCAGTCGCGGGAGGCGCCGATCGGATCCATGATCCGCTCGCGGAGCACGTCCGGGAGGGCCCGGCCGAAGCGGCGCATCAGGCAGTACGACAGCAGGTTCACCCGGACGTCGTTGTACTCGTAGTAGGTGCCGGGGCGCCGCAGCGCCCGCGCCTCGCCCTTGCGGCTGTTGTCGGCGCTCGGGCCGATCTGCCGGAAATGATCGACCTGATCGGACTTGCCGAACAGGGTCCCCTGCCACTCGCTCGACTGCTGCAGGAGGTGGCGCCACGTGATCGCGCCGTTGTGCGGGCCGTCGAGGAGCGGGTCGGGTACGCTGTCGCGCACCGGCGCGTCGACGTCGGGGATCAGGCCGTCGTCGTGGGCGAGGCCGGCCAGCACCGCGAGGTAGCTCTTGGCGATCGAGAAGGTCATGTCCGGGCGGGCCGTGTCGCCCCAGGCGGCGACGCGCCGGCCGCCCTTCAGGATCACGCCCGCCGGGCCGCCGCGCGGGCGCACCGGCCCGTCGACGGTGCTCCAGGGCCCCGTCTCGTTCCACTCGACGATCCCGACGTAGCGCCCGTCGGGATAGTACAGGCTGCGCGGCCACGCGCTCTCGTGGGCCTGCGCGAAGGCGACCGCGTCCGCGAGCCGCCCGGCATCGAGCCCCGCCGCACCCGGGTCCTGCTCCGCCCAGTCATCCGTCGGCCAGTACGGCCCGGTCGCTTCGGTCACGCGCGTCTCCTGACGGTCCTCTCCGGTCCGGGCGCATGCAGGGCCTGCGCCGCGGATCGGACCCTCCGTAGAGCCATCGGCCCCGCGAGGGCAGGGCGCGCGCCGCGGTTCGGGCCTCGCCCCGCACGACGGGGCCGGATGTGTCAGCCCTTCCCGGTGAAGCGCACGGCGCAGCCCGGACGGGCCGCGACGAGGTCCGCGCCGCGCGCGCGGCCCAGGACCATGCAGGCGGTCGACAGCCCGTCGGCGACGAGCCCCGTCGGCGCGGTGACCGTCACCGACGACAGGCCGCGCGGCGACCGGCCGGTGGCCGGGTCGAAGATGTGGTGGTCGGTGCGGTCGTCCGAGAAGCTCATGTTGTAGTCGCCCGAGGTCGCGGCGAAGCCGGTGAACGGGGCGATGACGGCGGCGATGTCGCCGGGATGGCGGGGATCGGCCAGCCCGAGGCGCCAGGGCGTGCCGTCCGGATGCGCGCCGGCAGCACCGAACTCGCCGGTATCCACGAAGGCGTCGTCGATGCCGCGCGCCCGGAAAGCCGCCATGACCTGGTCGGCCGCGTAGCCCTGGATCAAGGCGTTCAGCGTCAGGGCCGTCCCGGGCTCCAGGACGATCCGGTCCGTCGCGACCCGCACGCGCCGCCAGCCGACCCGCGACAGGGCCCCCCGCAGGGCCTCCGCCCCGGGGCGCTCGCCGCGGGCGGCCGCGCCGGCCCAGACCGGCCAGAGCGGCTGGACGGTCGGGTCGAAGGCGCCGCCGGTCTCGGCCGCGAGGGCGAGGGCGAAGCGCAGCAGGGCGAGCAGGTGCGGGTCGGGCGCCTCGAGGGACCCGTCCCGGTTGAGGCGGGCCAGGGCGCTGTCGGCCCGGAACAGGCTGGCGGCCGCCTCCACGGCGCGCATCGCCGCGAACCCGTCGTCGAGCGCAGACTCGACCGCGGACGGGTCGGGCCCGGCGGCGGTCAGGGCCACGGTGGTGCCGAAGGCGAGGCCGGCGCGGGTGCGCAGCGCCAGCCCGCGCGACGCCGCGGCGGCGCGGAACGCCGCGACGCCGCCGAGCGCGGCCAGCCCCGCGGCCCCGACGAGGAGCCGGCGCCGGGCCGGCGCGAAGGGCGGCGGCGCGCTCATCCGACGGTCACCGGCCGGGGCGCGGCGCGGCGGCCCCGCTTGCGCGCCACGACCTGCGGCACGCACTGCCCGGGATCGTGGATGATCGTCACGCACTCCATGCACTGGAAGCACTCGGCGTAGTCGACCCGGCCGGAGGGCGCGATGGCGCCGTAGCGGCAGCGAACCTTGCAGAGCTGGCACGGCGAGCCGCACTCCGCCCGGCGCGGGATCCAGTCGAGGACGCGGACCCGCCCGAGGAGGGCGAGGGCGGCGCCGAGCGGGCACAGGTAGCGGCAGAAGCCCTTGTAGACGAGCAGGTTGAGCACCAGCAGCCCGGCCCCGTAGGCGACGAACGGCCACGCCCGGACGAAGTACAGGGTGACGGCGGTCTTGAACGGCTCGATCTCGGACAGGGTGTCGGCGAGGGGCGACCCCGCGGCGGCGGCACCGAGGATGCCGGCGAGCACGACGTATTTCAGCGACCGCAGCGGCCGGTCGAGGCCGGGCGGCACCGCGACCGGGCGGATGCGCAGCGGCCGGGCGAGCAGCGCGACGAGTTCCTGCAGCGCGCCGAAGGGGCAGAGCCAGCCGCAGAACGTGCCGCGCCCCCAGGCGACCAGGGCGGCGAGCGCGAAGGCCCAGAGCACCAGCGAGGGCGGGTCGTAGAGCAGGAAGGCGAGGTCGTGGGTCACGGTGGCGGCCCGCACGAGGCCGACGAGGGTCACGATCGAGAGTTGCGCCTGCGCGTACCAGCCGACGAAGCCAAGCGTCAGCGCCAGGAAGCCGAGGCGGAAGAGGGTGAAGCGGCGCTGGTCCGCCACCAGCCCGCGCTGGCGGCTCAGGACCGGCACCAGCACCGCGAGCATCAGCCCGATCAGCGCGAGTTCGGGCGCCCGGGCCCGCCAGGGGTCGGTCCAGCTCGGCCCGTCATCGGGCCGGACCCGCGTGAACAGGTCGGCGGGCAGGGCGGTCTCGACCGTGAAGGTCCGGGCGATCTTCTCCGACAGGATCTGCCCGCGCTCGCGGACGATCGTCTCGGTCAGCACCCAGGGCGAGGACGGGTCGAAGCCGGCGGCCTGGTCGATCCGCAGGATCGTCCAGGGGCCGGGCGGCAGCCCCTCGGCGAGGCCGGCGTCGCGGCGCTCCACCGCCATGTCGCGGGCGTTCACGATCAGGCCGGCCTGGCCGATCGCCAGCCGGTCGGGGACGGCGCCCAGCACGAACCGGTCGCCGACCGGGTTCTCGGGCGCGTCCTCCGGCCCGGCGCTGACGACCATCACGGCGTGGTTTCCGGGACCGAGCTCGCGCATGAGCGCGTCGTAGCGCGCCGGCCCCAGCAGGTTGCGGCCGATCGAGGGCGGGTCCAGGGCGGCGACGTAGAGGTCGGTCAGCACGGCATCGGCCGGACCCTCGGACGGATCGGCCACGCCGGTGCCCCGGAAGGCCGCGGCGGCGTCCGCGTTCGTGACCGTCAACCGCCGGACCCAGCCCCGGGCAAGAAGCTCGGCCAGGGTCAGGGGCTCGTAGAGGTCGGGCTTCGCCTCGACCTTCAGGCCGACATTGGCCGCCCCGAAGCCGAGCTTCGCGCGGGCGACCGCCAGCGCCGAGGCCAGGATCGACTGGTTGATCACCCGGGTCGAGGCGGTGGCCATGGAGATGCCGTCGACGGTGGTCTGCGGCGCGGCGCCGGCGGCCCGCGCGTTGGGCCGCCCGACCCGGATCGCCTGCCGGGCCGACAGGCCGGCATACTGCTCGACGAAGGCGAGGAGCGGCTCCGGGCCGAGCCCCTCGAGGAAGACCGGCTCGTGGTGCGAGAGCACCGTCACGTCCCGGAAGGTGCCGTCGGGGGCGAGCGCGATCAGCAGGTCGGGGGGCGTGCCCCCGAAGCCCGGGATCGGCGCGAGGTCGACGGATTCGAACGCGTAGGCGAAGACCTCGTAGGACCCGGCCTGCTGCTTCAGGATCGGCCAGACCGGGAGCCTGTCGTCCTTCTCGCCGACCACCAGCGGGGGCGGGAAGTGGCGTTCGACGCCCGCGCGATCGAGCTGGCCGGACCGGGCCGAGAGGGACGGCAGGAGCAGGGCGAGAAGGAGCAGCGCGGCGCGCAGGAGCAGGCCCGCGCCCCGGGCCAGGGCGGTGCGCGGTGCGGGCGGCCTGGGAGACGCTGCGCTCCGCAGCGGCCGCGCCTTATCCCTCCCTCCGCCCCTGGCCGCGTCGGTCACCCATCCGGACCGAGCACGGACGCCGGCGGCAGTGCGCGACCGGGCCCCTGTCCCGTTCGGGAGAGGGACAGGGTGAGGGATCGGGACGTCGAGGATGGAGCACGCTGTCGACGTGCGGGCCGGGAGAGCCTGTCCCGGATGCCGCACGTCCCTCACCCTGTCCCGCTTCCGAACGGGAGAGGGGACCCGCGCTCCGGACTGCGGACGAGTCACGGCACCGCACCGGCGGCGCGCCCGTCCGTCGCCTGCGCCGAAGGCATCGGCCGCGCCGCCGCGCCCCAGGGGAAGCGGCCGACCTTCACGGTCTTGATCGGCCGGAACGTCGCGGCGTCGATCACCGTCACGTCGCCGGAGACGCCGTTGGTGGTGAAGAGCCGCGTGCCCGCCGCGTTGAGCGCGAGCTGCCAGACCCGGCGGCCGACCAGGATGTAGCTCTCCACCCGGTAGGTCGCGGTATCCACCACGGCGACCCGGTCGGACGGCCCCAGCGCCACGAAGGCGTGGCGCCCGTCCTTGGCCATCTGGATGCCCACCGGCTGGATCCGGTCGGCCGCGATCCCCTTCACGGCGAATTCGATCGTCGCGATCACCGCGCGGGTGGCGACGTCGATCACCGACACGGTGCCGCCGATCTCCGAGGACGCCCACAGCCGGGACCCGTCGGCCGTGAAGGCGGCGAAGCGCGGCCGCTGCCCGACCGGCGTCGCGTCCACGGCCGCGAGGGTCTGCGTGTCGATCCAGTGGACCATGTTGGTCGTCTCGGAGGTCGTGACGGCCGTGCGCCCGTCCGGGCTGACCGCGACGCCCTCCGGCTCGATGCCGACGTCGATCTGCGCCAGCACCCGGCGGGTCTGCGCGTCGACCACCGTGGTGGTGGCGTTCTCCTCGTTGGCGATGAACAGGGTGCGCCCGTCGGGCGCCAGGGCGAACTGCTCCGGGTCCTCGCCCGAGGGCAGGTCGTGCCGCACCTGCCCGGTCTCCGGGTCGATCACCTGCACGGCGTCGGAGTCGCTGGCGCAGACGTAGAGCGACCGCCCGTCGCGCGAGAAGGTCAGCCCGCGGGGCCGACGGCCGACCGGGAAGGTGCGCAGCACCTCCAGGCTGTCGCCGTCGATCACCGAGACGGTGTTGTCGCGCTCGTTCGAGACGAAGATCTCCTCGGCCCGCGCGGGGCCCGCGAGGCAGAGCAGCAGCGCGAGGGCGGCGAGCCGGGTCATTCTGACGTCCCCGAGAAGGCGCGGCAGGCACTCTCGGGCGCGTCGAGGCCGAGCGTGTCGAGTTCCGTGCGGTGGTGGAGGAAGCCCTCGATCGGCGCCGTCGCGGTGACGGCCCCGGGCCAGAGCAGGAAGACCGGCTGGCGCAGCTGCCCGTCCCAGGCGCGGAAGCTCAGGGGGCGGCCCTTGAAGCCGCCGATCTCGAAGCCGGGCGCCGTCAGGGCGGCGCGGACCGACGCGGGGTCGGTGCTGCGCGCCTTCACGGCCGCCTCGCCGACGGCGTGCACCGCCATCCAGCCGGCCCAGTCGACGGGCCGCATGGCGCGCCCGGCGAGCTTGCGGAACCGCCCCTGGAGCTGCACGGCGGCCCAGGCCTCCACGGGCCGCCCCCAGGCGGCCGGCGCGAGGCCCTGCGTGCCGACGAGGGGCCGGGGCGAGGCGGTGTTGTAGTTGAGGCTCGCGCCGAACGCGCCGGCCTCGTCGGCCACCGCGACCACGTCGTGCTCGGGCCCGCGGGTCGGCAGGGCGAACTCGCGCAGGGCCGTGTCGCGGACGTCGCCGCCCTGCGGGTCGTAGCGCGACTCGGCGACGATCCGCGCGCCGAACTTCCTCGCGCTGCGCCGCAGCGCCTCGGCGAAGAGCGCGTCGCCCGGCGCCGGCCCGGTCACCAGCAGGATCCGGGTCCAGCGCTTGAACGCCAGGAACTGCACCAGCGCGTCGGACAGCATGGCGCGGGACGGCAGGATGTGGAGCAGGTTCCTTCGGCAATCGGCGTCGCGCAGGCGCGTGTCCGGGGCGCCGATGTTGAGGAGCACGCTGCCCTTCGCCTCCGGCAGGTCGGCGAGCGCGAGAACGTCGGCGGCCGGGGCGTTGAGCACCACGAAGCGCCGGTCGGGGAGGTCCCGGAAGGCCTGGCGGATGTCGGCGCCCGGCTCGACGATCGTGGTGCCGAGGTCGAAGCCGAGGCCGAGGAACCGGCCGGTGGCGTTGGAATCGCGCAGGCCGAGTTCCGCGCCCTTGGCGCCCTCGTCGTCGGGGATCGGGTCCTCGTTGTTCAGCGGCGCCGGCCGCTCGACCCGCCGCTCCAGGTAGCGGATCGTCAGGGGCGGGCCCGCCGGCGCGGGCGCGGCCCGCCCCTGCGCGACCGGCGCCAGGGTCGCCATGGCCGCCACGGCCGCCAGCACGACGGCGCGCCGCAGGCCGGCCCATGGCCCGCCGCGCATCCCGGGCCGCCGCGCACCGGAGGACACCATCCCCGCCCGTCTCCTCCAGCCCCGCGGCGCTCGTCTTTGGCCGGGAGTCTAGGAGCGGAGTAGCGCCCTCCGATATTAGACCAAGGTGCACAAACCGGGTTTGATGCAGTGCAACACAAGTCGTCGATGGCGCTAATCTGGCCGATCCGTACCAAAGCATAATGGGTCCGCCGCCCGGTACTTGCTAACCGTCGTGCAACGACGACGGGAGGGGCGGATGCGCACGATGAAGACGGCGGCGGGCGGCGTGCTCGCGGCGCTGGGACTGGCGCTGGCGGCCGGCGGCGCCCTCGGGCACGGCGACGTCCAGCCCCAGCCGGTCAACACCGACGGCCTCAAGCCGCTGGGCGCCGAGTGGGTCGCCGAGAACCCCTACAAGGGCGACAAGCACGCCATCGCGATCGGCGCCTCGGGCTTCAACCAGAACTGCGCCCGCTGCCACGGCCTGGAGATGATCTCCGGCGGCCTCGCCCCGGACCTGCGCTACCTGCCGCAGGGCAAGGAGGGCGACGAGTACTTCGTCGAGCGCATGAAGCACGGCGCCGTCATCAACGGCGTGACCAAGATGCCGGCCTTCGAGGGTGTGATCTCGCAGGAGGGCCTGTGGGCGATCCGGAGCTACATCGAGTCGAAGCATGAGGAGTAGCGCGCGGCTCCTCCTCGCCTGCGGCCTGCTCGCGGCCCTCCGGTTCCAGCCGGAGGCGGCCGCGCGCCCCCTGGACCAGGTCGTGGCCGACGGCACCCTGCGTGTGGCGGTCTACGGCGACAACGCGCCGTTCTCCGGGGAGGAGACCGGCAAGCCCCGCGGGATCGACGTCGATCTCGCCCGCGCGATCGCCGACAGGCTCAAGGTGAAGCTCGACCTGCGCGTGGTCGACGCCGGCGAGAACGTCGACGGCGACCTGCGCCTGACCCTGTGGCGCGGCGACCTCGCCGGCACGCCGCTCGCCGACCTGATGCTGCACGTGCCCACCGACCGGCAGCTCGCCCTGCGCAACGAGCAGGTGTTCCTCACCGCGCCGTACTTCGAGCAGGAGATCGCCTTCGCGTACCGGAAGGGCGCGCTGGACGGCTTCGACAGCCTCGACGACATCGGCGACCGGAGCGTCGCGCTGGAGGGTACGGGCGCCGCCGACCTGATGCTGCTGACCGCCCAGGGCGGCCGCTTCCGCCCGAACCTGAAGCATTACAGGAGCTTCGAGGAGGCCGCGAAGGCCTACCTCGCCGGCGAGGCGCCGATCCTGGCCGGGAGCCGCGCGGCGATCGAGGCGGCCCTGTCCGCCGCGAACGCCCCGAAGGACGACAACCCGATCGCCACGGTCCCGTCGACGGGGCTGGTGAAGACCCGCTGGGAGATCGGCGGCGCGGTGAGGACCGATTCCCGCGACCTCGCCTACGCAGTCGGGGACGCGATCACGGCACTGAACGCGGAGGGTCGGCTCAGGGCGATCTGCGAGAGCTACGGCGTCACGTACGCGCCGCCGAAAGGGTACTGACCGCCTCCGTCTTCGCGAGCGGAGCGAAGCAATCCAGGCAGCGCGCCATCGTGGGATGCTGCGCCGCCCTGGGTCGCCTCGCTGCGCTCGCGATGACGGACGAACATCAGATTTCCCGCATGGGATGTCCCGCAGATCCGTGCCGATTTGGGCGCCGATCTCGGCGAATACATTTCATTCGCCAGACCGAAGAATGGCCTTATTGGACCAATGGCCAATAAGACTTCTCTGAGAACATCGATAGCCTCGATCTCCAAGGGGGCGCCCCGCGACTCGTGCGGCCCGCGTCGAAACCCGGATGCCCCGGCCACACGGACCGGGGCCGACCACGGAGGACACGTCATGAGAATGCGGACCCGGTTCCTCGCCGCGGTGGGCGTCGCCGCCCTCGTGGCGGGCGGCGCCCTGCCGGCCATGGCCCAGGGGGTCACCGAGCAGGACATCATCAACGACGCCAAGACGCCCGGCGACGTGGTCACCTACGGCCTCGGCCCGCAGGCCCAGCGCTTCAGCCCGCTGAAGACGCTCAACCGCGACAACATCAAGGGCCTCGTCCCGGCGTGGTCGTTCTCGTTCGGCGGCGAGAAGCAGCGCGGCCAGGAGAGCCAGGCGCTGGTCAAGGACGGCATCATCTACGTCACGGGCTCGTACTCGCGCATGTACGCGATCGATTCCCGCAGCGGCGAGAAGAAGTGGGAGTACGACGCCCGCCTGCCGGAGGGCATCCTGCCCTGCTGCGACGTGGTGAACCGCGGCGCCGCGCTCTACAAGGACAACGTCTACTTCGGCACGCTCGACGCCAAGCTCGTCGCGCTCAACACCAAGACCGGCAAGGTCGTCTGGCGGAAGGAGATCGACGACTTCAAGGCCGGCTACAGCTACACGGCCGCCCCGATCATCGTGAAGGGCAAGATCATCACCGGTGTGTCGGGCGGCGAGTTCGGCGTGATCGGGCGCATCGAGGCCCGCGACGCCGAGACCGGCGAGGTCGTGTGGAAGCGCCCCGTGATCGAGGGCCACATGGGCGAGCTCAACGGCAAGCCCTCGACCATGACCGGCAAGGTCAACGAGAGCTGGCCCGGCGACATGTGGAAGTTCGGCGGCGGCGCCACGTGGCTCGGCGGCACCTACGATCCCGAGACCAACCTGATCTACTTCGGCACCGGCAACCCCGGCCCTTGGAACTCCTGGCTCCGGCCGGGCGACAACAAGTGGACCTCCTCGCGACTCGCCCTCAACCCCGACAACGGCGAGATCGTCTGGGGCTTCCAGACGACCCCGCACGACGGCTGGGACTTCGACGGCGTCAACGAGTTCGTGCCGTTCGACCTGAACAAGGGCGGCAAGACCATCAAGGCCGGCGCCACCGCCGACCGCAACGGCTTCTTCTATGTCCTCGACCGGACCAACGGGAAGTTCATCTCGGCGACGCCGTTCGTCGAGAAGATCAACTGGGCCAAGGGCATCGATGAGAACGGCCGCCCGATCTACAACGAGGAGAACCGCCCCGGCGACCCGAGCAAGGCGACCGGCGACGACAAGAAGGGCAAGTCGGTCTTCGCGGTGCCGAGCTTCCTCGGCGGCAAGAACTGGATGCCGATCGGCTACAGCCCCGACACCAAGCTGTTCTACGTGCCCTCCAACGAGTGGGGCATGGATATCTGGAACGAGCCGGTGAACTACAAGAAGGGTGCCGCCTACCTCGGCGCCGGCTTCACCATCAAGCCGGTCTTCGACGACCATATCGGCTCGCTCAAGGCGATCGACCCGGCCTCCGGCAAGGTCGTGTGGGAGTACAAGAACAAGGCCCCGCTCTGGGCCGGCGTGCTCACCACGGCTGGCAACCTCGTCTTCACCGGCACACCGGAGGGCTTCCTGAAGGCCTTCGACGCCAAGACCGGCGAGGAGGTCTGGAAGTTCCAGGTCGGGACCGGCGTGGTCTCCTCGCCGATCACCTGGGAGCAGGACGGCGAGCAGTGGGTCGGCGTCGCGGCCGGCTGGGGCGGCGCGGTTCCGCTCTGGGGCGGCGAGGTCGCCAAGTCCACCGCCGGCATCAACCAGGGCGGCAGCTTCTGGGCGTTCAAGCTGCCGAAGACGGTGGCGTCGCGCTGAGGGCCCGCAACCGAAAGCGTGCCGGTCCCCGCGGGCCGGCACGCCCAGGTCCCGGGGCCGGGCTGTCGTCTCAACACCCGCTTGCGCCCCGGGGCCGCATCGATCACCTTCGGACCTCCCGCCCGCGTATTCGGCGGATCCTGTGAGGATCTCGAGCGAAGGACCGAGGTCTCCGTGCATCTCCTGATCGTCGATGACCACCCGCTGTTCCGCGACGCCCTGGCGGCCACGATCCGCCTCGCAAACCCGGACGCGGTGCTGCACGAGGCCGACGGGATCGAGGCGGCCTGCGCGGTGCTGGCCGCGAACCGCGGCATCGACCTGACGCTCCTCGACCTGTCGATGCGGGGCGTCACCGGCTTCGACGGGCTGATCACGATCCGGGCGAGCTTCCCGCGCATCCCGATCCTGATCGTCTCCGGCCACGAGGATCCGCGCATCGTCCGCGAGGCCCTGCAGCACGGGGCGGCGGGCTTCGTCCCCAAGGCCATGGACAAGGCGACGCTCACCCGGGCGATCACCGAGGTGATGAGCGGGGCGCTGTTCCTGCCGCCCGGGCTCGCCGAGGCCGGCGCGCCCGCGCCCCGGTCCAAGAAGGCGCCGCTGGCCGAGCGCCTCGCCCGGCTGACGCCGCAGCAATTGCGGGTCCTGATGATGATCCGTCAGGGCAAGCTCAACAAGCAGATCGCCCACGAGCTCCAGGTCGGCGACTCGACCGTGAAGGCGCACGTCTCGGAGATCCTGCGCAAGCTCGAGGTCATCAGCCGCACGCAGATCGTGATCGACACAGCGTCCCTCGACTTCGACCAGATCCACAACAGCCACTCGGCCTGACGACGCGATCGCGGGATCCGGCCTGCGGCTCGGGGATTGCCGCGACCGCGGCTGCGCGTCCGGACGCGCCCCGTGCAGCGACCGGATCATATGCGCCTGCCGCAGAACAAACCCAAGTCATGGGTCGACTCATTCATCTGACGCATCCCTGACCCCCTCGCGGCATCCCTCAATGGAGATCGATATGAGGCTATCTATCGGCGTGCGAGCCGATTGATCCGGTGACTTCGCCGGCTCCTCGCGACGGTGGATCAGGTTGTGACCGGCATCGATGGTCCGACGACGCGCGGGCGACTGCAACAGATCGACACCCACGTCCTCCTGACCACCGGCCGCCACCGGCGCCGCTCCGCCGTCGGGGCCGCGCGCGAGCCGGAGCCGGTGTCGTGACCCTCCCCGGATGGCGCGACTGGGCCTTCGCGCTGAAGACCTACGCGGCGGCGATGCTCGCCCTGTACCTCGCGCTCTGGATCGACCTGCCGCGGCCCTACTGGGCCCTCGGCACCGTCTACATCACCAGCCAGGTCCTCTCCGGCGCGACGCGCGCGAAGGCCGCGTACCGGGTCTGCGGCACCGTGCTCGGCGCGGCGGTCAGCGTCGTGCTGGTGCCGAACCTCGTGAACGCGCCGCTCCTGCTGAGCCTCGCGGTGGCGCTCTGGGTCGCGCTCTGCCTCTACGTCTCCCTCCTCGACCGGACCCCCGCGAGCTACCTGCCGATGCTCGCCGGCTACACGGCGGCGCTGATCGGTTTCCCCGCCGTCGACGATCCCGGGGCGATCTTCGACACGGCGGTGGGGCGGGCCGAGGAGATCTCCCTCGGTATCGTCTGCGCCAGCCTCGCCGCCACGCTGATCCTGCCGCAATCGGCGGCCCCGCTCATCGTCGGACGGCTGAACGACTGGTCGGCGGAGGCCCGGGCCTGGATCCGGAGCGCCCTCGCGGCCGCCCGCGCGCCGGAGGCCGCGGGGCCGAGCCAGGGCCGGCGCCTGCGCCTCGCCTCGGACGCGATCGGCCTCGACGCCCTCGGCCTCGCCCTGCGCAACGAGGCGACGGGCGCGGAGCGCGCCGCCGAGGCCTTCGCGCCCCTCCGTCAGCACATGCTGATGGTCCTGCCGATCGTCGCCGCCGTGGCGGACCGCGTCGCCGCCCTCGAGCAGGCCGGGGCGCTGTCGGCGCGGGTCCGGGCCTTCCTGTCTGACCTCGCCGTCTGGCTCGCCGACGAGGTCGACGATCCGGATCGCGCCGCGCGGCTGCGCGACCGGATCGACGGGTTCGAGCCCGCCCTCGGCCGGGCGCCGGACTGGAACACGCTCCTCCTCGCGAGCCTCGCGGCGCGCCTGCGCGACGTCATCGACCTGCGCCAGGATCTACGGGCACTGCGCGGCCACCTCGCGGCCGGCACCGCGCCCCGCGCGCCGCTCGCCTTCGCCTACACGGCCCGCGTCCGGTCGATCCGCCACCGGGACCACGGGCTGGCCGCGTTCTCGGCCTTCGGGGTGTTCGCGGGCCTGCTCGCCTGCTGCACCATCTGGATCGCCACCGGCTGGCCGGACGGCTCCGCGGCGCCGATGATGGGCGCGGTCGCCTGCTGCCTGTTCGCCGCGCAGGACGATCCCGCGCCGCAGATCCTGAGCTTCGCCAACTCGGCGATCGTCGGCGCCCTCGGCGCGGGCCTCTACCTGTTCGCCGTGCTGCCGCTCGCCACCTCCTTCGAGATGCTGGCCCTCGCGCTCGCGCCGGCCCTGATCCTGTGCGGCCTGATGATGACGCAGCCGCGCACCGCCCCGATGGGCATGGGCGCGGCGCTGAACGGCGCGACCCTGCTGGCCCTCCAGAACGGCTACAGCGGGGACTTCGCGCCCTTCGCCAACGGGGTGATCGCCTCGGTGGTGGGCATGTGGATCGCCGCCGCGGTGACCCGGGTGATCCGCTCGGTCGGCGCCGGCTGGAGCGCGCGGCGGCTGATCGGGATCAACCGGCGCAGCCTCGCGGCCGCCGCGGACGGGCGCGGCACCGGCCACGGGCTCGAACTCGCGGCCCTCATGCTCGACCGCGTCGGCCTGATCGCGCCGCGGCTGGCGAGCCTGCCCGCGGACACGTCCGCCTCCGTGGGCGACCTGCTGGCCGATGTCCGGGTGGGCATCAACCTCGTGGAGGTCCGCCGGGTGCGCCGGCGGCTGACGGGCCCGGCCCGCAGCACCGTCGACCGGGTCCTCGCGCTGGCGGCGCGCCAGCTGCGCGGCCGGACCGACCGGCCGGACGCGGCGCTGCTCGCGGCGCTGGACGAGGCGCTCGACGCCGTCGCGGGCGCGGCCCCGTCGCCGGAGCGGCGCGCCGCCCTGATCGGCCTCACCGGCCTGCGCCGCGGGCTCTTCGCCGACGCGCCGGCCTACCGGGCGGCGCCAGCCCTGGACCACCGGGAGATGGCGGCATGATGGGCGAGATCGACCTCTGCGGCGTGTTCGTGCCGGGCCTCGCCCTCTGGATGGCGCTGGCCTTCGCCCTCGGCCTGCCGCTGCGCTGCCTGCTCGCGGCGACCGGCCTCTACCGCCTCGTCTGGCACCGGCCGCTCTTCGACCTCGCCCTCTACGTCGTCCTGCTCGGCGGCGTGGTGACCCTCGCCCACCGGACCCTGCCATGACCGCCCTGTTCTCCGCCCTCGGCCGCCTCCTGGTCACCCTCGGCATGGTCGCCGCGGCGCTGATCGTCGGCCTCGGCCTGTGGGACTATTACATGGACGCCCCCTGGACCCGGGACGGGCGCGTGCGCGCCGACGTGGTGGCGGTGGCCCCCGACGTCTCCGGCCTCGTCACCGAGGTGCTGGTGGAGGACAATCAGGTCGTGCGGAAGGGCGACATCCTGTTCCGGATCGATCCGGACCGGTTCCGCCTGGGGCTGCGGCAGGCGGAGGCGATGGTGGAGGGCCGCAAGGCGACCGCCGAGCAGGAGGCGGCCGACTACGCCCGCTACAGCAGGCTCTCCGACGCGGCGGTGTCGCAGCAGCGGGTCGAGGCCGCCAAGGCGGCCGACCTGTCGGCGCGGGCCGCCTACGAGCAGGGCCTGGCGGATCGCGACCTCGCCAAGCTCAACCTGGAGCGCTCGGCGGTGCGCGCCCCGGTCAACGGCCGGATCACCAACATGGAGCTGCGGCCGGGCGCCTACGTCACCACCGGACGCGGCGTCATGGCGCTGATCGACAGCGACACCGTCCGGATCGAGGGCTACTTCGAGGAGACGAAGCTGCCGCGGATCCGCGTCGGCGCGCCCGTGACCGTCGAGCTCATGGGCGAGGACGGGGCGCTCCGCGGCCACGTCGCCAGCATCGCCGGCGGCATCGGCGAGACCGGCCGCAGCGACGCCTCCAACCTGCTCGCGAACGTGAACCCGACCTTCTCGTGGGTGCGCCTCGCCCAGCGCATCCCGGTGCGGATCAGCCTCGACGGCGGCACGGCGGATCCGCGGCTGGTGAGCGGCCGGACCGCGACGGTCTCGATCGCGCCGGCGGCCGGCGGGGAGGCCCTGCGCTGGCCCTGGACGGGGTGGCGCGAGGCGCGCACCCGCTGAAGGCGCGACCGAACCATCCGGGCGCGCCCGGGTTGGCCTCACACCACAGCCCAACGACCTGTCAGGAGGCCCCATGTCGAAGACGATCCTCGCCCTCGCCACATCATTGGTACTCGCCACGTCCGGGGCGGCGCTGGCCCAGGCGCCGCAGACCGGCGGCGCCAACCAGGGCAACGTCAACAAGTCCGGCGCGGTCGGCGGCACCGGGACGGGGACCGGCTCCATGGAGAGCACCGGGTCCACCGGCGCCGGCATGGCGCCCGGCACCAGCGGCGGCCCGCGGGTCAGCACGCCCGGCGCCCCCGCCGGCAGCAGCTCGGGCAACGGCGCCACGGGCAGCGGCGCTGCGCCGAGCGGAAAGTAGGCCCCGCCGGTTCTCCCTCCCGCCTGCGCGGGGGGAGGGAGAACCCGTCAGGTCCCGATCCGGACCGGCGTGTGCCCCGGCCCTACGCGCCGAGGCCGCCCACGCACAGGTACTTGGTGTTCAGGTAATCCTCGATGCCCTGGTACGAGCCCTCGCGGCCGAGGCCGGATTCCTTCACGCCGCCGAAGGGCGCCACCTCGGTGGTGATGATCCCCTCGTTGATCCCGACCATGCCGTATTCCAGCGCCTCCGCGACCCGGAAGGTGCGGCCGAGGTCGCGGGTGTAGAAGTAGCAGGCGAGCCCGTACTCGGTGTCGTTGGCCATGCGGATCGCCTCCGCCTCGTCGCGGAAGCGGAACAGCGGCGCCAGCGGCCCGAAGGTCTCTTCCCGGGCCACCGCCATGGCGGGGGTGGCGCCGGTGATCACCGTCGGCTCGAAGAACTGGCCGCCCAGCGCGTGGCGATGGCCGCCCGCCACCACCCGACCGCCCTTCTCCACGGCGTCGCGGATATGGGCCTCGGTCTTCTCCACCGCGGCCATGTCGATCAGCGGCCCCTGGGCGACGCCGTCCTCGACGCCGTTGCCGACCTTCAGGCGGTTGGCCGCCTCGGCCATCTTCTCCGCGAAGGCGTCGTAGATCCCGTCCTGCACCAGGAACCGGTTGGTGCAGATGCAGGTCTGGCCGGAATTGCGGTACTTGGCGAGCATCGCGCCCGCCACCGCCTTGTCGAGGTCGGCGTCGTCGAACACGATGAAGGGCGCGTTGCCGCCGAGCTCCATCGAGACCTTCTTCACCGTGTGGGCGGCCTGCTCCAGCAGCACCTTGCCGACCTCGGTGGAGCCGGTGAACGTGATCTTCTTCACGAGCGGGTTGCCGGTCATCTCGGCGCCGATGGCGCGGGCCGAGCCGGTGAGGATCGAGACCGTGCCGGCCGGGAAGCCGGCGCGCTCGCACAGCACGCCCCAGGCGAGGCCCGAGAGCGGGGTCTGCGAGGCGGGCTTGATCACGATCGGGCAGCCGGCGGCCAGAGCCGGGGCGATCTTGCGGGCGATCATCGAGGACGGGAAGTTCCACGGCGTGATCGCCGCCACGACGCCGACCGGCTCCTTGGTGACGAGGATCTTGCGGTCGCCCCAGGGGGAGGGGACCACGTCGCCGTAGACGCGGCGCGCCTCTTCCGCGAACCACAGCACGTAGGCGGCCGACATGGCGACCTCGCCGCGGGACTCGGTCAGCGACTTGCCCTGCTCGGCGGTGAGGATCTGCGCCAGATCCTCCTGATGCTCGGTCACGAGCGCCGCGAGCTTGCGCAGCAGCACGGCGCGCTCGTTGGCGGTCTTGGCGCGCCACGCCGGGTAGGCCTCGTGCGCCGCCTTGATCGCCTGCCGGGTCTCGTCGGCGCCGGCATTCGGCACCTTGGCGATCAGCGCGCCGGTCGCCGGGTTGGTGACGTCGATGCTACCGGAACCGGCCTTCGACCATGCGCCGCCGATCAGGCAGGCATCGACCAGCAGGGCGCGGTCCTTCAGGGAGGGGGTCTCGAACTCAGGCATCCAACGGTTCCTTCGGCGGCCGCGGCATGTCGGGCTGGGACATGCCGGGCCGCGGCTTGAGAGGCACGCTCTGGGCCGTATTCCTCGCCTGCGCCTCGGCTTTTGTCTCGAAGACATGGGGAGCCAGGTCGCGGCTCGCCAACGAGGCGCCGAGTTTCAATCGCAAGAACGCGCTCGTGGTATACCGGGACGCGGTCTCGTAATAGCGGTTTTCGAGATAGGCGATCGCCGAGAAGTAGGCGTCGCTCACCGTCGGGTCGATCTCGAACCCGTCGTAATTGGCGATCAGGTGGACCTTCCTGCCGATCTCCTGGCAGGCGCGCTCGTATTCGCGGCGCACCAGCTCGACGTCGTCGATGGTCCGGACCTGGAAGCCCTCGAGGTTTGAGAACAGGATGTTGCGCTCCGGGTCGTAGCTGATCCGCTCCGACAGCGAGAGGCCCAGCAGCCAGGGTTCCAGCGCCATCACGGACTCGCGGAACAGGCGCGGATCCATCGGCTGCGGATCCTGCACGATCGGGGTGAAGCCCATCTGCCCGAGGATGTCGCGCGCGATGTCGATGCCCGGCGCGACCTCGACCAGCTCCATGCCGGCCCGGGTCCGCCGGAACACGCAGCGCTCGGTCACGTAGAGCACCGGCTGGCCGCGCTCGGCCGCGTAGGCCCCCGAGAACGTCACCTGCTCGACCGCGGCGATGAATTTCCGCGAGCGGCCCTCGCTGAGGATCCGGATGCCGCCGTCCTCCACGGCCACCTTGAGGCCGTCGGCCGTGAAGGTGCCGGCGAAGACGAGGCTCTTGGCGTTCTGCGAGATGTTGATGAACCCGCCCGCGCCCGCGAGCTTCTTGCCGAACCGGCTGACGTTGACGTTGCCCTCGGCGTCGCACTGGGCGAGGCCCAGGCATGCGAGATCGAGGCCGCCGCCGTCGTAGAAATCGAACTGCTGGTTCTGATGCAGCACCGCGGCCGGGTTCAGGGCGGCGCCGAAATCCAGGCCGCCCTGCGGCAGGCCGCCGATCACGCCCGGCTCGGCGGTGAGCGTCAGGTACTTGAGCACCCGCTCCTCGGCGGCGACCGCCGCGACGCCCTCGGGCATGCCGATGCCGAGATTGACCACACCGCCGGGCGGCAGCTCGAAGGCGCAGCGGCGGGCGATGACCTTGCGGGTGTCGAGCGCCATCGGGGCGATCCGGTCGAGCGGCACGCGCTGGCGGCCCGTGAAGGCGTGGTTGTAGGGCGTGCCGTAGGTCTGGCGGTGGTTCTCGGGCGTGCTCAGCACCACGCAATCGACCAGCACGCCGGGCACCTGCACCTCGCGCGGGTTGAGGGAGCCGGCCTCGGCGAGCCGCTCGACCTGGGCGATCACGAAGCCGCCCGAGTTCTTCGCCGCCATGGCGGCGGCGAGGTTGTCGAGGGTGAGCGCCTCGCGCTCCATGGTGATGTTGCCGGCCGGGTCGGCCGTGGTGCCGCGGATCAGCGCGACGTTGACCGGGAAGGCCTTGTAGTGGAGCCAGGATTCGCCGCCGAGCTCGACCACGCTGACGAGGTCCTCCTTCGTGACGGCGTTGAGCTTGCCGCCCTCCAGACGGGGGTCGACGAAGGTGCGCAGGCCCACCTTGGTGATGTGGCCCGGCGTGTGGGCGGCGATCTCGCGGTAGAGGTGCGAGACCACGCCGAGCGGCAGGTTGTAGGCCTCGATCTCGCCCGCCACCGCCATGGCGCCGAGCTTCGGCACGAGCGCCCAGTGGCCGCCGACGACGCGGCGTACGAGGCCCGGGATCGCGAGCTTGTTGAGGCCGCGCTCCTTGCCGTCGCCGGGGGCGGCGGCGAACATCAGGCCGATCCCGTGCGGGCCGTTGCCGGATTCGAAGCGGCGGGCGAGCGCCAGGATCAGCTCGTCGGGCGTGCCGATCCCGACGAAGCCCGAGACCGCGACCATGTCGCCGTCCTGCAGGATGGCGGCGGCCTCGTCGGCGCTGACGATCTTGTTCTTCAGGCTGCCCATGCGGCACTCCCCCGAGCCTGCACGTTATCCCCGCTTGCCGAGCCAGTCGGCGATGCCGGAGCCCAGCAGCTTCTGTGCCTTGCCGCCGACGAAGACGCCGACATGGCCGCCGGGCAGCCCCATCTCGGTGTAGTCGGTGGTGCCGATCCTGTCCTTCAGCGCCTGCGAGGTGGCCGGCGGGATGATGTGGTCGTCCTGAGCGAAGACGTTCAGCACCGGGCAGGTGATGGCCTTCAGGTCCACCCGCCGGCCGCCGAGCTCGAAGGCGCTCTCGACCAGCTTGTTGTCCTGGTAGAGGTCCTTCAGCCACTGCTTGGCGGCCTCGCCGGGATGGTCCGGACGGTCGGCGATCCACTTCTCCATGCGGAGGAAGTTCAGGAACTTCTTCTTGTCGTCGAGGGCGTCAAGCAGGTCGAGGTTGTACTTCGTCATGGTGCGCATCGGCGTCATCATCGAGAACACGGAGCCCATGAAGGCGCCGGGCAGGGAGCCCTGCGCCTCGATCAGCCGGTCCACGTCCTCGGGCGTGAGCGACCGGGTCCAGACGTTGATGAAGCCGTGGCCGGCCCGGTTCTCCCGCGTGTCGGCGTGGAAATCGATCGGCGTGATGGTCAGCACCATCGCGTTGACGGTCTCGGGGTAGAGCGCCGCGTAGCAGGTGGTGAAGACGCCGCCCTCGCAGATGCCGAGCAGGCTGACCTTATCCCGCCCGGCCGCCTCCTGGATGAAGGCGACGCACTCGGCGAGGTAGCCGTCCACGTAGTCGTCGATGGTGACGTAGCGGTCGGCCCGGCCCGGATTGCCCCAGTCGACGACGTAGAGGTCGAGGCCGAGATTCAGGAGATTGCGGACGAGCGAGCGGTCCTCCTGAAGGTCGGCCATCGTGTAGCGGCCGATCAGGCCGTAGACGATCAGCACCGGCGGCAGGCCCTTGCTCTCGGCGAGCGGCCGGTAGCGGTAGAGGCTGACCTTGTCCTGGCTCCAGACCAGGTCCTTCGGCGTGGTGGCGATCTCGACATCGGCGTCGCTGACATCGGCGAACAGCCTGGCGCCCTCGCTGATGCGGCGGCCGAGGGTGCCGACCTCGGCCAACAACGCGGCCGGGGTGAGATTCAGCGGGGCGGCCGGCCCCTTCGGCTTCTCCTGATCAGCCATGGGCGTCCTCCCCGACCCGTGAACCGCCGGCTCTCGCGGTCTTGCCGGCCTGCCGACGCTCGCGGCGGAGCGCCCGGACTTCCCGGCGCAGCTCGGTCAGGCTCTTGTGGACGTCGTCGAGCTCGGCCCGGGTCGGCTGGCCGTAGATCTCGGACAGGAAGGCCGCGACGTCCTGCTGGGCGAGCCGGAGGTCCGTGGAGGCCCGCAGGACCGCCCGCTGCGAGGCCAGGAACGCGTCGGAGCGCTGGACCTCCAGGAGGACCGCGTTGGCGGTCTCGATCCACCGGCTCATCATCTCGCGGGCGGAGGCGAAGCTCTCGCCGTTTTCGGCGCGGGCATTGGCCTCCTTCGCGAAGGTCCCGGCCGCCCTCGTCCAAGCCTGCAGCATCACGGCCTGATGCTCGCTCTGCGCCCGCCGCAGGCTCGCCCAGGCGGTGAACAGCGCCGCGTAGCGCCGCTCGGTCTGCCACAGGTCGGCGAGTTGCGGCCCCTCGGCCATGCGGGTGAGGGCGGCGTCGAACTCGGCCGAGCCGCCGAGCCAGGCCTGCGGATCGAAGATCCGGGCGAGCACCGCTCCGGCCGTCGGGTCCGGTGCGCCGGGGCCGCCCTGGAGCGAGCGCGTCAGCGTCTGCGAGAGGGCGCTGGCGGCGGTCCAGGCCTCGGTCAGCTTGGCCTGCGCCGCGGCGAGATCCGCGAGGTCGCCGCCCGGGAAGGTCGGCCAGCCGAACCCGGGCGCGGACTGCCCGGCGCCCGGGGTGAAGAAGCCCGCGCCGGCCCGCGTCCAGAACTCGCTCATCGCCCGGAACGCGTCGAACTGGTCCATGCTGGCGTCTCTCCTCACAGCCCCGAGGCTGAAACCGTCGCCCCCGCCCTCGCGAGCGGAGCGAAGCGATCCAGCAGCGCCATGCTCAACGACGGCGCGTCTCCCTGGGTCGCTTCGCTGCGCTCGCGATGACGGAGCCGGCGACCCGCGCTCACGCGGCCGGTCGCGCTTCCCCGAGGGCTTCCGCGTAGATCGCGAAGGCGTCGTCGTAGGTGACCTCGCGCGGGTTGTTCACGAGGAGCCGCGTCTGCTTCATCGCGTCGGTGGCCATGCGCTCCAGGTCCTGCCGGGCGACACCGACCTCGGCGAGCGAGGCCGGCACCTTGCAGTCGCAGCAGATCGCGTCGAGGCTCTCCACGAAGCGCTTGGCGGCCTCGGACCGCGGCAGGTCGGCGGCCGCGGGGTCGAGGATCGGCGCGAGCTCCGCGTAGAGTCCTTCAGCATGCGAGAGGTTGAAGCGCATCACCCCCATCAGCACCAGGGCGTTCGAGAGCCCGTGCGGCACGTGGAAGATCGCGCCGACCGGGTAGGCGAGGGCGTGCACCGCCGCCACCGGCGCGTTGGCGAAGGCCATGCCGGCGAGCATCGAGCCGAGCAGCATGCCGGAGCGCGCCTCGAGGTTCTTCCCGTCCGTGCAGGCGGTCCGGATGTTGGCCGAGAGCAGCGCCAGGGCCTGCTTGGCGAGCTGGTCGGAGATCGGGTTCTTCTTGTTCTTGCTGGTGAAGGCCTCGATGGCGTGGACCATGGCGTCGATGCCGGTCGCCGCGGTGACGTGCGACGGCAGGCCGAGCGTCAGCTCCGGGTCGAGCACCGCCCAGTCGGGCAGGAGCTTCGGGGCGACGACGCCCTTCTTCTCGGTGGTCGGCGTCGTGACGATCGAGATCGGCGTCACCTCCGAGCCGGTGCCGGCCGTGGTCGGCACCAGGATCAGCGGCAGGCGGTCGCCCTTGGCGAGGCCGACACCGTAGATCGCGTCGAGCGGCTCGTCGGACTTGGCGAGGTAGGCCACGAGCTTGGCGGTATCGAGCGCCGAGCCGCCGCCGATCGACAGAACGAGGTCGGTCCCGAGCTCGCGGGCGCGCTTGGCCGCCGCCTCGATCACCGTCGAGGGCGGGTCGGCGACCACGTCCTCGTAGACGTCGAGGGTGACGCCGGCTTCCGCCAGCGCCGCCTCGGCGGCCTGGGTGAGGCCGGCGCCGCGCACGCCCTTGTCGGTGACGAGGAGGACGCGCTTGGCCCCGAAGCTGCCGACGATCTCGGGCAGCTTCTTCGCGGCGCCGGCCTCGAACAGCACGTTCGGCGTGGTCTGGAAGGTGAACGGGTTCATCGCGCTGCCCTGTCTTGCGTGCCGACCATCTGCGAAACCGGCCTCACTCGGCCGGCTCGAAATCCTTCACCTTGGCGCGCAGCTCGTCGACCAGCACGCGGGTGTTCTCCGAGTAGTCGATCGGCACCGCCACGAGGTGCACCCCGCCCGCCGCGAAGGCCCGGTCCAGCGTCGGCACGAGGTCGTTGACCGACTCGACCCGGTGGCCGGTCGCCCCGTACGACTTGGCGTAGAGGACGAAGTCCGGGTTGCTGAAGGTCATGCCGTAATCGGCGAACTTGTCGACCGCCTGCTTCCAGCGGATCATCCCGTAGGCCGAGTCGTCGAGCACCAGCACCACGAGGTTGAGCTTCAGCCGGACGGCGGTCTCCATCTCCTGGCTGTTCATCATGAACCCGCCGTCGCCGCAGACGGCCATCACGCGCCGCTTCGGGTAGAGCATCGCCGCCATCATGGCCGAGGGCAGGCCCGCGCCCATCGTGGCCAGCGCGTTGTCGAGGAGCAGCGTGTTGGCGACGTAGGTGCGGTAGTTCCGGGCGAACCAGATCTTGTACATGCCGTTGTCGAGGCACACGATCCCGTCCTCCGGGATCACCCGGCGCACGTCGCGCACGAGGCGCTGCGGCGTCACCGGGAAGCGGTCCTCGCCGGCCCGATCGGCGATGTGGCCGAGGATGTGCTCGCGCAGGTGCAGCAGCGCGCCCGCGTTCGGGAGCTTGCCGTCGAGCTTGTCGGCCAGCAGCTTCAGCGTCGGCCCAAGGTCGCCGACCACCTCGGCATCCGGATAGTACACCTGCTCGACGTTGGCCGGCATGTAGCCGATGTGGACGACCTTCTGGTCGGCTTGGCCCATGAAGAAGGGCGGCTTCTCGATCGTGTCGTGGCCGATGGCGATGATCAGGTCGGCCTTGTCGATCGCCTCGTGGACGTAGTCGCGCTCGGAGAGGGCCGCGGTGCCCATGTAGAGGTCGGTCCCGCCCGCCACCGTGCCCTTGCCCATCTGGGTGGTGAAGAACGGGATGCCGGTGCGCTGCACGAAGCCGCCGAGCTCGCCGGTGGCGCGGGGGCGGCTCGCGGCGGCGCCCAGCATGATCAGCGGGCGCTTGGCCTTCAGGATCATGTCCGCGGCGCGCGCGATCGCGGTCGGATGCGCGACCGGGATGTCGATCGGGTGCGAGGGGACGAGGTCGGCCTCGGCCTCCTCGGAGGCGATGTCCTCGGGCAGCTCCAGCAGCACCGGGCCGGGGCGCTCCTCGGTGGCGACCCGGAAGGCGTCGCGCACGATGGTGGGGATCGAGGAGGCCGAGACGATCTGCCGGGCCATCTTGGTGATCGGCTTCATCGACGAGATCACGTCGACGATCTGGAACTTGGCCTGGCGCGAGGACAGGATGCCCTTCTGGCCGGTGATGATGATCATCGGCATGGCGCCGAGATGGGCGTAGGCCGCGCCGGTGGAGAAGTTCAGGGCGCCCGGGCCGAGCGTCGAGAGGCAGACGCCGGGGCGGCCGGTGAGCCGGCCGTGGGTGGCGGCCATGAAGCTCGCCGCCTGCTCGTGGCGGGTCAGGACCAGCTCGATCTTGGAGTTGCGCAGAGATTCGACGACGTCGAGGTTCTCCTCCCCGGGAATCCCGAAGATGCGGTCGACGCCCTCGTTCTCGAGGGCCGCGACGAGGAGATCTGAACCTTTGGGCATGCGACGTCTCGCTGATGTAACGGTGTTCCCCGGCCGTCCGGGTCGATTCCGGCACTGTGATCGCGAGGCCGTGAACGACACGAGACGGAGGAACACCCCCCGAATACTCGGTTCGTTAGAGGGCCCCCCTGTAGGGTGGTCAAGGGCCGTCCGGGCCCGTGACGTCACAGAGCCGGCCGGATGCTAACGTGCGGTCCGCCGCCCCGGCTTCGGGCCGGTCGAGCGCACCGGCGGGGCCGACCCGGCTGCCGCGATGGGACAGCGATGGATCGCATCGAGAGCGACAAGACCGTGCCGCCGGGGGACCGGGATGCGGATGCCCCGGCCGTGGACTCGGTGCTGGCACCGGTCGCCGATTTCCCGCGGATCGACCTCCGCGCGGGCGTCGAGGCCTGGGACAAGCGGCGCAGGGCCGGCAAGCGGCTGCGCGCCGAGGTGCCCCACGCGGGCCAGGCCGCGCTGGCTTCCGATCCCGACCGGCCCGACCCGGTCGCCCTGATCGAGGCCGCCCACGCGGGCCGCCAGCCGCACCTGATCCCGCTGCGGGTCGCCCGGATGGCGAGCTCGCCCTTCGCGTTCCTGCGCGGGGCCGCGCACGTCATGGCCTGGGACCTGTCGCGCGGGCCGCGCAGCGGCATCGACGTCGTGATGAACGGCGACGCGCACACCGACAATTTCGGCCTGTTCGGCACGCCGCAGCGCGACATCGTCCTCGACCTCAACGATTTCGACGAGGTCACGATCGGCCCGTGGGAGTGGGACCTCAAGCGCCTCGCGGCCGGGCTGGCGGTCGCCACGGACGACGCCGGCGTGCCGGCGGCCGAGCGGCGCGCGGCCGTCATGGAGGCGGTCTCCGGCTACCAGCACACGATGCGGCGCCTCGCGCCGCAGGGCTCCCTCGACGTCTGGTACCAGACGACCCGCGCCGACGGCCCGCACATCGCCGGGCTGCAGATGAACGCGGAGGCCCGGGCCGTGGTCCGCCGGGCGGTTGACAAGGCGCGGCGTCGCAACAACCGCAGCCTGCTCGCCCAGGTGGCCGAGCGGCGCACCGACGGCACCTGGCAATTGCAGACCGACGCGCCGATCCTGACGCCCGTGGACGCGGCGACCCGCGAGGGCGTCGTCACCGGCCTGGAGCGCTACGCCGAGACCCTGCCGCGGGAGCGGCGCTTCATGCTCGATCGCTACCACGTGGTCGACGTCGCCCACCGCGTCGTCGGCGTCGGCAGCGTCGGGACCCGGGCCTACCTCGCCCTGCTGTTCGGCAATTCCGACGCCGACGCGCTCTTCCTGCAGGTCAAGGAGGCGGTCCGACCGGCGCACGCGCCGTACCTGCCGGGCGTGCCGGCGCCGTTCTCCGGGCACGAGGGCGAGCGGGTGATCTACGGCCAGCGCCTGCTCCAGGCGGTGGGCGACCCGCTGCTCGGCTGGACCAGCATCGCGGGCCGCCCGTTCTACGTGCGCCAGATGAAGAACCTGAAGGGCGCGATCCCGCTGGCGCGGATGTCCGGCGCGCCGCTCCTGACCTTCTCGTACGCCTACGGGACGCTGCTGGCGCGCGCCCACGCGCGGACCGGCGACGCGGCGGCGATCGCCGGCTATTGCGGCAGCGGCAAGCACCACGACCTGAGCGGGGCGATCGCCGACTGGGCCGCGGCCTACGCGGAGCGCAATGCGGCCGACTTCGCCCTGTTCCGCGCGGCGATCGCGAGCGGCCGCCTGGAGGCCGCGGACGATCCGTGCCTGTGACGGTGCGGTCTGCTCGCGGCCGGTCGATGCCGTCCGCACGTCCGTCCTCGCGAGCGGAGCGAAGTGAGGACGGCACGGAATGCCTCGACCGTCGCGTTCAAGCGGAAAGCGTATCAGATGATGCCCGGCGCCGGCGGCTCGTGGGCCAGCCGGACCAGGAGGTCCCGCAGCCAGCGGTGGGCCGGGTCGTGGTCGTAGGAGGCGTGCCACAGCATCGACACGGGCACGTCGTCGAGGGGCACCGGCACGGGGCTGACGCTCAGCGCCAGGGCACTGGCGAAGGAGGTGGCGAGCCGGGCGTGCATCGTGGCGATCACCGGCGCCGCGCGGACCATGAACGGGACCACGAGGAAGCGCGGGGTCGTCACCGCCAGGGTGCGCGAGCGCCCGATCAGCGCGAGGGCGTCGTCGACGACCCCGTGGGCGGTCTCGCGCAGGGACGTCAGCACGTGGGGGAAGCGCAGGTAATCGTCGAGCCCGATCGGCGGCTCCAGGCCGATCAGGGCGGCGTTGAACAGCACCACGTAGCTGTCCCGGTAGAGGAGGCGCTGCTTGTGGTGGAGCTGCCCCTCCGAGAACAGGCCGATGGCGAGGTCGACTCGGTCGGCGTCGAGCTCGTCGAGGATCCGGGTCCGGTCGACCGAGCGCAGCAGCAGCCGGATGCCGGGCGCGTCCCGGCGGAGCTGCGCGATCAGCCGCGGCCCGAGCAGCGCCTCGACGCTGTCGGGCAGGCTCACCGTGAAGGTGCGCGCGACGGTGGCCGGATCGAACCGCTCCTCCCGGTGCACCAGCGCCTGCACCTGCCGGAGGGTGGCGCGCAGCGGCTCGGCGATCTTGCGGGCGCGGGGCGTCGGCCGCATCCCGTCCGGCGCCCGGGTCAGGAGCTCGTCGTCGAACAGGCGGCGCAGGCGGGCGAGGCTCGAGCTCATCGCTGACTGGCCGATCCCGACCCGTGCGGCGGCCCGCGTGACGCTGCGCTCGTCGAGCAGCGCGTCGAGGGCGACCAGCAGGTTCAGGTCGATCCGGCTGAGATCGATATGGTCGATGGCCACGGGCGTCGCGTTCGGTGGAGGATCGGAGTGCTGACATAGCAGATGCGACGGCTTGCCCATCATCCCGAAGTCGCGCCGCGGCGTCCCGGAGTGACGGCAGGGCTCGGCCCATGTGACAGTGCCCGCGGCCGATGAGTCTTCGGCACCGACGTCCTTGCGAGCGGAGCGAAGCAATCCAGCAGCGCGACGCCTGCCGATGTTGCGCGACCCTGGGTCGCTTCGCTGCGCTCGCGATGACGGAGAGGCGCGCGTCGACCGCGCTGCGCGGCTCAGTTTGCCTTGACAATGTTCCTATTTTGTGCTTCATGACCGCACCTGTCCGCGGCGGCCCGGGAGCGATCCCGGGCCGTCCTTCGGGGGCCCGCCCGGTGGCTGACCGTGCGGGTCCGGGGACGGGGCGGCGCCCGCGTCGGTGGCTCTCAGCCGCCATCGCCCCGGGCGACGGACCGGTGCGGGGCGTGCCTCGGACGCGGGCGTGAGACCGGGCGGCACTGTGCCCGGCGGGGTGAGGAAATGCCCCCGCGCCGACCCGCCTCTGGGCCGACCCTGAGCGACCTGCGGACCCGCCCACTACGAGGCGGGGAACGGCTGGAAGGCCACGGCGCCGATGCGGGTTCCGGAGGTGCGGGCACGGCGTGCGCGCACCTCGACCGAGACCGCTAACGGGGAGTCGCAGGACCGGGACGTCGGAGACGCCGCGACGAGACAGACGGCACCGGCCGGGGACCATGCCCGGTCGATGCCGCGGGGCGCCGCGGGGATCGGATCCCGCGCGTACTTGGCCGACACCTGGGTTCCCGCGGCGTCCCGCGTCCCTCGTGCTCGCCTCCCGGGCCATGCCCCCGGCGCCAGTCGGCGCGCGGGGACGATCACGCGTGTCCGGTGCCGGCACCTCGGGACGAGCCGGGGAGAGCGATGGTTCGCGCCCCGCCGGTCCTCAGGCCGGCAGCGGCTCGCGCGGCTCGGTGTGGTCGAACAGCCGGGGCGGCGCGATCGCGTCCCGGGCGCCCATCCGGGCGACGAGATGATCGGCGACCCGCAGGGCGTTGGCGATGATGGTCAACGTCGGGTTCACGGCGCCGATCGACGGGAAGAAGCTGGCGTCGGTCACGTAGAGGTTGTCCAGCTCGTGCGCCTTGCAGTTGGTGTCGAGCACCGACGTCCTCGGATCCGCGCCGAACCGCAGGGTCCCCGCCTGGTGGGCCGTCCCGCCGATCGGGACGTTCTTGCCCAGGTAGAGCGAGCGGTCGAACAGGTGCGGGTGGATGTCGGTGAAGCTGCAGATCTCGCGCAGCTTGTGCCGGAGCCGCTTGTGCGCCTCGACGTTCGTCTCGGTGAGGTCGAGATGGACCTTGCCGCCCTTGTAGAAGATCCGGTTCTGCGGCAGCGGCACGTCCTCGGAGGTCAGCCAGAAGTCGACGGAGTGCTTGGCGATCCAATCGAACGGCTTGTCGGGGAACCATTGCAGGAAGCCGGGCAGGCCCTCGCCGTGGATCTGGGCGCCGTCCGACTTGCCGACCATCTGGATGTGGCCGAGCGGGAAGTCCCAGCCATCCTTCGGGTCCGGATCGCCGAAGTAGAAGTCGTTGAGGCCGAGCGTCTTCTGGAACCGGGTCGGGTTCGGGACCTTCGAGATCGCCAGCACCGTCGAGTTGTTGTGGCGCATGTAGTTGCGCCCGACCTGATCCGACCCGTTGGCGAGGCCGTTCGGGTGGCGGTCGCTGGCCGAGCGCAGCAGCAGCAGCGCCGAGGAGAGGGCGCCGCAGGCCACCACCACGATGTCGGCCGAGGCCTCGAACGGCGCGCCGTCGCGGTTCCCGACGACGCCCGTGACGGTGCGGCCGGAGGCGTCGGTGACGAGGCGCTCGACGTAGGTGCGGGTGAGCAGCGTCAGGTTCGGGCAGTCGCGCAGGGCGGGGTCGACCACCATGGTCTGCGCGTCCGACTTGCCGTTGGTGGGGCAGGGGAAGCCGTCGAACGACTCGCACTTGATGCAGGGCGAGGTCGGCACCGCGCGGCCGTCCTTCTCCACCAGCCGCACGCCCACCGGCAGGTGGAACGGGTGGTGGCCGGCCCGCTTCAGGTTGTCGAACAGCTCCTGGATCCGCGGCTCGTGCGCCACCGGCGGATGGGCGTAGGGCTTGGTCGACCAGGGCTCGGTCGGGTCCTCGCCGCGCAGGCCGTGAACGTGGAACAGCTCCTCGGCCGCCTGGTAGTACGGCTCGAAGACGTCGTACCCGACCGGCCAGGCCGGCGCGACGCCGTCCTGGTGGCGGATCTCGGCGAAGTCCTTCTCGCGGAGGCGGAAGAGGATCGAGCCGTAGAACTTCGAGTTCCCGCCGACGTAATAGTGCAGGCCCGGGTGGAAATTCTTGCCGTCGGAGGAGTACCATGTCTCCTTGGCCTGGTAGTAGCCGTCGACGATCACCGCCTGACTGTCCCAGTTCCGCGGCTCGCGCAGCAGGTAGTCGCCGCGCTCGATCAGCAGGATGCGCTTGCCGGTCTGGGCGAGGCGCCACGCCATCGTGCCGCCGCCGGGACCGGACCCGACAATGATGACGTCGTAGTGCTCACCGGGCATGTACCGTCTCCGTCCGGACCTGCGTCCTGGCAGGCAACTCGCGAGCCGCTTCTCGGATCACCGCACGGTACCGTTGATCCCGCGCCGCGTCGCGGACTCCGCCGCGGATTCCGCCGCGGACTCCGCGAAGTCCGCAACCGGCGGTTAAGGGCCTTTCCCAACGCCGCCTTCAGCTTCGGCTGCGATCCTGCAGCGGACCGGCCCGATGCCGGGGAGGCCGGAATGATCGACACGCTGGCGCCTGTCCTGGCGCTCCTGACCGCGGCCGCACTGGCCTTCGGCCTCTGGCGCCGGCTCGGAACGCGCCGCGCCGAGCGCGAGGCCGAGCGGCTGCAGGACCGCCTCTGGCGGATCAGCGAGAGCGAGGACCGCTACCGGGCCCTGGTGGCCGCCACCACCGAGATCATCGTCCAGCGGGATGCCCGCGGGCGCATCACCTACGCCAACGAGGATTTCGCCCGCCTCCTCGGCCGCGAGCCGATCGCGCTGATCGGCTCCCAGGACGATCTCGAGATCCTCGACCGGAACGCCGTGGAGATCGGGCCGGACGGGGTCCGCCGCCTGGAGGCGCAGGTCCGGACGGCGGACGGGCGGGCGCGCTGGTTCGCCTTCGTGGAGATGCCGGTGGCGCACGGCGACGCGACGCACTGGCTGCGCGCGGGCCGGGACGTGACCGCGCGGGTCGAGGCGATCCGCAGCCGCGACGCGGCCCTGGAGCGCGCCGAGGCGGCGAGCGTCGCCAAATCCCGCTTCCTGGCGACCGTGAGCCACGAGATGCGGACGCCGCTCAACGGCATCCTGGGCATGGCCGACCTCGTGCTCGGGACCGCGTTGAACCCCGAGCAGCGCACCTACGTGGAGGCGGTGCGCACCAGCGGCCAGGCGCTGCTCGGCCTGATCGACGGGGTCCTCGACTTCTCGCGGATCGAGGCCGGGCGCCTCGACCTCGCGGCCGAGCCCTTCGACCTGCCGGCCCTCTCCGAGGGGGTCGTCGAGCTGCTGGCGCCCCGCGCCCAGGACAAGGGCATCGAGATCGCCCTCGACGTGGCCGAGGACTTCCCGGCCGCGATCCTGGGCGACGCCGACCGGGTGCGGCAGATCCTGATCAACCTCGCCGGCAACGCCATCAAGTTCACCGAGCGCGGCGGCGTCGGCGTCAGCCTGAGCTTCGCGCGGGCCGGGACCGGCGGCGAGGTCGTGCTCGCCGTGGCGGATACCGGCCCGGGGATCCCGGAGGAGCGGCTGCCGATCCTGTTCGAGGAGTTCGAGCAGGGCGACGGCAGCGCGAGCCGCAGCCACGAGGGCACCGGGCTGGGCCTCGCCATCACGCGGCGGCTCGTGACCCGCATGGGCGGGCGGATCGAGGCGGATTCGCGCCTCGGCCGGGGCTCGACCTTCCGGGTCCTGCTGCCGCTCGCCGAGGTCGCGGCGGCCGAGGATGGCGGGCGCGCGCCGCTGCCGACGCTCGCCCCGCGGCGCTGCCTGATCGTCGCCGACTCGCCGTTCCAGGCCCCGTACCTCGCCCGCAGCCTGTCCCGGGCCGGGGCCGCCACCGTGATCGTCGACAGCCTGGAATCGGGCCTCGACGCCCTGTCGGGCGCGGCCTTCGACGCGGTGCTGGCCGACCGGGCACTGGGCGACGCGGCGGTGCGCCAGATCGCCGACGCGGCCCGCGCCTGCGGGGTCCGCACCAGCCTCGTGCTGCTCTCGCCGTTCGACCGGCGCGGCTTCGGGTCCCCCGGCGCGGCGGGCTTCGACGGCTACCTGATCAAGCCTGTCCGGCCGCGCTCCCTGTTCGAGCGCCTGCTCGCGTCGACGGGCCCGGTCGAGGCCGCGGCCGCGCCGGCGGCGGAGCCGGCGTGCGTCGGCTCCAGCCTGCGGATCCTGCTGGCCGAGGACAACCCGATCAACGCCCTGCTGGCGACCCGGGCCCTGGAGCGCCTCGGCGCCACGGTGGTCCACGCCGTCGACGGCCTCGAGGCCCTCGCGCGGCTGGAGACGGACGGCCCCTTCGACCTCGCGCTGATCGACGTGCGGATGCCCCGCCTCGACGGGCACGAGACCGCCCGGCGGATCCGCGCCGCCGAAGCGGGCGGCGCGGACCGCCTCCACCTCGTCGCGCTGACCGCGAATGCCGGCCGGGAGGACGAGGTCGCCGCCCGGGCGGCCGGCTTCGACGGGTTCCTGGCCAAGCCGCTGAATCTGAAGCTGCTCCCGCCGCTGCTGGAGCGCCGATCCGCGCGGGCCGCCTGAGCGCGCGTTGACAGGCGGGCGGGTCCCGCGCCAACAGGAGGCCCATGTCGACCGTCAGCCCTCCGTCGCCCGCACCGCGCTCGTCGAGCGGCGCGCTTGCCGCCTGGGGCATCGCGATCCTCGTGATCGCCACCGTGCTCATCGGCGCCCTGGCGCCGGCGCGGCACGCGTCGCCGGCGGTGTCGGCGGCCGACGATCCGGCCTGCCTCGAGTGGACCGACGGCTGCAAGGTCTGCCGCCGCCTGGCGGAGGGACCGGCCTGCTCGCTGCCCGGGATCGCCTGCCAGCCCGGCGCGCCGCAGTGCGTGACCCGCCGGGACGGGTGATCTGCCGGACCGGTCCGTGACCGCCGCGGCTCCGGTGCTGCGCTTCGCGCCGAGCCCGAACGGGCGGCTGCACCTCGGCCACGCCTACTCGGCGCTGCTCAACGCGGACCTCGCCGCCCGGATGGGGGGCGTCTGCCGCCTGCGGATCGAGGACATCGATCCCGCGCGCTCGAAGCCGGACTTCGTCGACGGGATCGTCACCGACCTCGCCTGGCTCGGGCTGACCTATCCCGAACCGGTGCGGCGCCAGTCCCGGCACATGGCGGCCTACCGGACCGCCCTCGACGGGCTGATCGCGAGCGGGCTCGCCTATCCGTGCTTCTGTTCACGCGGCCAGATCCGGGCACGCGTCGCCTCCGGCGGCGACGGCCCCCGCGATCCGGACGGCGTGCCGCTCTATCCCGGCACCTGCCGCCACCTGGACCGGGCGGCGGCCGCGGACAGGATCGCCCGCGGCGACCCGCATACCTGGCGGCTCGACATGGCGGCCGCCCTGCGCCGCGCCGGCCCGACCCACGGCTACGTCGCCTTCGACACGGCCGGCGCGCACCGGGTCGCGGCGGATCCGGCACGCTGGGGGGACGCGGTGATCGCCCGGCGCGACGTGCCGACGAGCTACCACCTCGCCGTGGTCCACGACGACGCGGCGGAGGGGATCACCCACGTGGTGCGGGGCCGCGACCTCGAGGCGGCCACCGACCTGCACGTGCTCCTGCAGGCCCTGCTCGGCCTGCCGGTCCCGCGCTACCGCCACCACGCGCTGCTGCTCGATACCGGAGGCGAGAAGCTGGCCAAGTCGCGCGGCTCGCGATCCCTCTCGGATCTCCGGCAGGCCGGCGCGACGCCCGAGGCTGTCCGCGCCCGGCTCGGCTTCGCCTGAACGGCAGCGCGCTCCCTCAGCGGACCGCCGCGTCGCGCTGGGCGAGGGCCGTGGCGCTCTTCGACTTCTGCATGGTGGCGTCGATCTGCTCGCGCTGGCGCTTGAAGTCGGCGAGCAGGCGCCCGTCGAGTTCCCGGCCGCGGGGGACGCGGATCTTCATCGGGTCGACGAAGTGACCGTTGATGATCACCTCGTAGTGGAGGTGCGCGCCGGTCGACAGGCCGGTCGAGCCGACATAGCCGACGATCTGGCCCTGCCGGACCTTGACGCCCTCGCGGATGCCGCGGCCGAACCGCGACATGTGGTTGTAGGTCGTCACGTAGCCGTTGACGTGCTGCAGCTCGACCCGGTTGCCGTAGCCCGAGGTCATCTCCGCGCGGATCACCACGCCGTTGCCGGCCGCCATGATCGGCGTGCCGATCGGGTTCGACCAGTCGACGCCCGTATGCAGCTTGGCGTAGCCCAGCACCGGGTGACGGCGGTAACCGAAGCCGGAGCGCATGATCCCGTCGGCGATGGGCTTGCGCAGCAGGAACTTCTTCAGCGACCGGCCCTGCTCGTCGAGGTAGTCGATCGTGCCGTCGTCCGGCGACTGGAAGCGGTAGACTTTGCGGGTCTCTCCGCCGAGCGTCAGCGCCGCGTAGAGCAGGTCCGGACGATCGGCGCTGGCCTCGTCGTCGGTGCTGTAGAAGACGTCGAGCCCGTCACCGCTGCCGATGCGGCGCTGGAAGTCGAGGTCGTAGCTGAAGACGCGGACGATGTCCTCGACCGTGGCCCGCGGCAGGTCGTGGCGCGCCGCCGTCTCGTAGAGGCTCTGGTACAGGCGCGGCCCGGAGCCGGAATCCTCGTCCTCGTCCTCGCCGGCCTCCGCCTGAGGCTGTCCCTTGGGGGAGGGGGCCTCCTCGGCGGGGGGCGCCACCGACACGAAGGCGCCGCGGTCGTTCAGGGCCGCGATGCCCTCGATGCCGTTCTCGCCGTACAGCACCACGCGCGTCACCTGGCGGGGATCGCCGGGACGGGGCCCGGGGGCGACCTGGACGCGCATCGGTTGCCCCTCGTTGAGGGCAGCGGTGCGGGTCTTGCCCCCGAGCGCGGCGACGATGCCGCGGACGGCATCGTCGCTCGCGAGGCCGGTGGCCTTGAGCGTGGTCTCCAGTGTCTCGCCGCGCTTCAGCGCGAGATCGCGCTCCTCCACGAGCGGCGCCTCGTTGGCCTTCAGCTCGACCTTGGCGACCTTCGTGACGTTCTCCGGGACGACCAGCACCTCGATGGACTTGAACGGGTTCGCGTCCTTCGGCGCCGCGCCGTCGCCGTCGCCGGCCGCGCCCTGCTGGATCGTCCGCGACAGCATGATCTGCGGGGCGATCGGGATGGCGGCGCGGCGCCCTGCCTCGGCGGCGATGCGGCGCTCCTCCTCGACCTGCGCGGTGACGTCGTCGTCGGTGAGCGCGGGCGCGTTGGCGTCGACGGCAGCGTCGGCGAGTTCGCGCTTGACCACGGTGACCTCGGCGCTGGGGGCGTCGGCGGACGCGTCGGGCGCGCGCTCCAGCGGCTCGTCGGAGACGAATTTCATGGGGTCGAAGCGGGGCGGCTCGGCGGCGTAGACGCCCGTCGTCATCGACAGGGGCGTCGTCAGCCGCACGAAGGCCTTGGCTTTGATGATCTCGCGGTCGCCGAGGCGGACCGTGACCGGCGCCTTGAAGCTCTGCTTGGCCGAGGCGATCATGAGGTTGCGCACCAGCCGGTCGCCCTTGCGGGCGATGTTGGCGCCGCTCTCGCTCGGCTGGGGGCGGGGCATGATCGCAGCCTTCTCGGGAATGGCCGCGAAGGAGACGTCGCCCTGGAGGGACACGTGGAGCGCCGCAGCGATCAGACCGGCGCCGGTCAGGCCAGTGAGGCTGCTGGCGCAGAGCCAGCGGAGGTTGACGGCGCGTCGGTCGATCTGCGTCGCGGTCGCGCCGAGATGGTCGAGAGGCTCGTGCACCCCGCGTGCCGGGGGGAGGGCGGCCACGTCGCCGATCTTGAGTCGCTCGCGCTTCACTCGAAGGCCCTGAGAAGACGATGGCGAACGGGCGTTCCCGCGGGATCCGCGGCGCTGAGGCCGGGCTCGACCATACCGGAGGCGACATCCGCGCCCGGCAATCTCATCTCACGACCCAGCGTGTCGAGATTGAGGCGTGCTGCTCCCGAGCGCCAGCCCCGGCGCGGGAAAGACCGCGATCATCCACCGCCAGGCTTACGGGTGGTTCGCCGCGCCGACCGGCAAAAAGGGTGTTGACGGCCCGGATTGGCGGCTCTATACCCCGGCTCATCGGCGCCGGCCGCGGAAGTGGACCGGGCGCTGAGCCATCTTCTGACAAGCGGCGGGATTGGCCGGCGGGATTGCC